>JANQJF010000041.1 GCA_028281765.1 Planctomycetota bacterium | reverse complement strand
TCCCGTGTCCCGTTCCCGTGTCCCGTTCCCGTGTCCCGTTCCCGTGTCCCGTTCCCGTGTCCCGTTCCCGTGTCCCGTTCCCGTGTCCCGTTCCGTGGAACGTGAACGGGCCCGGGTCCGGGCCCGAAAACGAATCGCCCCAGAAGTACGCACTTTTAACCCCCCATCCCATCGCCCTTTCCCTTCCCCCTCCCGACCTCTCCCCCATTCATGCCCTACTCTTCTCTGGCCGCAATTCGGGGACAGGAGATCCGCGGCCGGCGATCACGGACTATGGCACGACCGCGCGTGAGCATCGGGCTCCCGGTTTACAACGGGGAGCGTTATCTGGGGGAGGCGATCGAGTCGCTGCTCGCGCAGGAGCACGGCGACTTCGAGTTGTTGATCAGCGACAACGCTTCGACTGACGCGACGGAAGAGATCTGCCGCGACTACGCGACGCGTGATCGACGCATCGAATACGAGCGCCTTCCTGCCAACGTAGGCGCCGCGCGGAACTACAACCACGTGTTCGAACGCGCTCGCGGGGAGTTCTTCCGCTGGGCAGCGGCGGACGACCGCTGCGCACCCGATCATCTGCGCCGCTGCCTCGACGAGTTCCGCCGCGCTCCGGATACGGCGCTCGTCTATCCGCGTACCGCGATCATCGGCGCCGATGGCGAGTTCGTCGAGGAGTACGACGACGGCCTCGATCTCCGGGCCAACGCTCCACACGGGCGCCTCGAGAAGCTCCTGACCAACCTGCAGCTGTGCAACGCGGTGTTCGGCCTCATCCGTCGCGACGTGCTCGCCTCGACGCGTCTCATCGGCGGCTACGTGTCTTCCGACCAAACGCTGCTCGTCGAACTCGCGCTACGCGGTCATTTCCACGAGATCGATGGCGCCCTGTTCCACCGCCGACTACATGTGGGCGGCTCGCAGTTTGCGCACGACAGCACCGAAGACCTCGCCGCGTGGTTCGCTCCCGAGAACCGCGGGCGTCGTCCGGCGCCGCGCACGCGATTGTTCTCGGAGATGCAGGCTGCGATCTGGCGCGCGCCGCTGACTCCTTCCGAGCGGCTCCGTTGCTCGTGGGTCTTCCAACGCTGCTGGCTCCCGAAGAACTGGCGCGTGATCGGCGGCGAGTTCAAGCGCCGCCTCCGCGACCTCGCCAAGAAGCGCAACGCGTCCTGACAGCACCGCGATGGATACGTCCTATCACAACATGACGACGATCCACGCGGGCGTGCTCGGCGCGCTCGCGCTCGCCTGCGCGTGGATCTTCTTGTGCCGGCGCCAGTCGATGCTGCTGCCGGTGTTCGCCATCGCGTGCTTCGTGTCGCCGGCGCAACGACTCGTGCTCGGCGGTCTCGACTTCACGATGACGAAGATCCTCGTGCTCGTCGCGCTGACTCGCATTGTGTCTCGGGGCGAGTTCCGTGGCTACCGCTGGGGTCGGGTCGACACCGCCGCGGCCGCGTGGATCGGACTGAGCACCGTGTGCTTCACAATCACCCACGGCGGCGAAGTCAGCGCGCTCGTCAATCGCATCGGCTGGGCACTCGAGATGTTCGGCCTCTACGTGGTCTGCCGCGTCGCGATCCGTGACTGGGCCGATGTCGACTGCGTGGCCCGCACGTTCGCATGGCTCGCGATCCCGGTCGCGGCCCTGTTCGCGGTCGAGTTCTCGACCGGCCGCAACCTGTTCGCGGTGCTCGGCGGGGTCGAGGAGATCACGCGCATTCGCGACGGTCGCCTACGCTGCCAGGGAGCGTTCGCGCACCCGATCATCGCCGGCGTGTTCTGGGCGTCGCTCCTGCCGCTATTCCTCGCCGCGCGCCGCCATGGCAAGAAGCTGCTGCTGTCGGCGGGACTCGTCGCTGCGCTGTTCATCATCGCCGCAACGGCATCCAGCACGCCCGTAGCCGCGGTCCTCGTCGTCGTCGCGGCGATCACGCTCTATCGCTTCCGCTCGTCGATGAGCCTGATGCGATGGACGTTCGTCGCCGGCTGCGTCGCCGTACACTTCTACCGCGAGAAGCCGGTCTGGCACCTGCTGTCCCGCATCGATCTCTCCGGTGGTTCGACCGGATACCACCGCTTCGCGCTCATCGACGGCGCGATCCAACACTTCGACGTGTGGGCTCTGACCGGCGCGACCGACACCGCGTTCTTGGGCATCAACGACATCACTTGCCAGTACGTTCTCGAGGGTCTCAACGGCGGTATGCCCGCGCTGCTCGCCTTCGTGCTGACTCTCGCGGTCGCGTTCGCGACGGTCGGCCGCGCGGTGCGGGACCCGCACCTCGATCGCTCGCGCCGCTTCGCCGCTTGGGCGCTCGGCGCCGCGCTGGCCGCGCACGCCTGGAGCTTCATCGCGGTGTCCTACTTCGGTCAGGCCAACACGGCGTTCGTGCTCTCGCTGGCGCTGATCGCGGCGCTGCCGCAGATGCGCACCGCTCAACCGGACGTGGCGCCGCAGCAGCCTCGACGCCGCGTCACTCCGTGGCCCGTCGCGCGGATCGCGTAGCCGCTAACGCGAGCGGAGCTGGAGCACCCACGACCACGGCAAGAGCGCGTAGGCGAGAGCCTTCCAGTAGTGCGCCGACCAGGGCCAGAGCTTCGCGCACCGCCATCCGATCCGGATCGCCTCCGCACGTTCGCCAGCAACGCGAAGGTCGACCACGCTTTCCATGAAATGCGCGGCGAGGTTGTTGTCGCGATCTCGCTGCCGAAGCCGACGACGCGCCCGCGCGTGCACCGCAGCGGGAGCATCGGCCGTATCGAGACCGCGTCGCTCGCACGCACGCCGCAGCACTCGTCGCACGTATTCGTTGCGCCGATGCGGGTCGGCCTTCGTCAGACCGTCGAGTTCGACGCGATACGAGTAGAGCACGCCAGCGCACACGGCGAGCGGCGCACGCTCGCCGATGCGGAGGATATAGTCGAGCCCTTCCCCGATGCGAAACTCCGTCTCGTAGCGCTCGCCCGCGACCGCGCTCATGCGATACATCGCGGTCGGGTCGTGCCCGGGCATCTTGAACTCGGCGATCAACCGCCCGCACTCCGCGCGCGAGCGACCCGACGTCCTGGGCGCGATGCGCTCGCCATCGAGAATGAGGTCATAGCCGCAGAACACGCCGGCGAGTTCGGGATCGCTTTGCAGACGCGCGAGCTGACGCTCGACTCGCTCCGGATAGCTGAGGTCGTCCGCGTCCTGGATGACGTAGAACTCGCCGCGGGCCGCGTCGAGCGCGCGGTTCATCGCCGCGGGCTTGCCGGCGTTGGCCTGGCGCAGGATACGTACTCTGCGATCCTCGATCTCCGCCTCGAGGCACTCCACGCTGCCGTCGGTGCTGCCGTCGTCGACGACGAGAACCTCGAGATGAGTGTGGGTCTGTTCGAGCACGCTGCGCACGGCCGGCACGAGGTGCTCCCCCGCGTTGTAGGTGCAGACGATCACCGTCACGAGCGGCGGCGCCCCCACGCCGACGCGCCTATCGCGCTGCAGAGTCGTCGTCGCGGTCACTTGCCCTTCCTCCGAAGCCAGCGCGCGACGGCCTCCAGTGCCACCGACGGCGCGACCTTGAGCGAGCGCAGCCCGTTCCAGGTCGCGCACGGCCACGCGCCGCGCCGACCGTGTGCGCGCGACAGGCGCCAGTAGCCGATCGCGAGCCTCCGGCGAATCTCGCCGCGACGCGCGGAGCCACGCGCGCGCCGCAGCGCGTCGCGATACATCCGAATCGTGCAACGCCAGTACGTCACCGACTCGCCGTCGTGCTTGCGGGTCAAACGCGCGCCGGTGTCGTCGTCCGCCGTGAACTCGCACCCCGCGCCACGCACCGCGCAAACCGGACGATTCAGCGACATCTTGAAGAACAGGTCCGTGTCGTGCCGCCGCGTGAGTCGCCGATCGAGCCCGCCGACCTCGAGATACGCGGCCCGGTCGAACACCGCCGACTGCAACATCATCGGCTGCAGCGGGCGAAGCGCCCAGTCGGAGCCGTCCTCGACGAACTCGAACTCGTCATCGATCGAGAAGCCACCCGCCTCCCAGAGGTGCCCGCCGCCATCGGCCGCGTTGCGGTCGACGTCACGGAAGTAGAAGCCGGCGCCTCCGCCGGTGCTCTCGATCGCGATCGCGACGCGCTCGAGGTGGTCCGGCAGCCAGAGATCGTCCGAGTCTAAGAACGCGATCCACTTGCACGTCGCGAGCTCCACGCCGCGGTTGCGCGCGGCCGCGCCGCCGAGGTTCGACTGCCGCACGATTCGAACACGGTCGGCGTATTCGACGAGCCGGGCGGCCGTGTCGTCCGTCGACCCGTCGTCGACGACGAGGATCTCGCGCGGCGCGTGGGTCTGCGCCAGCACGCTTTCGATCGCGCGACCAACGAGCGCGGCGCGGTTGTAGCTGGGAATCACGACGCTGAACGGCACGCCGAGCTGCCGTTCCGGGGGCGCCTCGAGGGACACCGTGGACTGGGTCTGGGTCACGTCCGCACCTCCATCCTGACGAATCGAGGACCGAGCAAAGGAACGAGGAACGCCGGCCGGACGAGCCAGAGCACCGCGAAGTATCCGGTCGCCCCGGACGCCGCGACGAGCACCGTCGCGACCCCGGGTGAAGCACCGAGCGCCGTCGCGAGCCAGAGCCCGCCGAACGCGCACAGCGCGAGCCCGACGAGGGCGTTGCCGATCGGCAGGAGCGCGCGCAAGCCCGCGAGGAGCTCGAGGTCGACGAGGCGGAACGGCACGCACAGAGAGGGCACGAGCATGATCGCCATCGCCGTCGACAGCCCGATCGCGGCGCCCCCGGCACCGTCGAGCCACGCGCCCGCCGTGACGCCGAGCGCCATGGCCGCGCCTCGCACGAGGCCGAGCCGCAGCAGCAGATCCGTTCTTCCGACCGCGCGGAACAGCGCGCCGGTCGGCATCATCACCGTCGCGATCAGCGCCGCAGGCGCGAGCAGGGCGACGATCGGCGCGACGAGTTCCCAACCGACGCCGCCGAACGCTTCGACCGCGGGTCCCGCGACGATCGCCATCCCGAGGGCAACCGGCGCGAGCAGCGCGACGACCGCGGCGCTCGCATCGAGGTAGCGCGGGCGAATCGCCTCGGGATCCTCGGCCATGCGCGCGAAGCGCGAGAACAGCACGTTCGCGACCGAGCTTCCGGCGAGCAGGATCGGCTGCAGGACGATCTTCTTCGCGAGCGAGTAGCAGCCGAGCACGTCTCGGCCGAGCCAGCGACCGACGACGAGGGTATCGATCTGACCGAACACGAAGTTGCTGAGGTTGACCGCCGCGAGGTTGAGGCTGAAGCCGGCGACTGCGCGCAGATCGGCGAACGAAACCGCGAACGTCGGCCACCAGCGCGAGCTCGTCCACAGCAGTGTCGCGGTCGCGATCGCACCGGCGTAGTGACCGTAGACCAACGACCATACGCCGTGGCCGAGACACGCCGCCGTGATCGACGTCCCGGCCCCGGCGACCGCGCCGACGATGCGCGCCCGCGCGACTTTGTCGAAGCGCATCGAGCGTTGCAGCAGCGCCGACGGCACGACACCGAGCGACGCCGGCAAGAACACGGGCGCGATCGCGATGATCAGCGGACGAAGCGCGGGCTCTTGGAACAGCGCTGCGATCGTGACCGCGCCCGTCGCGACGACGCACGCGGCCAGTCCCGCGAACACGACGTTCGCCCAGAACACCGAGCTGCACAGCCGCGGCGTCAGCTCCTTGCGTTGGATGATCGCCTGACCTGTCCCGAGGTCGACGAACAGCTCGACGAGCCCCGTGACCGCCCAGACCATCGCCATGAGACCGAAGTCGCCAGGGGCGAGCAGTGTCGCGAGCACGAGCATGCCCGTGAGCCGCACGATCTGCACCCCGCCCTGGCCGCCGAGATTCCACAGCACCGAGGCGCGCGTCGTGGGACGGCGCTCTGGCGGCGATGGCGGCGGCGGCTGCGGCGAGGTGGACACATCGATGTATCGAGCGAACGCCGAACCCCGCTGTCGGGAATCGCCACACCGGCGCTGTCATCGACGACACGGCCCGTGCGATCCGTCGAAGAAACCGACACCATGGCGCCATGATTCCGATCTATCAGTGCGATGCGTTCACCGACCGCGTGTTCGGCGGCAACCCCGCGGCCGTGTGTCCGCTCGAGTCCTGGCTCGACGACGACGTGCTGGCCGCGATCGCACTGGAGAACAATCTGTCCGAGACGGCATACCTCGTCGGCGGCGCCGGGCGGTACGAACTCCGGTGGTTCACTCCCGCAGTCGAAGTCGATCTCTGCGGACACGCGACCCTCGCATCGTCGTGGGTCGTCTTCGAACGCTTGGAACCCGGCTCGACCGAGGTCCGATTCGAGACCCGCAGCGGAGAACTGCGCGCGCTGCGCCGAGACGACGGAGCGATCGAACTCGACTTTCCGTCGCGACCACCCGCGCGCGAATCCGTCGACACGGCTCCGTTCGCCGACGCACTCGGAGCCGCGCCGACCGCGGTGCACGACGCGCCCTACTGGCTCGCGATCTTCGCGACCGAGGGCGACGTCGCGGCGCTCACCCCGGACATGGCGAAGCTGACCGCGATCGGCCGACCCGTCGTCTGCACGGCACCCGGCCAGGACGTCGACTTCGTCTCGAGGTTCTTCGGCCCAACCGTCGGCGTCCCGGAGGATCCGGTGACCGGCTCGGCGCACTGCTCGCTCGCGCCCTACTGGGCTGAACAACTCGGCAAGACCGAGCTCCAGGGACGGCAGATCTCCGCGCGCAGCGGCGACGTCGGCTGCGCGGTGCGTGGCGATCGCGTCACGCTCGCCGGCGCGGTGACACCGTATCTGGAAGGCCGGATCCGATTCTGACGTGCGTCAGACTTCGGCCGAAGTCGCGGACGACGGCACGAGGAAGAAGCGGCCGATCTCGACGTCGAACTCTTCACCCGATACGTCGGTGAACGCGTACGACCCTTCCATCGTCCCCCAACGCGTCGACAGCGGACAGCGGCTGACGTATTCGTAGGACCCACCGGGCTGGATCGTCGGCGTCTCGCCGACGACTCCCGCGCCGCGGACGTCGTCGCGCTCGCCGTGCGAGTCGAGGATGATCCAGTGTCGGCGTCGCAGTGTGACCGGGTTCTCTCCATCGTTGGAGATCGTGATCCGGTAGACGTAGACGAAGGAGCACCGGTCGGGATCGGACTGCTCGGGCACATACTGAGCGCAGGCGCGCACGCGCACTCCGCGCGTGATCGTGTCCGAGTTCGGGCTTTGCAGCGTTGAGCTCATGCGAGGTGTCGAGCCGATGGCCTCAGCTCGCCCCGTTTGTGTAGACGCTTGCCGGGGACGATGCAACCTCCCAACGGCACCTCCGTTCCGACGTGAGAATCCGCGTGACGAACTCGTGACGCTACGACTCGGCCGGTGGCATGGCACAATCCGAGGCCAAGTCCACGGGGAACGAATCCGCGGTCGCCGCGATGCGCTGGACGACTCGCATTCGTCCCTCCCCGCGGTCCTCCACCCCCTGTTCGAAGGCGATCACGAGCAGAGGCGTAACGCGCGCGAGGAGTTCGCCCTCACTCAGGAGGAAATCGGGATTGCGCGGGCGGCCATAGGATTCATTGCCGGCCGCAAATGTCTCGTAGATGAGGAGACCTCCCGGTGCGACGCTGCGGACGATGCCCTCGAACAGGGGGCGCCACAGATAGTTCGTGACGACCACGGCGTCGAACTGGCGATCGCCGAGCGGCCAGGGGCCGTTTTCGAGATCCGATTCGAACCATTCGAACCGCGCGTCATCGCGAAGGTCCGCGACGCCGGACAGGTCTCGATCGACACCGACGACCCGGTGCCGCCCGGTGTCAGCGAGGTAACGGGCGTGCCGCCCAGCGCCGCAGGCCAGGTCCAGCACACGGCTTTCCGGACGCAGCGATCCGGCCCAGCGCACGACCCAGGGAGAAAGTTCAGCGCCGTCGTGCGATATTCGGGACACCGACAGGAGAATAATGCAGGACGGCTACGACATCAGGGACATTCCCGCGTCCGCCTCGTCCTCCGGAGCCCCTTCATGAACCCCAGGCTGATCGTTTCCCTCATCGCCGTCGTCATCCTCGCGGTGGTCGGCTTGCTGCTCTTCGGGAACAACGGCGAGACCGTCCCCATCGGTCCGGTCGGCGTGGGCGAGGAAGAAATTGCCGAAGAGGAGACGCCCGAGGACCAGGACGCAGGCATGAAGGCCGAGGACGCGAGCGCCGAGAGCAGCCGCACCTCCGTCGTGTCCGCCCCGGCCAAACGGGACCTCGACCCGCGCATCCGCGCGGCGCTGACCGGCTTCCGCGGCCGACTGGTCACCGAGGACGCGACGCCGGTGCCCGACGCGAAGGTCGAGCTGTTCCGCTTCGCCCAAGACTCGGTGCTGTCGCAGGGCGTGACGCCGATGCTCGGGCAGGCGCGTGGCGCGCTCGACGTCGACGCCGGCGAGACCGAAAGCGGCGACGATGGGAAGTTCGAGATCACGGGCGTCTGGCCACACGGGTTCTACCTGGTGCGCGCCGGCCACGGCAGCGACGCCCCCGCGCTGCACATCGTCGATCAGATCCCGGGCCCCGGTGAGATCGTCGACCTCGGCGACATCGTCATCCGGCCGAGCGGCATCCTGACCGGCATCGTCGTGGACGAGGAGGGCGAGCCGATTCCGGGCGCGCTCGTGCGCGCGGCGGACATTCCGGGCGCGCTGCTGTCGATGGCGCCCGTCGAGCAGTTCGACCCCGAGGGTGGACTGATCATCGCCGAGAACGGCCGCACGCTCATCGCGACCTGCCCGGGCTGGGTCAAAGAACGCTTCGACATGCTGCCGATCCCGACGACCTACGCGGGAGAAGACGGCAGCTTCCGCCTGACCGGCGTGATCCCCGGCGCCAACGTGTTCGCGATCACGAAGCGCGGCCACCTCCCCCACGTCAAGCAACGCCTCACGATCAAGTCCGGGCAGGAGAAGGACCTGGGCGAGATCAGCATGCGCGACGGCGAGGCGCTGATGGGCCGCGTCATCGACACCGAAGGCAAGCCGATCCCGGACGCCGAGATCCTCGCCGCGCCGGTCGGCGCGATTCCGGTGCACTTCGCGCGCTTCGCGCCGAATACGAACGCCAAGGGCGAGTTCGAACTCAACGGGTTCCCCAACCAGAACGTCATCGTCGCCGCGCGCCGCACGGCCGGTGACCCGTGGACGGTCGCGGAGTCGCAGCCGATCACGCGCGACATCGAGATCCAGCTCCAGGCGACCTACGACCTCGTCGTCAGCGTCGAGAGCGAGCCCGGCCTCGCGATCCAGAACCCGAAGTTCCAGCTGACGCCCGGCAAGCTCGGCGAGGGCGCGATCGAGATGGCGATGTGGGGCGCGACGTCCCCCGTCGACGTCGAGTCCCGACTCGAGGCGCTCGAAGACAACCGCTGGGCGATCCGTGACGTCCCTTCCGGCGAGTTCGCGCTCCTCGTCCACGCGGACGGGCACGCGGTCGGCTCGGAGAGCGTCAAGATCGACGGCGATACGGAGACCTCCGTGACTCTGCGGGCGGACCAGTCGTTCGAAGTCACCGTCCTCGACCCGAACGGCGCGCCGCTCAAGGGTTGCGCGTTCTACGTCGAAGCGCGGGGCAAGCGCCCGCGGATCCCGGAGTTCCCGGTGCACTGCGGCACGACGGACGAGGACGGACGCCTCGAGGTCGACTCGGTCGCCGCGACTCAGATCCGCTTCACGGCCTACCACCCCGCCTACGGCAACGCCCACGGCAACACGAACCTGCCGCCGCAAGAACCGATCACGCTCCAGATGATCGAGCCGGGCAAGATCACCGGCACGCTCATGGAGAAGGGGCAGCCGCCGACGCCGGGCAAGTGGTCGATCACGATCGAACGGAAGTGGTCGAGCGGGGATCGCGGCGCGCTGGAGAACATGCCGCGCTTGGTCACGCCCGACCTAGACGGGCAGTTCGAGATCACCGGACTGCGACCCGGGGAGTACCGCCTGCGACCGATGGACTCGATCGCGGCCATCACCTCGCCGGGCAAGCTGATGTCGCTGATGCAGGCATCGTGGATGCGCACGAGTGGCACCCGAAAGACCGTCGAGGTGGTCTCCGGCGGCACGGCCACGATCAACCTCGACACGGACCCCGGCCAGCAGCAGGTGGACGGACCGTCCGGCCAGATCCTCGGCACCGTCATCGTCGACGGGGCGCCGGCGCGCGACATGACGATCATGACCTGGGCCAACGGCCAGCGCCGCGTCGCGGAAGTCGACGCCGGTGGCCGCTTCGATCTCGGCCAGGTCAAGGTCGGCCGCGCCAACGTCCAGCTCTACGAGATCCCGAAGCAGGGTGAGTTCCGCCCCAACCGCAACTCGATCTGGTCGGACTCCGTCGAGGTCAAGGAGAACGAGATCCACGACATCACGATCGAGATCTCGATCGGCTCGATGTCCGGCACCGTGTCCGGGATGGACGGCTCGCCGCAGACCGCGCGCATCAGCGCGAACGGCCAGGTGCGCGGCGGCAAGGGCCATGTCTGGTTCCACACGACCGCCGACGCGAGCGGCAACTTCGAGTTCGAACGCATCCCGGCCGGCGAGTACCAGCTCGAGGCCGAGACCGAAGAGCAAAAGGGCCGCATGTCCAAGGTCGTCGTCGAGCCGGGCCTGCAGCGCTCCGGCGTTCAGATCTCGATGAAGCAGATGCTGCGCGTCAGCGGCACGCTCGACACGAGCGCCTTCGGCGACCAGAAGCCCGACTGGATCTGGATGCGCTTCACGAAGGTCGACGCCGCGGGCAAGCCGGCCGGCGAGCAGCACTGGGTCGGAACCCACGAGGGCAAGTGGGAAACCACCGAGCTCTCGCCGGGCACCTGGACCGTGCGCATCAACGGTCCAAAGGCCAAGGACGGATTCGAGTGGGTTCACGACAGCCAGGTCACGGTCGGCTCGAACGACCAGGAAGGCGTCGCGATTCGCCCGGTCGAGAAACCAAGGAAGTAGACTGGCTGGCTTCGACCGGTGCGGGCGGCTCCGTATGATCGCCCGCGATGACCGCCCTCGAAGCCCTCGAACGCGAGCGCTGCTCCGCGATCCTACGCACGCACCTCCCCGACGCCGTCGCGCCGGCAATGCAAGCCGCAGTAGACGGCGGCTTCCGCGTGATCGAGTTCACGCTCAACACGCCGAACGCGCTCGAGCACATCGCCGATTTCGCGAAGCGTGACGACCTCACGGTCGGCGCGGGCACCGTCCTGTCGCTCGACAATGCCCAGAGCGCGGTCGATGCCGGCGCGCGATTCCTCGTCGCACCGGCAACGGACCCGGAGGTCATCGCATGGTGCCGGACCAACGGCATCGTCTCGATCCCCGGCGCGATGACTCCGACCGAGATGCTGTGCGCCCACCGCGCCGGAGCAGACCTGATCAAGCTCTTCCCCGGGCCGGCCGACGGGCCGAACTTCGTGCGCGCGTGCCTCGGCCCGCTGCCGTTCCTGAGGATCTTCCCGACGTCGGGGGCGACGATCGAGAACACGCCGGAGTACTTCGCAGCCGGCGCATTCGGTGTCGGCTTCGTGAACGACCTGTTTGACCGTGACGACCTCGCGAACGGGCGCTTCGACGCGATTCGCGAGCGCGCCGAACGAATGGTCCGAACCGTGCGCGTCGCGACCGCCGGAGCCGACTCATGAAGTGGATCCCCATGGCGACGTGCCTGTTCGCGTGCGCCCTGACCGCGCAGGGTGAACCGACCGCCAAGTGGCTCGATGCCGCGACACCCGGACTCATCGAGACCTACAAGCACTTCCACCGCAACCCGGAAGTCTCGTTCCGCGAGATCCAGACGTCGAAGCGCCTCGCGGAGGAGCTCGCGAAGACCGGGGCCCAGGTCTCGCGCAACGTAGGGAAGCTCGGCGTCGTCGCGGTCCTCGAGAACGGTCCCGGCCCGACGCTGATGCTGCGCGCGGACATGGACGCCCTCCCCATCGGGGAGCGCACCGGCCTCGACTACATGTCGAAGATCCGCAAGGAGCTCGACGACGGCCGGGTCCAGGGCGTCATGCACGCGTGCGGCCACGACGTTCACATGACTGTGCTCATCGGCACGACGCAGTTCCTCGCCGCGCACAAGGAGCTCTGGTCCGGGACGCTGCTCTGCATCGGTCAACCGGCCGAAGAGCGCGGCGCCGGCGCGAAGGCGATGCTGGACGACGGACTCTTCGAGCGGTTTGCGCTGCCGGACTTCGCGCTCGCGCTGCACGTGACCTCCGACCTCGCGGCGGGGCGCGTCGGCTACCGCGCGGGCCCCGTCATGGCCAACGTCGACAGCGTCGACATCACGATGTTCGGTCGCGGCGGCCACGGCGCGACGCCGCACGTCACGATCGACCCGATCGTGCAAGCCTCCCAGCTCGTGCTGCAGCTGCAAACGATCGTGTCCCGGGAGATCGAGCCGATCCAGCCGGCCGTGATCACGGTCGGCGCGATCCAGGCCGGCACGAAGCACAACATCATCAGCGACCGCTGTGACCTGCAGCTGACCGTGCGCAGCATGACCGACGAGGTCCGCGCGCACATCCACGCGGCGATCATCCGTAAGGCGAAAGCGATCGCCATGGGCGCCGGCGCGCCGGAGCCGAAGGTCGAGTTTTCGGAGGGCACCCCATCACTGTCGAACGACCCGCAGCTGACGGCACGCGTCGCCGATGTCTTCCGCAAGACGCTCGGCGCCGACAACGTCGTCGAAGTCGATCAGGTCATGACGGGAGAAGACTTCGCGCGCTACGGCCGCGCCGGCGTACCGATCTTCATGTTCCGCCTCGGGACAATCGCACCCACGCGATTGGCGCGCTACGCGGCGAATGGCGAGCCGTCACCGGGCCTGCACTCGGCCGGCTACTACCCCGACCCCGCGCCCTCGCTGCGGACCGGCGTCCGCGCGATGAGTGCCGCCGCACTCGCGCTGTGCCCGCGAACCTCCGGCAGGTAGGATCGCCGCCCCCCATCCGAATCCCTCGAGGTCTCCCAGTTGACACAGAAGAGTTCTGCCGCCGGCGGCCGCCGCAACTCCGCGGTGCTGATCACCGGCGCCGGTGGTGAAGTCGGCCACGGCTTGATCCGCGCCCTGCACGACTCCGGGCGCCGTGACATCGTCGCCCTCGACATCCGCAAGCTCGATCGCGAAATTCGCAGCCTCTGCATGGAGACCTTCGTCGGGGACATCTGCGACGCGGCGCTCCTGGGCCGACTGCTCGCGACGTTCGAGATCACCGAGATGTTCCACCTCGCCGCGCTGCTCTCGACGCGCGCCGAGTTCACGCCGGAGACCGCGCACGACGTCAACGTCGGCGGCACGCTGAGCCTGCTGCAGCTCGCGGCCGAACAGAGCCGCTCGCACGGCCGTCGCGTGCGCTTCATCCTGCCGAGTTCGATCGCCGCCTACGGCATCGCGGACCTCGAGACCAAGGCCGCGGCCGGCAAGGTGCTCGAAGACGACCACCTGATGCCGACGACGATGTACGGCTGCAACAAGCTCTACGTCGAGCACCTCGGCCGCTACTACGCCAGCCACTACCGGCAGCTCGCGCAGGATCGGATCGACAACATCCTCGAGTTCCGCGGCGTGCGGTTCCCCGGCCTGATCAGCGCCGACACGGTGCCGTCCGGCGGCACGAGCGACTTCGCTCCGGAGATGATCCACGCCGCCGCGCAGGACGAGCCGTACGCGTGCTTCGTCCGCCCCGACACACGGATCCCGTTCATGACGATGCCCGACGCGATCCAAGCACTGCTGCAACTGGCGAACGCGCCAGAAGACGCGCTGTCGCGCCACGTCTACAACCTGCAGAGCTTCAACCCGTCCGCCGGAGAACTCGCGAAGATCGTGCAGGGCGCATTCCCGAACGCGGAGATCACGTTCGAACCGGACCTCCAGCGCCAGGCGATCGTCGACTCGTGGCCCGCCGACGTCGACGACTCCGCCGCGCGTCGTGACTGGGGATTCGCCCCCGAGCACGACCTCGACACCGCGTTCTCCGAGTATCTCGTGCCGCGCATTCGCGCCCGCTACACCGAAGCCTGAGCAAAGGGGGCCTGATCGATGGAACGAGTCAAGCCGCGGACGATGCCCGGCGTCATGGAACTCCTGCCGCGCGAGCAGGTCGTGCTGCAGCGCTTTCTCGACACCATCCGCGCGGGCTACGAACGCTTCGGCTTCCTGCCGATCGAGACGCCCGTCATCGAGATGCGTGACGTCTTGCTGACCAAGTCGGGCGGAGACACCGAGAAGCAGGTCTACTTCGTGCAATCCACGGGCTCGCTCGCGCAGGGCGAACCCCCGAAGCTCGCGATGCGCTTCGATCTGACCGTGCCACTCGCGCGCTACGTCGCGCAGCACGAGCACGACCTCGCGTTCCCGTTCCGGCGTTACCAGATCCAACGCGTCTACCGCGGGGAGCGCGCGCAACACGGTCGGTTCCGGGAGTTCTACCAGTGCGACATCGACGTGATCGGCAAGGACTCTCTGGGGCTCGCCGCCGACGCCGAGATCCCGGTCGTGATCGACCACGTCTTCTCCGCGCTCGAAGTCGGGGAGTTCACGATCCACATCAGCAACCGCAAGATCCTGCGCGGCCTCATGGGCTCCTTCGGGTTCGAGGACGCGGACAAGATCGCGGCCGTGCTGCGCGAGATCGACAAGATCGACAAGCGCGGACGCGACGCCGTGCTCGAGACGCTGCGCGAGGGCGACTTCGGCCTGAGCGAGGACTCGCTCGCCAAACTCATCGAGGTCATCGAGCTGCGCGGCGACCGCTCGGCCACGACCGAGAAGCTCCGCGCGATGGACGTCACGAACGACACGTTCCGCGAAGGCGTCGAAGAGCTCGACCGCGTACTCGCCGCGATCGCCGACTACGGCGTCGCCCCGAGTCGCTACCAGGCGAACCTCGCGATCGCGCGCGGGCTCGACTACTACACGGGCACGGTCTACGAGACGCTGCTCGACGCGCACCCAGAGGTCGGCAGCGTGTGCTCGGGCGGACGCTACGAGGACCTCGCGAGCCTGTACACGAAGTCGAAGCTGCCGGGCGTCGGCATCTCGATCGGCGCGACGCGCCTGTTCGAGCAGCTGCGCACCGCCGGCGTGCTCGCGACCGACGCCGGGAGCTCGACGCAGGTGCTCGTCACACAGATGGACGCCTCGCTCGGCGAGGAGTACCGCAAGATCGCCTCCGAGCTGCGCAACGCCGGCATCAACACCGAGGTGTACGGCGAAGCGACGAAGCTCGCCAAGCAGTTCAAGTACGCGACGAAGGCCGGAATTCGCTACGCGCTGATCGTCGGCGGCGACGAAGCGCAGAAGGGCGTCGCGATGCTCAAAGACCTCGTCGAAGGTGAGCAGCGGGAGATCCCGCGCGCCGAACTCGCGAGCGCGATCCAGCGCTGAGTCGTACGGCGCACCTCGTTCTGGCGG
Organism: Planctomycetota bacterium; assembly: GCA_028281765.1. Taxonomy (GTDB): domain Bacteria; phylum Planctomycetota; class UBA1135; order UBA1135; family UBA2386; genus JANQJF01. The sequence goes on along the minus strand of JANQJF010000041.1, from coordinate 17,111 downwards.
CTGCCGCCTGACGCTCACGAATGGCGAGGAGTGGCGGCTGGGCCGATAGCCGGCCGACGCAGTCAATTCTCGTCGATTTCGTCCGCGCGCAGTCGGCGAATCGTCATGTCCCGATACGCGGCGTCCGTGTCGTAACACGCGATCCCGAACGGCAGCGACTCCGTCATCTCGTGCCGAATACCGAGTCGGTACTCCGACGTGCCGACCTCGAGCAGCAGCTGATCGTCGACCCACGCGCGGATGTGCGCCACCCCGACCCGTAGACGCACGCGATACCATCGTCCGTTGTCGAACTGGACGGGCTGCGTGGTGACGTTCTGCGAAGCGTCGAAGTCGTCGAGGCTCGACAGACCGCTGAGCTGCCCGCCCCACCCACCGAGCACGAGCGAACAGTGGTCATCACCGACCGGGAACGTAAGCGCCAGGAAGAAGTCGATGCCCTCGACGCGCTGCGCATCGAGCTCGATTTCGTAGTCGATGGTCGGGAGCGAGCCCAGCTCGTGGCGACGGAAGCCCGAGATCGGGTCCCCCTTCGCCAGGTGGATGACACCGTTTCGGAGCACGGCCGCTGAGCCGCCTTCGTAGTCGCTCCGCGACCACGCGGAGAACTCGCCCGGCCCGAACAACCGTCGCGGCGCGAACGGGTCGACCGCCGCGTCCGGAGCGACGCACGCACCGCCCCACCAAAGCAGGATCCCAATCGCCGGGGCTACTTGCCGGCCAGCTCGTCGGCGATCCACTGCGCGTCGTACACCTTCGTCAGCGCCTCGACCATGCTGTCGGTGTGCACGCACACCGAGCGACCGGCCCCATCGTCGAAGATGAAGTCGTTCGGCAGCGACTCGATGTTGCCATCGAACAGCAAGCCGACGATCTCGCGGTTCTGGTTGATGACCGGGCTCCCGGAGTTGCCGCCGGTCGAATCGACGGTGCAGACGAAGTTCACCGACTTCTTCATGTCGATCGTGTCGCGTCGCTCTTTCCAGACCGCCGGCAGGCTGAACGGATACTTGTCGTCGAACGCGGCGTTGCGACCGTAGAGCCCGTAGAACGACGTGTGCCACGGCGCTTTCGTGCCGTTGTAGTCGTAGCCCTGCACGACGCCGTCGCTGAGGCGGAGCGTGAACGTCGCGTCCGGGCTGACGTCGTCGCCGTAGGTCTCGAACAGCGCGAGCCCGATCTTGGTGCCGAGCACGGCGGCGCGCGACTCGAGCTCAGCCGCCATCGCACCGTTCGCCTCGATGCGCGGCGCCAGCACCCGCGCGACCTGGATCGCGGGGTCGGTGCTCGCTTCGACCGCGGCCATGCCGCCCGCGAGCAGGCTCGCGACGAAGTCGTCGCTCTCGATCTTACCCGAGCGGATCCACTGCTCGGCGTCGCGCGGCGAACGACCGTTCAGCAACACCCGCAAGAACGGATCGGTGCGCGGCAGCCAGTCGAGCGCTCGGACGAAGTGGTCGATGACGAGCTCCGCGCGCAGCGGGCTGTAGCGCAGCGGCATGCCCTGCGCCATCGCCGCGAACTCCCCCGCGCGCGGGTCGCCATTCTGCGACGCGCGCGCCGCGCTCACGACCATCAGGGCGCGATCGAGGTGCGGCGAACCGCCGCCGGTCTGGAAGTTCAGCGGACCTTCGAGCGCGGTCTGTGCCGCCGCCACCTTCGCGAGGTCGTCCCACAGCGAGCCGTACTTCTCGTTCAGCTCTTCGTTGGCCTTGACGCGCTCGCGGAACGCGCGCTCCGCGCGGTCCTTGCGAGCCATGAACTCCTTGTCACGCAGACCGCCGAGCCCACCTCGGTACGCCTTCTGCCCGTTCTGGAACGACAGCAGCGTCGTCCGGTAGCGCTTCTCGAGCTCCGGGCTGCCCTGCATGAACGCGGACAAGATGTCGATGCGGTGATCGAGCATCTGCAGCACGCGCGGATACGCCGCGTCACGCTGATACTCGAACTGTGCTTTCGTCAGCAGACGGTCGGTGCTGCCGGGGTTGCCCGTGACAAACACGAGCTCACCGGGCTGCGGTCCGTGCTGGCTCCAGCGGAAGTAGTGCTGCTGCGTGTCCGCCGGCTGGCCGTTCTCATAGGCACGGCAGAACGAGAAGTCGATCCCGAATCGCGGGTAGGTGAAGTTGTCGGGGTCCCCACCGAAGTGCGACGTCTGCAGGTGCGGCGTCATGACGAGCCGCACGTCCGAGTAGATCTTGTAGAGGTAGAGCTGGTAGCGCGCGCCCTGGAACAGCTCGACGACCTGCGCGTCGCGGTCGAGGTGTTCGGCGCGCGCCTTCGCGATGATATCGGCCTGGTTGTCCGCGCGCTTCGTCGCGATCGTCTCGTCATCGTCGTCCGCCTTCACGCCGCGATTCATGTCGGCCGTGACGTCGCGCATGCCGACGAGCTGCTGCACGGTCAGCCCGGGCACCTGCACTTCATCCGCATACGACGACGCGACGAAACCGTCCTTCACCCAGTCGTTCGCACCCTGCACGTTGGCGACGTCGTCGCGCACGCAGTGGTGGTTCGTCATGATCAGCCCCTTGGGCGAGACGAACGACGCCGAGCAGCCCTGACCGAAGCGCAGCGACGCCAATCGGACGCTGTCGAGCCACGCCTGATTCGGCTTGAAGCCGTATTCCTTCTCGAGGTACGCGAGCGGCGGATTCTCGAACGTCCACATGCGACCGAGTTCCCCTCCCTCTTGCGCTCGAGCGACGGAGAGAGGAAGGATCGAGAGAGTGAGGACAGCTGCGGTGCGAAAGTGCTTCATGGACTGCAATTGCGTGGCACGACCCTTCGTTCGGGCCGCGTGGTGCGGTCATCATGCCGGGCATGTGCCCCGGACGCGAGAACCACGCCACACCGCAGTGCATTGCCGTCGCGCCGAACGGCGCGCAAAATCCCCCAAAAGCCCCGACTTCCGGGGGCGGGTCATTGCGTAGGTTCACACCATGAGGCTCGCCACGCCATTCCTCACTCTGGCCGGACTGCTCTCGGCGCCCCTCTTCGCCCAGGCACCGGTCGATGTCATTCTGGACACCGACTTTAGGGCTGACTGCGACGACGCGGGAGCACTCGGCGTCTTGCACGCTCTCGCCGACCTCGGTGAATGCTCGATCCGCGCCGTGATGTGCAGCTCGCTCGAGCCCTGGGCATCGCGCGGCATCGACGCCGTGAACACGTTCTACGGAAGGCCGAACATCCCGATCGGACAGTACAACGGCTCGCTCATTCCGCAGCTCTCGGCGTACGCGGGCAACCTCGCGCACGTGTTCCCGAACGACGACCCCGAGAGCGAAGACGCGTGCGATCTCTACCGCAGGCTTCTCTCGGAGGCGCCCGACGACAGCATCACCATCGTCACGATCGGCTTCCTCACCAACATCGACGAGCTGCTGCGCTCGCCCGCCGACGCGATCTCACCGATGACGGGTGCCGAACTCGTGCAGAACAAGGTGCACGAGCTCGTCAGCCTCGCCGGTGGCTTCCCCTCGCACGGGACCGAGTTCAACTCGCACTACAACGGACTGTGGCCCGTCACGCGGTTCGTCGCCGACGAGATGAATGCGCTCGGCGTCCCCTACACGTTCGTCGGCATCGAGATCGCGGACGACGTGCGCACCGGGGACGTCATTCGCACGTTCGAGAACACGCATCCGGTGGGCTACGCGTACGAGAGCTGGCTGACGTTCTTCGAGCAGTTCACCGGTCAGCCGCAGCCCGACCGCCCGGCGTGGGACCACTCCGCGGTGGTGTACGCCGTGCGCGGCCTCGGCACGCTCTGGAACCGCGTCGACGTCGGCTACAACAACATCACCTCGAACGGCAACTCCTGGACGACGTCTCAGGACTCGACACACAGCTACGTGAAGTATGTCAACACGTCGCAGGGTGAGGCCGAACTCCAGGCGACGCTGGACGCGCTCCAGATCGCGCCACCTGCCAATCCTCGCTTGCCGCAGACCGTCATCGCTGCGTTCGAAGACGGCAACTCGGGCGTGATGCGTTCGCAGGGCGGGAGCGGTCCTCTCACCATCGACGACGGCGACGTCGTCTTCACGTCGACGAACCTCGAAGCCCTGGTCATGGGGCACCGCCTCGGAAACCAGACAATCGTCTCCGAGCTGACGATGATGCCCAGCTCCGACCACGAGTGGCTCGGGTTCACGCTTCGCGCCCCCACACGCGACGGCGGATTCCAAGCGGGACCGCGCGTGCTCTTCATCAAGACCAGCAACAACACGATCGCGACCCGATTGTTCGCGGATCTCGGTCAGGGCTACGGCCCGATCACACCGCAGATCGCCGTGCCGAATGCAACCGCGGGTGTGCCGTTCGCGATCCGCATCGACGCGGTCGGCGACCAGATCACGGCAGCCGTCAACGGCGTGACGGTGCTGCAACCCCAGACGATCCCGAACCCGCCGGGGTTCAACTTCACGCTGGTGCGCACGGCGATCTACTCGGGCAGCGTGCGCATGGGATACCTCATGATGCGAGGCATCAGTGAGGGCCCGGCGATGAGCCTGGACGAAAACGGCACCGCGTGGTTCGGCACCGTCGAGCCGAGCCCGCTCGGTCCGCCCGTGCTGTTCGCGTCCGGCGCGTTCTATGATGGGACGTTCTTCGACGGACACACGTGGAAGCTGCTGATGCACAACCTCGGCCCGATGGTGCAACCGCACGGCCGCGTGCTCGGTAGCCATGAACTCTACGGCATCGTCGGAATGCCGTGGGAGCGAGACAAGCAGCTACTCTTGCTGCACAACGGCCTCATCGACGGGCACTGGATCTACTGATCCGCTACTTGCGGTAGATCGTCGCCGCCCAGTCGCCGAAGTCGAGCACGCCCGCGTAGGGTTCATACTGCTCGAGCACCTGGTCCATCGCGTCGGTGCGCCCCCACCCCATGTGCAGGTAGGGGAACGTGTGCAGCTGCTCCTTCGCGAGACGCAGGTCTCCGGTTCGGTGCAGAACGTAGAGCGCGCTCGCGAGCCCGGTGCGATCCGCGCCGGCCTTGCAGTGCACGAGCATCGGATACTCCGCGGTCTGGATCGTGCGCCAGATGTTCACGAGGTAGTCCCGCTCGGGCATGCGCGTGGCCGACGTCGGCAAGTGGACGAACGTGGCCCCGGCCGCCTCGGTCGGCAGACGGGTCGCGTCGAAGCCTTCGTCCCCCGGCTTGCCGCCGCGCAGGCGCACCACCGTGCGGATCCCGTACTCCTCGATGAGTTCCGCATAGTCGTCGGCGTCGAGTTGCGCACACCGCACGAGGCGGCCGCCGTCGACGGAGTGGATGTTGGCGCAGCCCACGGCGACGCAGCAGACGATGGCAAGGGCGATTCGAGACATCGGGTCTCACTTTAGCCGCCGCGGGCCCCGATCCTGGCAACCGGATCAGCGCGCGGCTTAGAATCCGCGCCCCCACTCCGAAACCGATCATGACCGAATTCGAACTCGATACCGACGCCGGCCGGAACGGTGCGCGCAAACCACACGCCACGAACGGGAAGGGCGCGACCCCGACTCGCGCCGAAGCCGAAGACGCCGTGCGCACGCTGATCGCCTGGGCCGGGGACGACCCGACTCGGGAAGGGCTGCTGGAGACGCCCAAGCGCGTCACCAAGGCCTACGAGGAGTTCTTCGCCGGCTACAAGGCCGATCCCGAAGCCATCCTCAAGAAGACGTTCAGCGAGATCGAGGGCTACGACGAGATGGTGACGCTCCGCGACATCCAGCTCGAGTCTCACTGCGAGCACCACATGGTGCCGTTCGTGGGCAAGGCCCACGTCGCGTATCTCCCGGACAAGCGCGTCGTCGGAATCTCCAAGATCGCGCGCCTCGTCGACGTCTACGCCAAGCGGCTGCAGATCCAGGAGAAGCTGACCGCGCAGATCGCGGACGCGATGGACCGCGTGCTCAAGCCGAAGGGCGTCGCCGTCGTCATCGAAGCCGTACACCAGTGCATGTCGGCGCGCGGCGTGCGCAAGTCGGACTGCGTGACGGTCACCAGCCGGATGACCGGCGCGTTTCGGGAGAACTCGAAGACCCGCCGCGAGTTCCTCTCGATGATCCGCTCGAGTTGAGCGACGGGGCGCCTCAGTAGCGCTGGATCGACACGCCGTCCGGCCACGACCCCGGCGTCGCGATCGTCGTGACCGCGCCGGTGATCGTGTCGAGGCGATGCAGCTCGGGGTTGCTGCTGCCTTGCGTCGACGTCAGCAGGGTGCTGCCGTCGGCCGACAGAGCGACCGAGCGCGGACCGGCACCCGAAGCGAACGGACCGCTGGTGATCGGCAGTCGATCCGTGAGCGTCCACAGGTCCGCGGACCGGGTGTCGATGTCGATCCGCACCGCCTCGGCATCGCCGTTGCCGTCGACGTGCGCGATCCACAGGCTCTTGTCGAGCAGGTCGATCGCCATCTCGCGCGCCTCGAAGCCATCCGTCGGGATCGTCAGGATCTCGGTCTCGGACGCGGTCTCGATCACGCTGACGAGACCGCCATTCGTGAAGCCGTTGACGAAGCCGCCGAACGGGTCGACGCCGAACTCGACGACGTAGGCGAAGTCGCCGTTCTCGGCGATCACGACGTCGGAGTACTCGTGCGCGAAGCCGAGCAGGTCGCCGCCGGTCGTCAGCGGCGCGGAGCGCGTCGCGCCCGACGGCAGATCCATGATCCCGAGCGTGCCCGCATTCGGCCAGCCAACGGCCTCGCCGTACGCGATGAACAGCTTCGAGTTGTCCGGCATCGCCGCGACCGAGATCGGGCCGGAGCCACCCGCGGTGCCCGGCTGACCGGTGATCGGCGTCGGCAGGTACGCCGTCTCGGTGTTGTAGCTCGGGCTGCTCGGGTCGGTGTCGATCTGGCTGATGCCGTCGTGGCACGCGACCCACATCTTGGCGCCGTCCTGCGCCATGCACGAACCGTTGCGATTCGTGCCCGACAGCAAGAACGTGTCGACGAGGCTGAGGCCGTTCCCCGTGACGTCGTAGCACCGCACGGTCGCGGGCGAGCCGTGGATCACGGCGTAGAGCCGCGCGCGGTCCGGGGTGAACTCCGTGCTCATCGCGTTCACGCCATTCGCGCTGCCGACGATCGCCATCAGGTCCTCGTCGAGGACGTGCGCCTGCGAGCCGGACGAGAACGCCGCCTTCGCTTCGAAGAACGGAATCCGGGTCGCATCCGTCATCACCAATCCGGTGCCCGGCTCGAGGATGATTCCCTGGAAGAACATCGTGACGCCGTTGAGGCTGCCGGGCAGCTCCGCCGAGAAGGTCGTCGGCATCGGCGCGAACACGGCGGATGCGAGATCCACCATGAGGGTCCCGTCCCACAGGAAGAAGTCGAGCGGCGTCGACGTGGTCGAGAACGCGAGAAAGCCCGAGTTCACGCCCAGCGGCAGGTTCGACAGCGTGAAGTCGGTCGACTCGCCGGCATCCCAGCGGCTGAGCGTCAGCTGGGGCACTTCGCCAGTGCTCGTCGTGCCGCCGCCGTAGAGGTTTTGGGCGGCGAGTGAGGGGAATGCGGCGCACAGGCACGCGCCGAAGAGGGGGAGAGTCATCCGCGACATGGAGAGTTCGCTCCTGGATGGGTTCGAAAGAGAAGAGCTTGCTGGCCTGTGTGTTCCCGACGCGCGCGCCGTGCGGCGTCGAATTCGAGGAAATCCTCTCCGCACCACGGATCGCCAAATCGCTGCTATTCTAGGACTTGTGTGTGTTTCGGGTTCGCCCCGGATTCCTTGCAGCACGCGGCCTCGCTCGAGGCCATTCGTGGGATCCCATGCAGCGCAGCGCCGAAATCCTGTTCGACGACTTCCGACATCACGGTGACACCGACGCCCTGGGCGAAGTGTTCGACCGGATGGCTCCCGGACTGTTTCGCCTCGCGCTGTACCTCGCACCGGAAGCGAGCCAGGCCGAGGATCTCGTGCAGACGACGTTCCTGACCGCGATCGAGTCGGCGGCGTCGTACGACCGGAGTCGCCCGGTGGAACCGTGGCTCATGGGCATCCTCGCGAACCACGCCCGCCGCGCGCGGCGGCAAGGCAAGCGGCGCGTCGTGCCGGAGCTGCTCACGCAGCGCGAGGTCCCCGACCCGCGCGTGATCGCCGAGGAAAACGAACTCGGCGACTCGCTCCACGGCGCGCTCGCGCGACTCCACCAGCCGTATCGCCAGGTGTTGACGCTGCACCTCGAACACGGACTCAACGCGAAGCAGATCGCTGAAGTGCTCGAGCAGTCGGCCGGCACGGTGCGCAGTCAAGTCGTGCGCGGGATGCAGCTCCTGCGTCGCGCTCTCCCGGCCGGACTCGGACTCGGCGCGGCCGCGCTGCTGACGCCGGGGCACGCGCTCGCGGGCGTACGTAGTGAAGTCCTGCGGCACGCGGAAATGCACGCGCCCGAGGTCGCCGCGTCGGGGCTGACCGTAGCGACGACGCTGCGGTTCCTCCTGCTGTTCGTCGCGCTCGCGGGCGCGACGGCGGCACTCACGATTGAAGGCGACGTTGCGGACAGCACACCGCCGGAACCGCTACCGATCGCCGCGGAGATCGACTCGAATCCCCCCCCGCCGTCCACGGCTCCCCTGTTCGAGAAGGCGCCGGTCGCCAAGGCCGAACGCGAAGTCGTCGCGCCACCGCCAGCGACCGCGACGGTCGAGATCACCGTAGTCGACACGTCGGGTGACCCCGTCCCGGGCTACGGCGTCGAACTGATGTACGCCGCGACGCGCGACGACCGCGAACTCGTCGCCGCGATGCAGCTCGACCCGCGGACCCGCGTCGCGCGCACCGACGACGACGGCGTGGCACGCTTCGACCGCTTGCCGGCCGGCCGCGTCATGGCCCGACCGTTCTGCAGCGTGATTTCGCGCGAATTCGAACTCGCGGACGGCGCGCGCTTCGAGCACGAGTTCGAACTCGCGGCCGTGCGCATGCACCGAGGTCGCGTGCTCGACCCGCTCGGCGCACCGCTCGCCGGCGCCCAGATCCGCGCTTCGGCAACGCGCGCGCGTTGCGACACCGGGGTCACCGTCGCAGAGAGCGACCAGAACGGGGAGTTCCGCGTGCTGGTCGCGGGAGCCGGCTCGTTCGTCTGGGCGACCAAGCCCGGCTACGTGACCTCCGAACCCCGTCGCGTCGGACGCGAAGTCTTGCTTCAGGTCGGCGACGACGGAGCGGATCTACGGGGACGCGTCCTCGGCCCGCGTGGCGAGCCGATCACCGGCGCCGTCGTCGCGCTCGTGCACGCCCATGTCGATGCGTCTCCCGAGACGCGCCGCGGAGCCGTCCCGGCGTACGTCACGACGGACTCGCAAGGCAAGTTCGCGTTCGAGGACATCGAACCGGGCGAAGCCGTCGTCGCGGTCAGGCGCCCCGGGTTCGGCAGCGTCGCGCAGTGCGTCGACGTCGACGACGAAGGCATCGACGACCTCATGCTCCGCGTCACGCGAGCCGGCCGACTTCGAGGTCGCCTGACGGACGAGCGCGGGCGCCCCCTCGGCGGCCGCCACATCATGGTCGAAGTGCCCCGGAGCGGTTCGCAGTTCCTCGACGCCGTGTTCCGCGTCGTGACTTGCGAAGTACGCGCAGACGGCACGTTCGACCTGCCCGACGTGCCCGCGAGCCGCGTGCGGGTGCGCGTCGTCGACCGCTACATGCGAACGTGGACGCACGAGACGCGCCTGACGTTCCAACCCGGCGAGATCGTGACCTGGAACCCCGGCGCGTCCATCGAGACGCAGATCCGTGGTCGCGTGATCGACGAACGCGGCCTACCCGTCGCCGGCCACATCATCGCAGCGAACGTCGACACCGGCTCGCCCCGGGTCAACCACTACCGTCGACGGCACACATGGACGCGCGCCGACGGCACGTTCTTGATCGGCGGCGCCGAGCCCGGCACGCCGTATCGGCTCGCCGTGCACCGCGCCGGCGTCGTCGAGCCGGGCAACTCGCTGACGGTTCTCGGTGGACGAGATTCCGTCGTCGCCGGTCCCGAGGACTGGACGGTGCAAGTGCCGGCATGGCGCGCGCACACTGCTCACGTAAAGGGCTCGCTCGTCGGGCCGGACGGGCGCCCCGCACCCGGCGCGACGCTTCTCGTGCGACGGCTCCCGATGCGACGCGTGGCGAGGCACGCGCCCGACGCAAGCGGTCGTTTCGACGTCGGTCCACTCCGTCCGGGCCGCTACGCGATCGGTCACGAGTCCGCGCGCTTCGGCACGGCTTGGTCCACGCCGCTCGTTGTCGACGCCGACTCGGTCGATCTCGGCACGCTGAGATTTGCTCGGCCGGGTCAACTTCGTATCGAACTGCCGGACGGACTCGCGCAGAGTCCGACCCTTCGTGTCACTTCGCCTGCTGGCCACGAAGTCGAGCCGGACGGTCCGATCGCCCCGGGTCGCTACACCGTCGTGGCGTTCGGAGAACTCTGCGCGCCGACGGTGCAAGAGGTCGTCGTAGACGCAGGGGAGGTGACGCACGTTCGGCTGATGCCGGAAACAGGCACGGCGTGCGAGTTGCGCTTCCCGTTCGAGCTCCTGGACAACGTCTACGACGGAACCGGGCTCCTGCACGTCTCGATCGAAACCGCGGCAGGTACGCCGCTGATGTCGACGCACGCATCCGAGGTCGAGGGTTCGGCGTTCGTGATGCGGCAGGCGCTGCGTGAGGGGCGCTACAAGATCCGCGCGACGAGCATTTGGGGCGGGCGCTGCGAGCAGGAGATCGAGGTTCGTGGGGATGGGGGCAGGTTTGAGCTGGCGTTGCGACGCGGGTGAGGCAACTCAGGAGTCCGCACCCAGCAGCTCGACAGTTTCACGAAACCACGGTAGGCGAGACTTCCAACGGTGCCTTCGCTCCGTTCCATCGCCGTCGCGATCTCCAACGCGGCAGCGGATCGCGAATCGCGGACTGCAGGAGCGAGATGCGGTCCGGGCCCCCCGACCCATGCCCGCTCCCGGCCCTACCGACTCTCCCGAAAAAACACGCCGAGCCGGGCCCCCGCCCGGCTCGGCGCCCCTCTCACTACGGAATCGTCTTCGACGTTTCGAAGTTGGCACTCGGGTCATACGCGAACCCGGTACCACTGATGTTCAACACGTTCAGCGTCCAGGTCGGAATCGGCCCCCCGCCGATCGGCACGGTGTCGAACCGCGCTTGACCCAGGTCATTGGAGACCGCTGTCGTGTTGATCGCCGCCGTCGACCCCGTGATCGAGACGGTCACCGTCGCTCCTTGCACGACGCGACCCTGGTCGTCGACCACATTGACCGTGCCGTACATCGCGAGCGTGTTCGGCTGGACGGTGGTGTCGAGGTCGACTTGCAGATCGATGGCGTGCACGTGGCAGACCGTCGGGTTCGGCAGCGGCTGCGTCGTGATCGCACCGGACACCGCCATCGACGAGTCGCCGGCGCAGTTGAACGCGCGCACGCGGTACTGGTAGCTCTTCGACGGAGCGACCGTGTCGTCGACGAACAGACCCGAGTTCGGTCCGGCCGTGCCGACCAGTCGCCACTGCGGACTGTTGGTCAGCGCGCGCTCGATCGCGAAGCCCGTCTCGTTGCTGCTCGTATCGGTCCAGTTGACCGCGACTTGGTGCACACCGGGGTTGCCGCTGACACCGCTCGGAGCCGACGGCGCGGCGACCGTGCACGCGGCGCCGTTCGGCGGCACGCTGCGCGGGTTGCTCGGGCTCGAGCCGAGCGCGAGCTCGTCGCCGTCGAACCAGCCGTCACCATCACGATCCACGCCCAGGCGCACCTCGCTGCCACGCGGAACCAGCGTGAACGTCGCTTCCGAGCCCGGGAGAATCGTGAGCAACAGCGCGATCAGATCGGTCTGCACCGCCTGGCGATCGGTCTGCACCTGCAGGCCACCGAGGTAGTAGAAGCCGTTCTGGCCGCCGCTCGGCGTGTTCTGCTTGATGATCAGCGCGATGTCTTGCGGCGATGCGAGCTCGACGTTGAGCATCGCGACGAGCACGTCGACGTCGAGCTGACTCAGTGGCGCAGCGGTCTTGACCGTCCACTGGAACCCGACACCGGCGTGCGTGTTGCGCGCGGGCGGACCCGGCGGATTGAGGAAGACGTTCGGATCGCCCTGCGGCAGCCCCGTGCCCCCGTAGGACAGCATGAACGCCGTGAGGTCCGCGACGTCCTGGAACTCGCTGCCCGGCGTGTGGGTGAACACCGGTTCGCTGATGAAGTCCCCCATCGTCGGCACGATGCCGTCGCGCGTGAATCCGAAGCCACGCGTGTTCATCTGGGTCTTCAGGTCGAAGCCCTGCTTCTCGTGCATGTTGCGGAGCTGCGGGATTTGGTCCGGCACCTGCGTGTCGGGATCCGCGTTGACAGGCATGCAGTGGTGTTCGCCGTGGGCGCCCACCGCGAGCTGCTGCCACGCGCTGCCGTCCCAAGCCACGTCCGGCCCCTTGCCGGTCGGGTTGGTGTGACACGTCACGCAGTGCGCGCCGTCCTGCAGCTGGCCCAACGTCGGCATGAACAAGTCGAGCCCACGCTGCGCGTTGCCGGTCGTCAGCGGAATCGACGTGCCACCGGCCTGCGGCGTGAAGTGCAGGTTCCAGCGCGACAGGTCCATCGCCGTGTCGAGATCGTTCGTCTTGATCCGATACGGGTTCGGCGGGAAGTAGAACGTCGACAGCAAGTCCTCGAACTGCTGCATCTGCGCCGCGGTCGGGCGCTCGTCATCGCCGAGCAGGCCCGTAAACGCACCGGTGAACTCTTCGATGCCCTTGCGGTCGCCGCGCCAGTGGAACGGCTCCTTGCCGATGATGTCCTGCAGCGTCTGCGTCGCCATCGGGCCCTTCATCGGATGGAAGAACTCGGCGACCTCCGGGATGATGAGCCCGGGCAGATTGTTGTAGTCCATGTTCAACGCGTGGACCGTCTTCATGTCACCCGCCGGGTTGCCGAGGTCCCACGCGAGACCGTCCTCGGTCCCGTTGAAGTGACAGCTCGCGCAGGACGCCTGGCCGAGACCCGACGTCGAGTGCGTGCCGTAGAGGAACTCGCGGCCGTTCTTGACGCTCAGCGGAGTCGGGTCGTGGAACGGCACCTCCGCGATCGCGACCGAAGCCGCTGCATCGACGACCGAGATCGAGCCCGTGAACTTGTTGAGCACGTAGAGCTGGAGACGCGTCTCGTCGAGGACGATGCCGGTTGGTCCGGAACCGACTTCGATCGTCGCGAGGCGGCCACCGCCCGCGTCGATCAGCGCGACGTTGTCGGAACCCATCCCGGCAACCCAGCCGAACGTGCCCGAGCTGTCCCATACCAGCGCGCGCGGATCGCCGAGCGACAGGTCACGCGTCGCCTGCGGCACCTGTTGGTTCGTGTAGGGAGCCAGGTGCTGATTGAGATCGACGAAGCCGAGCGTGTTGCCGTTGTTCGAGTCGATCAGCGCGCCCATGACGCGCACGAACGTGCCCTTGAGGTTCGGCTCGAAGCGGATCTCGTTCGTGTGGTCGACGCCGACGATCGTGATGTTGTGGCCGGTCGCATTCGGCGCGACAGCGATGCCCATTACGTGGTTCATCGTGCCCTTTGAGTACGTGATCGCCTGCGTCGCCGTGTCGATGATCGCGACTTCGTGGTCGTACATGTCCCAGCCCTGAATCCGGCCGAACTGCGCGGCCTGCGACCCGCTGACGAACGACGTCCAGTCCGCGCCGGTGTCGTCGAGCCATTGGCCGCCCTGCTTCTTGACGATCATCGAGACTTCGGGCGGCGGCGGGTTGTTCGGATTGGCCGGCGGGTTGAACCCACCCGGCGCGTTGAACGGCGGGTTCTGGCCACCGTGCGGGCCGCTCGTCGCGTTGACGATGTTCGGCGCGAGGCCGCTCGCTCCGTTCAAGATCGTCGAGTTGTTGCCCGAGATCTGCAGTGCGACGTAGATCTTGTCGCCGTTCGGACTGACGGCCATGTTCTTCGGATCCTCCCCGGTGATCTGGAGAATCTGTGGCGGCGCCAGCAGGTTGCTGAGGTCGTAGATCGCGATCTGGTTGGGCTCCGCGCAGGAGACCCATGCCTCACCGACACCGACCTGACCCGACGTGTTCAGCAGGATGACGTCGGACGGTTCGTCCGGCGTGACAACGGTGTCGAGCAGCGTCAGGTTGTTGATGTCGACGAGAGAAATCGAGTCCGACACGAAGTTGACGACGCATGCGACGTCGTCGTTGACGGCGCGCACGGTGACGGGATCGACGCCGACGGCGATCGAACCCATCGGGACGGGAATCCCCGTCACCATGTCGAACACCTCGAGTCGTCCGTCCGCGGTGTTGACCGCCAGCAACTTGGAGCCGTCAGGCGTCAGATCGAGCGGATGCACGTGGGGAGTCTCCCACTGGATGAACTCGTTGGTAGCGGTGTCGATCTGGGCGGGAAGAGATGCAGCCGCCAACAGGGGCAGCGACAGCAGGGCCTTTCTCATGAAGGTGATGACCTGTGGCAGGGTGGTCGTGACCCTGTGTTTCGCCTGCCGTAGCCGAGGCGACGGAGCGAACTTGCGGGGTTCGCAAGAGATCGGCGGAAGCGCGAGGACGAGGAGGAACGGAAATCCGAAAACTCCGGTCGCAAGGCGGGATCCCGGCCGATTTCGCGCTTGGGCGCCGGCAGCAGAAAAGTTGGTCCAGGGCACGGGCGCACGGACATGGTCAGGCATGGCTCCCTTCCGCTGCACCGTCCTCCTCGCTCTGATCGCGACTGCGCCGGCTGCGGCGCAACCGAATGCTTCCCTCCCGCTGTCCGAGGACTTCGTCATTCCGGTGCACCGCCCCGAATCCGGCACGGACTCCCTCACGGCCGAGTCCCTCGGGATCTGGGCGGGAGGCACGACGTACAAGTGCCGCCTCGACGGAGGGTTCGTGTTCTTCCCGGTGCTCGGGCCGAGCTACGCGCACAACCTGACGTTCGGTTGGACGACGGAGTCGATCGCATTTGGGGACGCGCAGTCGCTGGCCAACGGACGGGCCAGCGAACACGGCATCGGCACGCAGCGCTACGAATACCGATGGCCAAGCGGAACAGTGGAGGCATACGACATCGACGCGAGCGGCGTCGAACAGACCTTCCGGATCCCGAACCCACCCCGCGTCGCCGGCGACCTCGTCGTGACCGGCAGAGTCCATGGCGAACTCACGGCGCCGGATTGTGAAGCAGAGCACCGCGCGCTGTGGTTCTACGGTCCGCGCGGGCGCGCCCTGGTCGAGTACGGTACAGCGACCGCGATCGACGCAAACGGCAACGCGATGCCAATGACGACGTCTTTCGATGGGGAACGCGTCCGCCTGCGCCTCGACGCGGCGTCCGTCGCGAACGCGACGTTTCCGCTCCTGGTCGACCCGACGATCGTCGCCACCGACCCGATCCGCTCCGTCGGCATGACGGCGATCGGCTCGATGCAGGGTGGCACGCGCCCGCTGATGATCGTCCACACGCGGATCAACTCCTCGACGGACCACGATGTCATCGCGCGCAACGCGAACAACGAGTTCCAGCTGCAGCAGCTGTCGTGGGTCGACATCGGCACGTACGACTCACGCCGCGTCGCCGTCGGGGCCGTCCCCAACCGCGGGAGATTCGTGATCGCATGCGAGCGCCGCCACGGCCCGAGCACCGACCTGGTGTTACGAGGCCAGCGCGCGAGTTCGTTCGGCCCGGGCTCGGGTGGCACCGCCGTCATCACCGCGGCAACCGCGGAGCACTATCGAAACCCCGCGCTCGGTGGCCAGCAGCCCGGTCTCTTCGGGGGCAACGATGCAGTCGTCACGTTCAACCACGTCACGACGAACCACGCGATCGCCGCGCGCATGTTCGATCCGGAGTTCGGCACGATCACGACCCTGCCGAACCTCGCCGTCGTCCAGGTGGAGACACGCCCCGCGATCAACCCGATGGCCCTCGACGAATGGGTCGTCTGCTGGGACGAGCAGGTCGGCCAAACGAGGCGCGTTCTTGCGAAGAAGATCACGAGCCAGGGACTCGTCGGGATCCAATCCGAGACGCTCTACTCGGGCACCAGCGAGATCCCCGTCGACGTCAAGGTCGCCGGTGGCGACGGCTACTATTTCGCGACGTGGGAATCGACGCCGATCGGCCTCGGCGCGCATCGGATCCGTGGGAGACGATTCGACTGGCCGGAGAATCAAGCGTTCTCGTCCGGGGACTTCCGCTCGATCGACCTCGGCGCGACGTCGGGCTACACGAACGAAGGCCTCGACTTCGACCGGTTCTCGGACTCTCACTGGGTCTCCACCTTCACGCGCAACGACGCACTCGTGCGTTCCGCATACGCCGTTCGCGTCGGCGCCAACGGTGGCGTGATCGAGGCGATCCAACCGCACGGGTCCACGGCACACCGCCCGTTCAACACCTCGGTCGTGTTCGACCACTCGGGATCCGAGAACGAGAGGTTCCAGGTCCTCTACGCGACGGACGACTCCGCGTTCACGCTCTACGGCCACGAGTTCGGCTATGATCCCGTGGTGTTCGACCACGTCCCGTACGGCGCGAGCTGCCAGCTGGTGCAGGACGAATACGCAGACCCGGCGAAAGCCGGCAGTCGTCAGTTCTCGGTCTCACTCGTGCAGCCGACGAACGCGATCGCCGCACTCGCGATCGGCACGCAGAGCACGAAGTTGCCACTCGACGTCGTCGGCATGACCGGCTGCTCGCTGCTCATCGATCCGCTGACGATCGTGGCTTCGACACCGAGCCCGAGTGGCATCAACACGGTGACGATGCGACTCTCGGACGTGCCTCCCGTGTTCCTCGGCACGTTCCACACACAGTGGCTCTACGTCGCGCCCGGCGCGAACCCGCTCGGAGTCGTCACGAACCGGGGCGTACAGCACGAAGCTCGGTAGTTTCGATCTCGCGCGCCGGGAGTGTTCCGCGACGCGGACAGGCGGTACACCAACGGCGCGGCCGCGCGGTCGCGAGGCAGACCCATGAACATCCAATCCGTAGTGCCGGTCCTCAACGTCCGCGACGTGCCCGCGAGTCTGCGCTGGCTCCAGGAGTTCGGCTGGCGGCGCACGTTCACCTGGAACGACGCCGGCATCATCGAAGGCGCCGCCGACGAGAACGACG
>JANQJF010000108.1 GCA_028281765.1 Planctomycetota bacterium | reverse complement strand
CAACTTGTCCACTGACAAGCCGTGTCGTCGCAGCGCCTTGCGAGCGAATCGACTGACGCGGCTACTTCCACTACGGACTTCAGACGAGGAACACTAGCGCGGCCTACTTCTTGATCCGTACGACCTCGTAGTCGCAGGCGAGCTTCTGCGGCATCGCGCCGATGCGGCTCTTCATCACCACGTCGAGTTCGAACTCAGCTTCGACGGACAGCGGGAGACCGTCGTCCATCGACAGCACCTGCGAGCCCTTCAGTGCGCTCTCCTTGACGTGGATCTTCGGGCTGTGGATTGCCGGTGTGCCGCTCCACTCGATCGTCGCCTTCTCCTTGTCGGTCGACTTCAGGTCGCAGCGGATGTCCGTTTCGACGCGACCCATGCCGCTGTTGCCGAGCCCGAGAACGGCCGGATGTTTCCACGCGTCGCCGATCTTCGCGCCTTCGGCCGGCTGCGCCGGCACCAGCATGCGCACCTGCCAGCGCACGCCTTCTTCCGTCATGAACCCGCGCACCATCTTCGGGTTCGACACTTTCTTCATGCGCTTGCGAAAGGCGTCGAGCTTCTCGCCGAGGTCCGGAACGTCGACGATCGCGCCGCGCGCGTCGACGATGACGTCGTATTCGAAGCCCTTGAGCGCGAGATGCGGGGCCTTGATGTCGTCGACGATGCTGCTGCCGAGTCGGTCGGCGAGCGGCTGGCCGGTTTTGTAGGTCGACGACTTGACGTCTTTCGTCGAGTCGAACCGGATCGTCATCAGCCGGATCGCGATCTCGCCGAACACCTCGTCCCACGTGATGCGGAGGCGCGTCTTGTCGCCGTCGACTTCGATGGCCTCCATCGAGACGCGCAGCGTCAGCTCCGTGCGGGCTCCGGCGAGGCCGAGGTTCAGCTCGGTCATCGTCGTGACGTCGAACGTGGTCTTCTGCTCGAGTGCGAACCGCAGCGGGCGCAGCGGAAGCTGGGCGACGGCGGACCCGGTGAGCCACGCGGCCGCGGCCAAGGCGAAGAGGCGACGCATTCCGAGCTAGTGGCCGATCGGACGGCCGACCTGTTCCGGAGATCGCGGCGCGGTTTCGGATACGACTCGGGTGATGTGCCCGCCTGACGACCACACGCTCGATGCGCTGCTCCACGCGTGGATCGAGTCGGGCGAGACGGACGTCGAGGCGTTCTGTCGAGCGCATCCCGAGGGTGGTGAGGCGCTGCGAGAGCGGATCGAGGGGCTCGAGTTCGTGCGCGGCGGTCTTCGCGGATCGGGTGCGACGACAAGTCGCTCTGAAGTTCGTCCGCCTCGGCATGGACTCGCGGCAGGTCTTGCAGCACTTCGAGGCCGAACGACAGGCGCTCGCGCTGACTCAGTTCTTTTCCAGTAGCTCGACCATCCCGCGCCCCAACGCTTCGCCGACTCGCATGTAGGTCTCGGCGTTCTGGTTGTAGTGGAACCCCTGGTTTCGCGGCGATCGGTCCGCGGAGATCCAGAAGTCTCGCGTTTCGACCGTCTTGACGTTGTGCAGGTCGGGATGGGCGTCGCGGTTGCCGACGTTGAGCTGCGCGTTTGCGACGGTCAGAGCGTTTCCATCCATGTCCCAGCCGCCGAACCCGATCGTCGCGATCACGAACGGCGCGCTTGGCGCTTCGAACTCGCGGCGCAACGTCTCGATGAGGTGGACGAGGTTCTGCTCGTAGCGAGCGGCGTGCACGGCGTTGCCCTGGTCCTTGTGTCCCTGCCACCACGCGAAGCCGGCGATCTCGTAGCCCCGGCCAGCGAACTGCGGGAACTCCTCGTCGAAGTTCGCGAGCACCTGCTTCGCGGCGTCGAAGCAGTCGTCGTACTGCTTGCCTGCGTACCATTGGATCGCCTTCGGCTCCGAGCCCTTGTCCCAGACGGCCGGCGAGTCGCGGTAGCCGGCGTACACCTTGCCGTCGACTTCGTACCGCTCACTCCCCGGCGGCAGGAAGTCCCACGCGAGCGAGCGGTTGCCCTGCGAGGCCTTGAGCAGCAGCACGGGCGCGTCGTGGTGGTCTCCGAGGACGTGACCGAACCCGAGCTCGGGACCGATCTTGTTCTTCCCTGCGCCACAGCCGACGCTCAGCCAGCGATTCGCGGTTGCCGTGACGACGCCGCGATACCAGACGTCGTCGCGTTCGACCCAGGCGCCGGATTCGTCGACGAGTTGGGGGAACTTGCCGTCCTGCTTCACGACCGTCGCGAGCGTGCCCGGGATGTCGACGCGTGCGATCCAGCCGAGTCCGTTTGCCTTGTCGTTGAGGTATGTGATCTTGAACGGGACGCGGACGCCGGCCTCCAGCGGGATCTGAGTGTGCTGTGCACTCGCGCCGATCTCGCGGCGGTATACCTCACGGCCGGCGACCTCCATAATGTTGAACGTCGAGTCGGCGTAGCCCGGCCGCAGCTCGTAGACGCCGGTTTCCTTCACCTGCAACGATCCGCGCACGACCTGCGTGCCGCCGCCTGGATACGGAGTCGGGCGCACGCCGCCGAACGCGCTCAGCGCGAGCGTCTTCATCGGCGGGACCGTGTCGTAGTCCGCGTTCGGTTCGTATTGTCCCGGGTAGACCGACACGACGGGGTCGAGGAACTCCGAGCCCCAGCGCCGACCGCCACCCGTGACCTGACCGATCCCGACCATGTTGGACTGGCCGCTGAGGATGTAGACCTTGACGGGGGGCGGGGCGTCTTGCGCGGTGACTCCGAACGCGGTCAGGACGAAAGCCGCGAATCGTGCCGAGAGGCTGGATCGCATCGGGCTCAGCATACCGCCGGTCTTGGAAGCCGCTTGCCATGCGCGCGATCCGCATGGCTAGGATGTCCGCTCCTCGCTGACCCGAATCCGTGAAAGTCGACCCGATCCCACCGCATGAGTTCTTGGCCGCCCGCGGTCCGATCCTCGACGTGCGGAGTCCGACGGAGTTCGAGCAGGGCCACATTCCGGGTGCCGTGTCTTTTCCGATCTTCAGCGATCAGGAACGGCGTCGCGTCGGCCGCTGCTACACGCAGGTCGGCCCGAACGATGCGGTCGAACTCGGCTTCGAGCTGGCGGGTCCGAAGTGTGCGGAGTTCGTGCGTCGCGCCAGGGCGCTGACCGAGGGCGGCACGCTGCGCGTGCACTGCTGGCGGGGCGGCATGCGCAGTCAGAGCATGGCCTGGGTGCTGAGCGTGGCGGGACTCGAGGTGCGCGTGCTCGACGGCGGCTACAAGGCGTACAAGCGGTGGACGCGGGACACGCTCTCGAGTCCGCGTCGATTGGTCGTCTTGGCCGGTATGACCGGCACCGCGAAGACCGAACTCCTGCGTGAACTCGCGACGTCGGGCGAAGCAGTCATCGACCTCGAAGGGCTGGCGAATCACCGCGGCAGTGCGTTCGGCGGTCTCTGCATGCCCGAGCAACCGTCGACCGAGCACTTGCACAACATGATCGCGGCCTCATGGGACGAGTTTCGCGATCGGGACACCGTGTGGATCGAAGGCGAGAGTCGACGCGTCGGCAAGTGTCACGTCCCCGACGCGCTCTATGCGCACATGCAGAAGGCGCCGACGATCGAGGTCGTGCGTTCGGAGCAGGAGCGCATCGAGCACTTGGCGGAGCTCTACGGCGATGCCGAACCCGCGGATCTCATCGCGTCCACCGAGCGCATTCGCAAACGCCTGGGTGGGCAACACGCGAACGCGGCGATCGAATTCATCGAGCGGGGGCAACTGCGAGAGGCGTGCTCGGTTCTGCTCGCGTACTACGACCGGACCTATCGCCACGAGCTCGCACAGCGAACGGGCACGGTGACGGCCGTCGACTTCACGGGAATGTCGATCGTGGAAGGTGCTCGGACGCTGCAGGCGTTCGCGCAGGGTGTGCGACACGAACGAGAGGCGGACGGCCAGTTCGCCAGTCACGCCGAGTAGCGTCTCACTCCCGTTGCGACACCGGCATTCTCCACACGGCGCGCCACCGTTCGCCCTCGCGCTTGAACACGAGTAGCTCGCGACCGATCTCATCGTGCCGCCCGCCGAGCTCGTAGCTGACCTCGAACCCGTATGTCGCAACTGCGGTGTCTCCGAACACGTCGATCTCGTGCTCGGTTTCACGGAACGAGATCGTCTCGGCGTTGCCGCAGAACTCGATGTAGCTGCGCACCATCGCCGGCCTGCCGTGGTGCGCTGGCTCACCCGATGGCCCGGCCAGGACAACCTCGTCGTGGTAGAGGTCGCAGGCGGCTTCCGGATCGTCGTCGTCGGCCCACTTCCGGTTGCTGGCCTGGATCGCGGCCCAGATCTCGGCTGCTGCTGGATTTTCGGTCATGGCAGAGCCCAGCGTATCGTGCGCGGTCGCGACGGCCCGAGTCGTCGTCGAACCGATTTCTGGGATTCGTTGTCCCGTGAGGCGAGGTGTTGGCCTTTTTGGCGTGAGGACACACGATCCCGGCTCAGGAGCACGGCCCTACATGCAATTCGATCCCACCTTGGCATTGGCGCAGCTCGTCGACGCGTGTCGCGAGTGGAGCAGAACCGACGACCCGGACGCCCGCGATGCGGCGCGCATGGAAGCGACGGAGTCGCTCAGCGAGCTGTTGAACTGGGTGCGCGGGGGCGAGGACCTGCCGAACCCGGATGGGGTGATGGGGCACCTCGACACCTGAGGCTGCTCGGGCCTACAGGCGCTCCAGCCAGACGTTGCGCACGAAGAGCCCGGCGGGGATCGCCAGACCCATGTCGTTCCCGCCGATCGCGGCCAGCTGCAGGGTGAACGGGATCCCGGACGGCAGCGTGAACAGGAACGTCGCGGGCGCGCGGTCGTTCGCGACGGCGTCCCCGAACGCGTTGGAGTTCTCCGCGAGTTCCCCCGAATGAACTGCCGGTGGAGGAGCGCGGAATCTACATCACCTGTTCCGGTGTGGGCGCGTGCGATAGCGCCGCGTGGCGATTCGGGTGTGGTTCTCGCCGGATTGCTGCTCCGTACGGAGCCTCCGAAAAGACACGAGAGCCGGTTGCCGTCGCGCTTTCGCGGGCGGCAACCTGTGGGGCGCCGAGGAATGGCATCCGGTGCGTGCGGAGCGAGCCGATTCTAGGAACAACTCGCACGTCGCGTCGCTCGCCCCATCGGGTCGCGTGAGTCTCGAGGTAAGAGTCCTTGGGTCTTGGTCAGGTCACTCTGGCGAAGCGTGCGATGAAGGCCAAGACGGCGGACGCTTCTGCTCCAGACAGCGGTGTGCATTCCATCCGAGTCATGGAATCGTGCCCGGTCTTGCTGAGACCCAGCCCTAGTACCTCATCAGTGTCTACTGTGGTTATGGCTAGAGCCGGGCTGAGGTCTCGGCGGTCTGGAGGCAGTCTGAGCGTGATGGAACCAGATCCGAAGAAGTTCGAGCGCGCGCTCCGCGAGCTGAGTCGCGATAGCCTACGGCTACAGGGCGCGGGGCCGGCGGGCGAAGCTGTGGCGGTGGCCGTGGAGGATCTGCGGCTGATGATCAACGCGTTGTTTGGCGAGTATCTCGACGAAGCCGCGCTGAACGTCTCCGAGGCCCTCGTAGCTCTCAGCGATGATGTTCGAGATACGCAACTGGGCTCGGCGGCCGAGTATCTAGAGCGAGCGCAAGCGCTGCTCGATCGAATCACGGGCTAGTGCTCCGCTCCGAAGTCCGCATCAGAAGTAACCGGCGGCCATTCGACCCGCTCGCTGCGTTGCTGCTCCTCAACTTGCCCACCGACAAGCCGTATCGTCGTAGCGCCTTGCGCGCGAATCGACTGCCGCGGCTACTTCTACTACGGATTTCGGGCGAGGATCACTAGTAGACCTGCCCCCAGCGCAGGTCGGGGTCTCTCCCTTTCCGCACCGAGGACCTTCTGGGGAAGCCTCGACGGCCGAATTCGCTTTCGCGACCGTCGGCCGAGAAGCGAGTCCGACTTCGTTGGCTAAAGCCGAACCGAACTGCGCGTCGATCTCGAAGACGAGAGCCGCGCGGTTCCTTTGCGCGGTACCCACGCACCCATTCGGACCCAACGCCAGAGAACCATGGACGAGATGGACGACATTCTCCGCGAGTTCATTGTGGAGACCTACGAAGGGCTGGACCACCTTGACCGCGACCTGGTCACGCTGGAACAGGATCCCTCGTCATCAGAAGTCCTGGGGCGCATCTTCCGGACCATCCATACGATCAAGGGCTCGAGTGGGTTCCTTTCCCTCGAGAGACTCGAGTCGGTCACACACGTCGGCGAGAACCTGCTCAGCCTGCTTCGTGACCAACGGCTGGATCTTCGTCCTGAGATCACGAGCGCGCTGCTGCAGATGGCGGATGTCGTTCGAGAGATCATCGACAACGTGGAACGAGAAGGGAACGAGGGCGCAGACGACTACGCCGAACTCGTTCAGACTCTAGGCCGCCTTGCCGATCTGGAGCCTTCCGACTCCAGTTGCGAATCCGAGCAAGGGCTCGATGGCACTGCGGAGTCGAGTCCTGTGGATGTTCCTATCGAGCAGTCGCAGACCCCCGACTGGGGCGACGCTCTGGCCTCCGACGGGTCGACTTCGGCCTCGGAGCCGGAACCCCAAAGCCCCGCAGAACCGCGTCCAACCGGTGGCGACAGCCCGCGAGCTTCGGTCGCGGAGAGCACGATCCGTGTTGATGTCGGCTTGCTCGACACCCTCATGAATCTCGTTGGCGAGCTCGTTCTCGCCCGCAACCAGATCCTCCAGCACTCGGCCACCTACGGGGACTCCGGAGTCGCCAACGCGTCGCAGCGACTGAATCTCGTCACGACCGAGCTTCAGGAAGGCGTCATGAAGACGCGCATGCAACCCATCGGCAACGTTTGGGGCAAGTTCCCACGCGTCGTTCGCGATCTGGCGCTGAGCTGTGGGAAGAGCGTGAGAATCGAGATGGAGGGCAGGGATACCGAGCTCGACAAGACAATCATCGAGTCCATCAAGGATCCGCTGACTCACGCGATTCGAAACTCCGTGGACCACGGCATCGAGGCTCCCGAGGATCGCGTTGCCGCTGGCAAACCTGAACAAGGACGAATCCTCCTACGCGCATTCCACGAGGGTGGCCAGGTCAACATCGAGGTCTCGGACGACGGGAAGGGCATTTGCCCGAAGAAGGTCCTGCAGACCGCCGTCGCCAAGGGGCTCGTAACCAGCGAGCGAGGGGCCCGCATGTCGGACAAGGAGATGGTGAACCTCATCACCACTCCTGGGTTCTCCACTGCGGACACGATTACGAACGTCTCCGGTCGAGGCGTCGGGATGGATGTGGTGCGCACGAACATCGAAAAGATCGGTGGCGGGGTCGACATCCAGAGCGTGCCTGGAGAGGGCACGACACTGAAGATCAAGATCCCACTGACGCTCGCGATCATTCCTGCGCTGATCGTGACGAGTGGCGGCGACAGATTCGCCATTCCACAAGTCAACCTGCTGGAACTCGTTCGCCTCGAGAGTGAGCAGGCAGGGAAGCTCGAGATGATCCAGGGTGCGCCGGTGTATCGCTTGCGCGGCACTCTGCTGCCTCTCGCATTCCTCAATCGAGAGCTCGGCCGAGAGTCCGATTGCGTACCGGAATCCGCGACGGCGGCGCTCTCCACAGCGACGAACATCGTGGTGTTGCAGGCCGACGATCAGCAATTCGGTTTGGTCGTCGAGGAGGTGCTCGACACCGAAGAGATCGTGGTGAAGCCGCTTGGCAAGCAACTGAAGGGCGTGCCCTCGTTCGCCGGTGCGGCCATCATGGGCGACGGTCGCGTTGCACTCATCCTCGATGTGCTCGGCCTCGCGCAGACCGCTGAGATCGTAGGCCCGGGCAGCAAGAGTCGGACGACCCATCTGTCCGAGAACGGCGAGTCTTCTGGAGACTCGTTTGAGACGCTGCTCCTGGTCGCCAACCGTGATGGAACGCGCGCAGCACTGCCGCTCTCCGCAGTCAATCGACTGGAAGAGTTTCCTCGGGATCGCATCGAACGGTCCGGTGGCGACGAAGTCGTCCAGTATCGCGGAGAGATCATGCCGTTGGTGTCGCTCTCCGAGGCTCTCGGACGCGCCGCAGCGGAGAGTGATCAGAACGGCCGGGTGAAGGTCGTGGTTGTGAGAGTCGCTGGACGACAGGTAGGCATCGTCGTCGAGAACATCCTCGACATCATCGACGATGAATGCGTCGTCGCGGATGGCTCGACGCATCCCGGGATCAAGGGGCCCGTGTCCGTGCAGGGCAAGGTGGCCGATCTCCTGGATGTCAACCGCATCGTGGCCTCGGTGAGATCCGACCTCGTAGCTCAGGAGATGTCGAGATGAGCGATACGCGTCAGTTCTGCACGTTTCATCTCGGTTCGCTTTTCCTCGGGGTCGAGGTGTGTCACGTGCAAGAGGTCTTGCGCTACCAGGAGATGACGGACGTTCCGCTGACATCTTCGATCATCAGCGGCCTGATCAATCTGCGCGGCCAAATCGTCACTGCAATCGATCTCCGCGAGCGTTTCGGGCTCGACGACGACGCGCCTGAGGCGCCGATGAACGTCGTGATTCGCGCCGAAGAGGAGGTTGTGAGCTTCCAGGTCGACGCGATCGGGGACGTACTGACTGTCCCCGAAGACGCCTACGAACCACCGCCACCCACACTGGCTGGCCCGACAAAAGAACTCATTCGTGGTGTCTACAAGCTCGAGTCTGCGCTCTTGCTCTGCCTGGACATCGACGCAGCACTGAACTTCGACGCCACGAACACATGCTCTGAGTGAGCAAGATCGAGGCACGACCAAGTCTTCAATCAAAAGAACGAGAAATCACGCCGCACAACGCGCGACCGTGTGAACGAGGAGAAAGCCATGACTAGCGCGACGAGCTCCACCCTGGAGAACCAAGACGAACTGATGTCCCTCAAGGGGCAAGCCGACGCCATTCGCCGGTCGCTCGCCGTGATCGAGTTCGAACTTGACGGCACGATTCTGGACGCCAACGAGAACTTCTTGAACACGGTCGGGTACACGCTTGACGAGATTCGCGGCCAGCATCATTCGATGTTCGTGGATCCGGCGTACCGAGAGTCGGCGGAGTACCGCGAGTTCTGGCGCAGCTTGGCCGCGGGTGAGTATCAGGCGGCGGAGTACTGTCGCTTCGGTAAGGCCGGCAAACCGATCTGGATCCAGGCGTCGTACAACCCGATCTTCGACGACGATGGCAAGCCGGTTCGCGTGATCAAGTTCGCGACGGACATCACGGAGAGCAAGAGTCGCAACGCGGACTTCGAGGGGCAGATTGATGCGATCAATCGAGTCATGGCGACGATCGAGTTCGATCTGGATGGGACCATCAACACGGCGAACGACAACTTCCTGGCGACGGTCGGGTACGACCTCGAAGAAATCCAAGGGCGGCACCACTCGGTCTTCGTGACGCCGGAGGAGCGGAACTCCGCGGACTACCAGCGTTTTTGGGAAGAACTCGCAGCGGGGCACGCCAAGTCCGGAGAATTCAAGCGCGTCGCGAAGGACGGCTCGGAGATCTGGATCCAGGCCTCCTACAACCCCATCTTCGATGCGGGCGGAAACCCCGTGAAGGTTGTGAAGTTCGCGACTGACATCACGGAAGCGAAGGTGAAGAACGCGAGCTTCGAAGGCCAGATCGACGCTATTGGCAAGGCGATGGCGACGATCGAGTTCGAACTCGACGGAACGATCCGGACCGCGAACGACAACTTCCTCGCGGCCGTCGGATACGAACTCCAGGCCATTCAGGGGCGACACCACTCCATGTTCGTCGACCCCGAGGAACGAGACTCTGCCGAGTATCGACAGTTCTGGGAAGATCTGGCGGCTGGTCGACCGCAGTCCGGCGAGTTCCGACGCGTCTCCAAGAGTGGTGACGAGATCTGGATTCAGGCGTCGTACAACCCGATCTTCGACGTGTGCGGCAGGCCGTTCAAGATCGTCAAGTTCGCGACAGACATCACCGAAGCGGTGCGAGACCGAATCGTCAACACTCGGTACGCGTCGATGGTGGACGGGTTGCCGATCGCGGCGATGTTCGTAGATCGCGATCTCAACCTGCAATACATGAACCGCGAGTCCTCGACGAGACTTCGGGAGCTGCGTGAATACTTGCCGATTCCTCCCGAGCAGATCGTCGGTTCCAACATCGACATCTTCCACAAGGATCCGTCGCACCAGCGGAACCTGCTCGCGGACCCCAAGAAGCTACCGATCCAGACGCACATCCAACTGGGTCCGGAGACTCTCGATCTCTTGGTCAGTCCGGTCCACGATCCCGATGGGAATCACCTGGGTTCGATGGCGACTTGGTCGGTAATCACCGAGTCGCTCCGTATCGAACGCAACGTGGCATCGAGTGCGCAGTCCCTTGCGGGCGCATCCGAAGAGCTCACCGCGACCAGCCAGAACATGGCGGCCAACGCAGAGGAGACCGCGGCTCAGGCGAGCACGGTGTCGGCCGCGGCTGAGCAAGTCAGCCACAACATTCAGACCGTCGCGACCGGCGCCGAAGAGCTCGAAGCGAGCATCCGAGAGATCGCGAAGAACGCGGCCGACGCGGCGAACGTCGCGACTCGCGCTGTCGAAGTCGCGACGGACACGAATCAGACCGTCAACAAGCTGGGCGACAGCAGCGCCGAGATCGGGCAAGTCGTCAAGGTCATCACGTCGATCGCCCAGCAGACCAACCTTCTGGCGTTGAACGCCACGATCGAAGCAGCTCGTGCCGGCGAAGCGGGCAAGGGCTTCGCGGTCGTCGCGAATGAAGTCAAGGAGCTCGCGAAGCAGACCGCGCAAGCGACCGAGGAAATCGGCCAGAAGATCGGCGCGATTCAGACCGATACAGGTGGGGCCGTCGAGGCCATCCGTGAGATCACGGACGTGATTCAGCGGATCAACGACATCCAATCCACCATTGCCAGCGCTGTCGAGGAGCAGACGGCGACGACCAACGAAATCGGTCGAAACATCTCGGAAGCCGCCCGAGGCAGCACCGAGATTGCCGAGACCATCACCGGCGTCGCGGAAGCTGCTCGTAGTGTCTCAGAGGGCGCCACGGAAACGCAGCGCGCGTCTTCGGAGCTGTCAGAGCTGGCCAGTGGCTTGCAAGGCCTGGTCGACGGAAAGCACTGAGGCTCGAGAAGGGTTCCACCTATGCGCGCATTGCTGATCGACGATTCCCGAGCGACGCGAGCGTTCCTTCGGAGAATGCTCGTCGAGTTGGGGTTCGATGTGATCGAGGCAGCCAACGGTGTCGAGGGGCTTGCTCGAATCGCCGAAGCGGACGACGACTTCACGATTGCTCTCGTCGATTGGCACATGCCCGAGATGAACGGACTCGAGTTCCTTCGATCGTTTCGCCAAACGCACCCGACGTCTTCCATGAAAACCGTCATGGTGTCTTCGGTCACGGATCCTGACAGGATCGGCGAGGTCATCGAGTCCGGGGTCGCGGACTACCTCATGAAGCCATTCACGAAGGATGCGCTCCTGAGCAAGCTCAGCCTCGTCGGGATCGACGTCTGATGCCGAAGCCGCGCGTTCTCATCGTCGACGACTCTGTGGTGGTTCGCCGCAGGATGGCCACGATCCTCGAGGAGACCGGCTCGTTGAGAGTGCTTCGGCCCGCGGCCAACGGCAAGATCGGGTTGTCTCGAATGCGGGAGGACGACCCGGATGTGATCATCCTCGACATCGAGATGCCCGTGATGGACGGGCTCGAGACACTCCAGCAGATCCGGAAAGAGCGTCCGAGTCTGCCGGTGATCATGTTCAGCTCACTGACGGAACGCGGTGCCTCCGCGACGCTCGATGCGATCGCCATGGGGGCGTCCGACTACCTGACCAAGCCGTCCAGCGTTGGTCAGTTCTCGGACTCTGCCGACCAGCTCGGCTCCGAGATGGAGATGCGGATCTTGGCCCTGTGCGAGCGCCCAAGCACCGAGCCCCGCCCTCGCCTCGCCGACTCGGCACCGAATCACCGAGCGATCGGATCGAAGAAAGTCGATGTCGAGCTTCTCGTCATCGGCGTGTCGACAGGTGGTCCCAACGCTTTGGCCGAGCTGCTTCCCAGCTTGCCGGCGGATTTCCCGGTGCCGATTCTCATCGTGCAGCACATTCCGCCGACGTTCTCGACGCAGCTCGCAGAGCGGCTCGATCGTCAGAGTGCACTCACCGTTCGGGAGGGAGTGCAGGGAGCTCTTGCAAAAGCCGGCGAAGCGTGGATCGCCCCGGGTGGCTTCCACATGGTCGTCGAAGGTCGAGACAAGGATGGCGTTCGTCTCGCTCTCCACGAGGGCCCCAAGGTCCAGAGCTGTCGTCCCGCTGCGGATGTCTTGTTCGAATCCGCAGTCGCGGAGTTTCAGGGATCGACTCTGGGGTTGGTCCTGACCGGGATGGGGCAGGACGGATTGCAGGGATGCAGGCAGATCCGTGCCGCTGGAGGAGGCGTCGTCGTCCAAGATGCCGAAACCAGCGTCGTATGGGGGATGCCCGGTTTCGTGGCCAAGGAGGGACTTGCGAATCGAGTCCTGCCGCTAGCCGAGATTCCGGCTGAGATTCGGCGTCGATGCGCCAAGTCGGCTTCGCCGGCTCCGGGCCGAGGGGGGCAGCGCTAGTGACGATTTCCAAGCCACAGTTCGAGTTCCTTCGCGAAACCGTGCGCAATCGCGCGGCGATCGTCATCGAACCGGGCAAGGAGTACCTCGTCGAGTCGCGTCTGTGTCCGATCGCCAAGGAGGCTGGGTACGACTCGCCAGACTCGCTGCTCGCGCAGTTGATGGCCGCCCCTGCTCCCGCGATGGTCGATCGAGTCATCGATGCCATGACTACGAACGAAACCAGTTTCGTTCGCGACCAGCACCCGTTTGCCGCGCTCGAGTCGGAGATTCTTCCAGCGCTCATTGACGCCAGGCGGACCACCCGTCGTTTGCGCATCTGGTCGGCGGCGTGTTCGTCCGGACAGGAGCCGTACACGATCGCGATGTTGCTTGATCAGCACTTTCCCGAACTCAGGACGTGGTCAGTGGAGATCCTTGCAACCGATCTGTCGCC
Organism: Planctomycetota bacterium; assembly: GCA_028281765.1. GTDB lineage: Bacteria > Planctomycetota > UBA1135 > UBA1135 > UBA2386 > JANQJF01. Next base: position 42,364 of record JANQJF010000108.1, on the reverse strand, counting down.
GACCGTGCTCGACATCGCACGAAACGGTGTCTACTCGCAGGTCGAGGTCAATCGTGGGTTGCCCGCCAACCTGCTCCTCGAGTACTTCCAACGGGACGGGGTCAGCTGGTCGATCTCCGATTCGATCAAGCGAGCAGTGACCTTCCGCCGGCTCAACCTGATCGAACCGTGGCCCGCGATGGAGCCGATGGACATCGTGTTCATCCGCAATGTGATGATCTACTTCGACATCGAGACCAAGGTTCGAATCATGACGCAGATGGCCAAGCACTTGCGCACCGACGGTTTCCTGTTTCTCGGTGCCGCAGAATCGATGATTGGCGTATCCGACTACTTCGAGCGACATACGTCGGGTAAGTCCGTTTTCTACAGGCCATCCGAAGGGCGGTAGGGCATGGGACTCTCAACACTCGAATCCGACCTCGAAGCCATCGTTCGGAACGCGTACGACGTCATCTCTGATGCTTCGGGTCCGGAAACAAGCCGCAAGTCGACGCATGAATCTACGTCGATTCGAGGAGCAGTTTCGCTTCAGGGCGAGTCGGCAGGCTGTCTCACTGTGACTGCCGATTCGGCCGTCGCGTTCGAGCTCGCCGCGGGCATGTTCGGTCTCGGCGAGGAGCTCACCGCTCAAGAAGCGACCGAGGCGGTTACCGAATTCGCGAACATTCTCGCGGGCAATCTCGCGGGCAATCTCGCGGGACATCTCGATTGGGTTTCGAGCCCGGGTTTGCCTCTGCAGAATCACGCGGGTGCACCGGACGGGCTCCGAACTGTGGCGAGCGTCGGCCTGAGTCTCGACGAGGGAAGCCTGGTCGTAGATCTGCTACGGGCAGAGTGACGAGGACTCAGCGTACTTCGAGTAGCTCCGGTAGAGCTCGATCTACGGCTGCCGCCGAGAACTCGGCTGCGAACTCCACCAGAGACCTGTGATCGAGTTGGCGAAGGTCCAGGTGCGGGGATTCGCCATACCTGAGAATCAGCTCTCGATTCGCTTCTTGTAGCGACAGAAAGCCCATCGACCATTCTGCGAACCGTCGCTTCCGAATCGTCTCGCACCCTACGAGCACGACTCCTTCGTGGCGAGGGTCGGTACAAATTCGTTGGAATAGCTGAGAGACGACCTCTCGTTGACCCTCGAGCACCTGAGTGAAGAGGTCGTGGCGGAACATCAGAAAACCGGTCACCCAGTTCTCGCGGTTCCGCCGCCGAGCGGTGTTGACGATGCTCTTGACGTCTTGTTTGAGGTTCACGCCCTCGGCGGGACGACTGAAGTAGCTGAGCTGCACGAGTGCCATTCGCACCTCCTATGGGCAGTATCGGCCGATTCCCGGGATTCGCTGGAGCTGGATCGCTGCGCTTTGTCCGAGGTCGGCGCAGTCGGTGGCAGGGCGTTTGTGGCCGTTAAGGCTCGCGCCTATTCCCCGCAGTAGATCTGCCCTGCTCGAGCACGCGCATGACCAAAACTCAAGGAGAGTCCATGATTCACTCGGTCTTCGTCATCTCCAGGAACACTCGGCGATGAGTCCAAGATCAGAACCACTGGGTGATTTGCCGCCTGAGGTGCTGGTCCAGATCGCGGGTTTTCTCAGAGCTCCTGCCGACATGAGTGCGTTCGTCGGCAGCGCGTGGGGCCACATGCAGATTGGCAGATATGTTCGGATCCGAAATGCGATTCGCGATCTGCAGGCGGCGCAAAGGGCTATCCGCACAGCAATCAGCGATACCAAGCGAACCTGGGTTGAACTCGAGGCGAGATATGCCAGGTCGTTCGCCCCCGAAGCGTTCGAAGCGTTCGATAACGCGAGGCACGATCATCACCTGGAAACCCGTCGCCTGCTCGGACCAGTTTGCATTCAGTTGCGACAGCTGGCTGGTTTTGCGAATGAAGTCGAAGCGGGGCCAGACCCGGAAGAGCACGAGGATGACTTGGCCCGCCTCAGACAGAACATCCGAGACACGGAGATCTTGGCTAGAGATCTGAATCAGGCACTCGGCTGACGGCGCTGCGGTTCTCAATCTACGTGTGCCCTGCGTCCGTGGGCGGGGCGAGTCGCAGACGCGCGCCGCCGCGGTACTCGGCCCGGCGGCGCGCCTACTCTATCAGAGGTTCTTGAACAACCGGTTCGGCTGGTTGTTCTGGTTCGCCGCGAACAGCTCCGCGTCGCCGTCGTCGTCGAGGTCCGCCGCGCGGATCGCGAGCGTCGTGTCGTCGTTGAGCTCGACCGACTCGAAGTCGCCGAAGCCCATCGGGCCGTTCTGGATCCAGATGCGGCTGCCGCCGCTACGGGCGCCGACCACGAGGTCGAGGTCCCGATCGCCGTCGACATCGACGGCTTCGACCGAGGTGATGTTGCCGGTCACGTTCGTGAACTCGACCGGCGGCTGGAAGAAGATCGAGCGCTTGTTGCCCGGGAACACCTTGCTCGGGAAGTTGCCGTTGATGTTCACGTAGGCCGCGACCACGTCGAGCGCGCCGTCACCGTCGACGTCGACGAACTGGATGTCCGCCGTCGCTTCCTGCGGGCTGCCGATGTCGTCGACGTGCGAGAAGCGGCCGTTGGCGAAGCGCCAGACCTGGTCGAAGGCACCCGTGCCGTTCGGGCCCTGGTTGCCCGCGATCGCGTCGATGTCGCCGTCGCCGTCGAGGTCGCCGAACGCCAGCGCGTGGGTGATTTCGTCGTTCTGGTTGGTCGTGAGGAAGCCGTTGTCGAGTTCGTTCACTGCGAAGGCGCCGGGCGTGCTCGTGTTGAGGTAGATGCGGTTCGGGCCGTCGTTGGCGCACACGATGTCGAGTTGACCGTCCCCGTCGATGTCGAGGATGTCGACGTCGCGGGTGGTTTGCTCGGCGCCGAAGAAGAGCGCTTCCGAGAAGTTGCCGTTGCCGTCGTTCTCCCAGATCGTGTTGCGGCCGAAGACGCCACCGATGAGCTCGGCGCCCTGCACGATGTCGAGGTCTCCGTCGCCGTCGATGTCGCCGAGAGCGACCGCGAGGGTGCGGTTCGTGTTGATCGAGTTGTTCAGGGTCTGGCCAGTCGCGCCGGTGTGGGTCAGGTTGCCTTCGCCGTCATTGAACAGCACGTGGTCCGCGCCGATGTTGCCGACCACCGCGTCGCGGTCGCCGTCGCCGTCGAGGTCACCGAACGCGACGCACGTCGAGCTCTCGGTGCCGATCTGCTGGGTCTCGGTGTAGGTGAACGAGCCCCACGAGCCGGCCAGCGAGCCGTCGAGGATCTGCGCGGCCGAAGCGTCGAGAGCGAGGCCGACGTCGTAGTCGCCGTCACGGTCGAAGTCGGAGATGCGCATCGAGTTGACGCTCGAGATCGTGCGTGCCGTGCCGGTCGCGAGGAACGAGCCGGCGCCGTCGCCCATGTGCTGGCGGAGCTCTTCACCGCCCGTGATCAGGTCGGAGCGGCCGTCGCCGTCGAGGTCGCGCAGCGCGACTTCTTGGGCGGAAATACCGCTCAGCGACTCCTCGCTGAAGATGCCGCCGCTGTTGCGGAGGAGCTTCGCTTCGCCGGACATCGCGATGACGAGGTCTTGGTCGCCGTCGCGGTCGACGTCCGACGCGGACAGGCTCGAGATGCCGGCGGGCAGGGCGCTGCCGACGAGGAGCACGCCGGTGCCGTCGCCGAGCAGGATCACGCCGGGGCCTTCGATGCTGGCCACCGCGACGTCCATGTTGCCGTCGCCGTTGGCGTCGAGCGCTTCGAGGGCGCTGACGGTCAGGGTGCCGACGGTGCTCGTGAGGTTCAGGGCCACGCCGAGGTTGCGGCCGTTGCGGAACGAGCGCACGTCGTTCGTGCTGCCGGAGACGACGTCGAAGAAGCCGTCGGCGTCGAGGTCGACGGTCAGCAGCGCGCGAGTGTCACCGGTGGTGATCTGCGTGCCTTCGTCGAGGTCGAAGCTGCCGGCGATGCTGTTGTTGCGGAACAGAGTCGTCGTGCCGTTGCTCCCGAACAGGATGTCCGTGCGACCGGTGTTGTTCATGTCGGCGGCGACGACGACCTGCGTGCCGGTCGTCGTCAGCGCCTGTGGCGTGCCGAGGATGCCGGTGCCGTCGTTGAACGCGATCTGGTCGGTGCCGTCCTGCGCGAAGATCGCGTCCATGTGGCCGTTCATGTCGAAGTCTCCGAACGCGACGTCGTTCGCGTCGCTGCTCGACGACTGCGTGAGGCCGAAGCCCGGCGCGACGTCGACGGTCTCGCCGCTCGTCGCGGCGGTGCCGCTCGAAGTCGATACGATCGAAGAAATGCCGGACGCGAGCGCGATTCCGCTCGGCGAGTTCGGCGTGACTTCGGCGCTCGAGAACAGTCCGCGCGAACGCAGTACCGGCGACGCGCCGAGCACGACCTCGACGCGGCTCGACGTGGAGCCGGTCTGAACGGTCGCGCCCGTGCCGAACGAATCGCCCGTGACCGGCAGCACGAAGTCCGCGGCCGAGGGGCTGTTCAACGAGACTTCGACGTCGAATCCGACGATGACCGCGTCACCGGCGTCTGCGAGCGCGTTGCCGTTGCGGTCTTCGAAGATCGCGGCGCCGGCGAGTCGCGGCGACACGTCGGCCAAGAAGTCGACCGTCACGCGCGTCTCGAGCGCGACCGGCGTTTCGGTCGGATCGACCGTGATCGACACATCTTTCGGTTCGGCGACGGTGGTCGCGAGCGTCGCGACCCACTTGCCGTCGGTGCCGGTCTTCTCACTCGGAATGTCGAGCACGTTGCCCGTGCCGCTGACGGTGATCTCGATCTGGCGCTCGGACAGCGGGTTGCCCTCCGCGTCCATGACCTGCACCGAGATCGTCGAGACGTCGGTGCCGTTCGCGACGAGGCCGGCAAGCGGGTCGGCGCTGACCGTCGAGGCCGTCGCGCTCGGGGCCTTCTGATCGCCACCCTGCTCGGGGGCCTGGTCGCCCGCGCCGCCGCCACCGCCGCCACCACAGGCGACGAGGCACGTCGCGAGCGTCAGGGAGAGAGAGAGATTCGTAGTGAAGGGGTTCCGCATCGTTCTGCTCGTTCGTTCCGGGATAGTCCGCCGGAAGAGAGACACGGCCGGGGGGGCGTTACGCTGGCGGCCTGTTTTTTGGCAGAACGGCTCAGAACCGGCAGATGGGGCCCGAGACCCCGTTTGGCTGCGGCAGCGGGCCCACGCGCTAAGATTTCTCGGGCGTGCCCTGAACCGCTTTCTGCAGCCGCGGTGGTTCGGTTCGTGGAGCACGAATCGATGACAGAATTCCAGTTCACAGAATCCCTTCTCGGCGAGTCCGAATGGCTGCAGGCCCTCGCCCGATCCTTGGTTTCGGGGCTCGCGGACGCTGAGGACGTTGCCCAGGACGTCTTGGTGGCCGCGATCGGACGCCAGGCCGCAAAGGCACTCGCGCTGCGTCCGTGGCTGGCCACGGTCGCCCGTTACGTCGCGTCGAATCAGCGTCGCGGCGACCGGCGCCGGACCCGGCGCGAGGCTGCGGTGGCGAAGGACGACGCCACCGAGAGCACGGCGGAGGTGGTCGCCCGCGCCGAGATCCAGGCGCGCGTCGCCCAGGCCGTCGTTGCGCTCGATCCGCTGCAGCGCGACGCGATCCTGCTGCGCTACTGGGAAGGGCTCCCGCCGCGCGAATGCGCCGAGCGACTCGGCGTGCCGGTCGAGACGGTTCGCACGCGGATCAAGCGTGGTCTCGCCAAGCTGCGGCGCGAACTCGACGCGATGCACGGTGGAGACCGGCAGGTCTGGATGCTCGCGTTGGTGCCGCTCGTCGGGCTGGACCCGAGTGATCTCGCGCCGGTGGAAGCCGTGATCGCGAGCGGTGCGGGCGCGAAGACGTTCGGAGTGCTCGCGGCGGTGCTCGTCGTGTTGGCCACCGCAATCGGTGTGTTGATGCTCGGCGATGGGGACGTGTCCGCCGTGCCTGCCGAGCGGGTCGGGATGGCGAGTGACGAGCCGGCAACGCGGACGAACGATGCGGATCTCGTCGAGCGCGACGAGGTCGACGACCGGCCGATCGAGCCCGCGCCGGAGCCCGCGCCGGATGCGAGTGCACTGATCGCCGAAGTCCTCGAGGCATGGGAGATCGAGGACGTGTGGGCGTTCGCGGAGCGAGCGGCAGGGTTCGACACCGAGCTGCTGCTGTCCGCACTCGAGCAATCGTACGACATGGACCTCCCGCGTCGCTTGCGGCTGTGGAATCCGGGTCGTGAGGCTCGGGAGGCGTTGCTGCTCGCGCTGGAGAAGCGCGTCGGCACGTCCGATGCGATCGATCGGATTCTGGCGCGTCCGGAGGCGCGTCTCGCCGCGCCGGTCGCGAGCTTCGTCGGCAGCCGCGCGACGGCCGATCAGTTGATCGAGTTCTTGTCGTCGGGACAGCGGACGTTCGTCATGGAGCACGCGCCGTTCGAGACGCTGCGCGCGATCCCGGCCGACGCGTTCGATGTGCCGCGGGAGTTTCCATCGAGCCCCGGCGTGCCCCCCGTGCCGACCGCCGACTTCGGCGTGCTTGCGTGGCAGATCGCGCATGGGGATGCCGCGGCGACCGCTCGCGTGCTGCGCGGTCGGGTGTCGCCGCACGTGCGCGAGCTGATCGAGCGCGCGGATCCGATCGACCTCGGCTCGGCGTCGATCGAGCGCGTGCGCGCGCAGGGTGAAGGCGCGGTCAAGAACACGCTGGTGCGCCTCGCGTCCGTGCGCGGTCCGTCGGCCGACCTCGCCGCCGAGCTCATCGCGGTGCTCGGCGATCCGCAGTCGACCCCGTACGATCGTGAGTTGAGCTCGCTCGACAAGCTGCGGTGGGTCCACCTCCTCGCGCCGAAGGTCGAAGGCATGAGCGAGATGCGCCAGAGCTGGGGCGCGAGGCTGGCGCAATCGATTCGGTTCGCCGTGGTCGATCGCTTCGATCGGAAGGTCGAGTTCCAGGACATCCGCATCGATCCTCGGGGGCTCGACGAGGCGGCGGCGTGCCAGGCGTTGGTCGGTGGCATGCCGTTCGAAGCGCCGTGGATGGTGCCGATGCTGCGGCTCGGCGCGCTGCTCGGCCGATCGATCGGCGGCGACTCGCGGCACGACATGGTCGACGAAGTGCTCGAGATCGCGATGCAGCTCGATGCGATCGAACCGGGGACCGACGATCGGGCTGTCGAGACTCTGCTCTACACGACTTCGTACTTCTCGCTCGCGACCCGGGAGCGCGAGATCGAAGTCTGGCAGCATGTCGCGGCGAAGCGACCGGGAGTCTTGCGCAATCTGATGCGGCGCTTCGCGCTGATTCGGCCGGCCGACCAGGGCCGTGTCGTGCCGCTCTACTGGAGCGGGTTCGACATCGACGACGCGTCCGATTCGTCTCGCGAGTCGGCGCTCGAGCTGGCGCTCAGCTGGGATCCGAGTGCGGAGCTGGTCGCGGACCGCGTGCGGAAACTCACGAGCGGCCCCGGCCGACACTGGCACGAAACCGTCGGTGTTGCGTTGCCGATGCGCGCGAAGCACGGACTCGATTCCGAAGTCGGCGCGATCGAGTGGTTCCAGGAGGTGATGCAGCACGGCTCGCGTCGCGCGATCTCCGATGCGATCGACGGTCTCGAAGACGGCTTCGACGCGGCGCTGGGCGAGGAGGACGCCGAGGGTGCGACCCGGGTGCTCGCGCAGCTGCCGAGCCTGGACGATCCGCGACTCGACAGATCGGCACGTCGTCAGCTCAAGCACATGGCGAAGGAGCTGCGCGAGCGCGTCAAAAAGGGCACGGGCCGCCGCTGAGACGGCGTCTTCAAAAAGTGCGGGCGTCGCGCGCGTTGGTCTTGCGCGCGCGATATGTTCGAAATCGTCCGAAGATTCGAAGCCAAGCGCGACTCGCCAAACGCTCCATGCCCCGAGACCTCGATTTCGATCCCGCACGTGAGCTCGCGCTCGTGCGCGGAGTGATTTCGCGCGACGAGGCTGCCATCGAAGAGTTCGCCGAGAAACTGGAGAAGATCCAACGCAACCTGGCTTCGCTGAATGCGCGCTTCGGCAGGCCACTCAATGCTGACGACCGAGCAGACCTGGAGCAGGACACCGTCATCGTCGTTCTGAAGAAGCTGTCCACCTACGAGGGGCGGGCTCCGATCGACGGTTGGGTGTACCGAATCTGCCGCTTCGAGTTCATGAACCGGATGCGGGCCAAGGGTCGCCAGCCGCGAGAGTTGCCTGAGGATGCCGAGCCGGCATCCACGGACGGAGTCATGCAAGAGGATGCCAACAGCGATCGAGTGCGCCGCGCGCTGGCACGCGTCGGTGGTGTCGAGGCGGAGATCATCTCGCTGCGGCACTACGGCAATCTCAAGTTTCCGGAGATCAGCAAGCATCTCGAGATTCCGCTCGGCACTGTCAAAACCCGGTACTATCGAGGGCTGCAGCGGCTCAAAGTCGCTCTGGAGTCGGAGGCGAGCGATGACGCGTGAGTGGTCCGAACGAGACGACGAGTTGCTCGAGCAGCTGCTGACCGGCGACTTGGCGCCCGACGATCCGGTCGCGACAGCCGCGTTCGCCGAAAACCCGGAGCTGCGGCGGCAGTTCGACGAGTTGCAGGCGGTCCAGGGCGAGCTGGACGAGAGCGCGGCGGCGGACGAGGAGGACGAGCGTCCCCGTGAGCCGGCAGCGGACCTGCTGCGCCGGAACCTGCATCACGTCCCGGCTACGTCCTCCGGCTCGTCGCCGCGGCGCGTGTGGCTCGGCGTCGCTGCCGCCGCCGTCGTGTTGATCGGGCTCAGCCTCGCGTTCGGCGAATGGGGTTCGACGCCCAAGTCGGCAGAGGAGCTCTACCTGAACTTGTCCGTCGGTGAGTTGCATCCGAGCGACGAATACGACGGCGGTCCTTTCGTGTGGAAGCTCGACGTGCCACTCGGTGGACGGATCGAGTTGTCCATCTACGATCCGAAGCGCGAGCAGCGGCTCGCACATGCGACGCTCGAACCGACAGACACCTCATGGACACCCGATTCCGCGCAACTCGCCGATTTCCTACCGAAGATGATCTGGGAGCTCGTGGTGTACGACGCCGAGGACACGCCCGAGTCGTTCACCCACGAAATCTCCTGGCGCTGATTCTGTCCGCGGGGTTTGCCCCGGCGCAGGAGCAGAAGAAGCCGACGCTCGACGAACTCGTGGCGCAGCTGCGCGCGACTGAGAAGCTCGAGGACGGCGTCGTGAACCTCGCCGTCCGTGAGTTCTTCTACGCGAACGAACGAGACGAGCTGGCGGCGCGGGACGACAAGGCGTTCGAGGGCATCGTCGACTCGATCCATCACGGATTGGAGCAGCATCCGAACCCGGTGAAGCGGCACGTGTTCTTCGAGGCGGCGCTCGCCGAGGCCCTCGTTGCGCGTGGCGAGCGGCGCCGCGCGATCCAGGCGCTGCGCGAGGCGGAACACCTGGACGGGGACATCGACTACCACCAGCGGCCGCGCGACGAGATGCTCGCGGACCTGCTGATCGATCGGCGCGAGATCGACGACGCGAAGGAGATCGTCGACGGGCTCTTGGCGCGATCGAAGACGGCGTTGGATCGGGCGAACACGAGCGGCGACGCGGAGGCGATCCAGGGCGCCGCGTTCGACCGCATGACGGCGCTGGGGTTGCAATGGCGCGCGCTCTTGGTCGAAGGGAAACCCGACCAGGCGGGGATCGCGGTCGCCGAACAGCGGCGAGTGGCGCGGAAAGCCGGGCTGACGGCCGAGTATCGCCAACTCTTGGTCTCGCGCGCGGACACGCTGCTCAGCATGCGTCGCGCGCGCGACGCGAAGCAGCTGATCGACGACGAGCTGGCGGCTGACGAGGAATCGGTATCGGCGTCGCTGTTGTTGCGATTGGGCCTGGCCGAACACGCGATCGAGACCGTCGAGCCGATGCGGGCGCGTCGTTCCACAGAAGTCCTGCGTCGCGTGTTGGACAAGGAGCCGCGTCCGACGCAGTTGCGCCGGCGCGCCCTGCTCAAGCTGTTCGAGATCGCGGTCAGCGACGAGACCGTGGACGTCGCGACTTCGCTGCGCGACGAGCTCGTGCGCGACGGCGGCTCCGAGCTGTGGGATTCGCCTCTCTTCGCGGCGCCGGCCACGCGTCTCGGCGTGTTGGAGAACCAGCCGGTCGAGGAGCTGCGCGTGCTCGGGGATCGGCTGAAGCGGATCGTCGATCGGGAGTTCGAGCGTATCGAAAGAACGCACGCGGCCGACGAACCCGCGGGCTTCTTCGCATCGCAGATCGTGCCGTGGGCGATCGGGGAGTACGTCGACCTGCTTCTCGCGATCGCGGAGAAGGAGGACCGAACCGACGGACCGAGCGAGGCTCTCGAGGTTGTCCTGCGGGCGCAGCAGTTCAACAGCATCGCGCGCGCACTCGAAGCGCCGCCGTGCTCGGTCGAGGACGTGCAGCGCGAGCTCGTGCGGCCGGACAGCGGCATTCTCGTGTATCTGCCGTGGCGGCGTTGCACGCACCTGTTCGTCGTCGACTCTGCGAAGGTCGCGTGCCATCGACTGCCCGGCCGTCCGCGCACGGTGCACCCCGCGAAGCGGCTGGTGTTCGAGTTCAACATGCGTCCCCGGCGGGCGAAGGAGCTCGGCGAGTCGGTCGTCGAGCGATGGCGGTCTTCATCTGCGCAGGCGCTGGAGATGCTGCTGCCCGACGAAGTGCTCGCAACCATGCGAGCGTGGAGCGGCGCGACATTGGTCGGCCTAGACATGCTGCGCAGCGTGCCGTTCCCGGCGCTCTTGTTGCCGAGTGGGGAGCTGCTCGGCGAAGTGTGCGCGATCGACAACCTCGGCAGCCTGCCGCTCGGCGTTGCGCTCGCGCGTCGTCGTGCTTCGCAGGGAGAGCTGCCGCCGGCGTCGCTGACGGTTTTCGGCTGCACGACGACCGACGCACCGACGGCGCGGGATCGGGGTATCGAATCGGTGGCGTTCCCGAAGGATCGGCTGGCGCCAATCCTCGACAGCTACGGCGCGGACCGTGCGCGAGTCCTCGTCGACGACGAAGTCACGACCGCGGCGCTGCGGGGTCTCGATTGGACCGGAAGCCGTGTGACGCAGATCCTCGCGCACGGCGTGCGTGACCGGAGCCGTGAGTTCGGTGCGGGCGTCGCGCTGCGTGACGAGGAGTTCTACTACGACGACTTCCGCGAGCGGTCTGTGACCGGCCTGGCGATCCTCTCCGTGTGCGAGGGCGGCAGCACCCCGTCGCGCCTGGGGGACGGCCAGCTCGGGACGTCGCTGGGTGGTGCGCTGATGCGCTCAGGCGCCGACGCGGTGATCCAGTCACCGCGCGAGATCGAGCTCTACGGCCATCTCGAGTTCATGACGACGTTCCACCGCACGCTCGCGGGGGGTGCGTCACCGGCCGCGGCGCTGCGCGACGCGCGCCAGGCGCACGTCGAAGACGGCTGGCTCGCGCGCTTCTATCGCGCGCAGCTGCAGGTCTTCGGGCTCGGGCAGCTACCGGTGGCCGCCGCTGTGACGCAGTCTACGTCGGGTGACGAGCCGAGCCCGTCGCCCCAGCAGCCGCCGGCTCAGCCCTGGTGGACTTTGGTCGCGGCGGCTGCGGGCGTGGCGTTGATCCTCGTCGCGCTGGTGCGCTTGCGGCGCCGATGATCAGTGGTTGCAGAGGCAGCCGGTCGGGGCCGCGTCGTCCCAGTCCGGGCGAATGCCGCGCTTCTTGATGATGCCGACGTGGCGGAAGATGCAGGGCTCGAGTTCGCTGTCGTCCGTGGCGGGATCCCAGATCATGGGGGTCTCGCCGGAGAGCCTGCCGAGACCGCCTTCGACGGCATACATCGCCGTTCGATGAGCGTGAAAATGCTGCTCCGCGATGCCACCGGATTCCTTCGCGTGGAACCCAAGGATGTAGCACGGTGAGCTGTCGCGAATCTTGTAGATCTCGGGATCGCTGCTGTCGAACTCGAGTTTCACGAAACGGATCTGCACGAAATACAGCTCGGTCTCGAGGAAGTCCCCGAAGTGATCGATTTGGATGTTCAGGGTGTCGTCTACGAGGTCGTCGAGTTTTGGGTGCTTGCAGCTTTCGGGGATCATGAACGGCGTGTTGTTCCCATCGGCGATGTCAGTGTCACGGTAGACGGCGTACTGAACGTGGTCGGCGAAGCCGAAGTCGGGCGGCACGTCCAATCGCAGCGTCATGATGTGGCCGGGGCTGCCGCTGGGGTTCACCGTTACCTCGAACGTCTCGTCCAGGATCACGGGGAACTCCTCCCCGCTCATCGAGAACATGATCTCCGTCTCCTCCGCGGTGTCGCAGATGATTTGCTCAGCACACTTGTTCGGACCGCCGCGGCCACGGTTCACGTTGCCGACCAAGATCGGCGGAATCTCCGAGGGTGTCACGCTGCTCGAGATATCGACATAGTCGTTCTCCGCAGGATCGAAGACGTCATCGATTCGCACGCCGGACATGTTGTTGAGAATCAGCAATCGCTGATCGACAGTTCGGACGACGAGGTCGTCATAGCCGTCGCCGTTGATGTCGCCGGCGGCGAGGCACATGTCTGGAGCGTTCGCGTCGAAGCCGTGGTCCGACGGCATCACCAAGGAGTCTATCGGGGCGCCGTCTTCGCTGACCACGAGTTCCCACTGGTCGCCTGCGATGTCGTGTCGCAGCCACGCGAGCTGCTCCGTGCCGTTCGAATCGATGCGTACCAGCGAGCCTCGATCGGAAGGCTGGGGGTTCACCTCCAGTGACTGCACGACTCCGTTGAAATCGTAGATCGTGACTCCAGTTACCAAGTGGACCGCGATTTCCCAGATTCCGTCACCGTTCGTATCCGTGAACGTGACGCCGATTACGCCGGGGCCGACGTTGACCGGGTGAAAGTGGCTCATCGACGTGACACCCACGTCCCAGAAAAAGGGGAACATCAAGCCCGTGTCAGTGTCGACCGCGCAGCCTACGTATGCGTCACCCTGTCGAATGGCGTTTACGTAGTTGGCGCTGGGGAACCAGTTTGGGCGATTCACCACGCGTGCGAGTCCGTCTTCTGCGCCGATGGTCACGATTCGAGTCAGCCCGGATCCGACGACGAGCAAGCGGCTCGGCCGTTCACCGTCGTCGTAGTTGATCGCCGCCATACTGCAGACCCCGGTGACGCCCGTCGGGTACATGTTCTCGAATGGGTCTGTGTCGACTTGGACGTAGAGCGATTCGTCCTTGATGCGAGCAACATCGGGCATGAGGTTGCTGTTGAGGTCGCAGAGTTCCGTTTCCTTCGACTGGTCGGCGAGGCCCAAATCGCGCACCAATCGTTCCGGGGTCAGCTGTGCGGAGAGAGGTAGTGCCGTCGCGGTGAGCGCCGCGAGGATCCGTAGTTGTGATGTCATGTCGATGATTCGAAGTTGAGGAGGAGGTCCTGAGCGCGAGGCGGCGACTTCCCGTCGCCAATCCTACACACGCCTGACCCGCGTCGGGCTGGACAGCGCTGGCTTCACAAATCCGAAGATTTTCGGTTGGGCCGCTACGGACCCCGACGCCGTTGCGTCGCGCCGTGGCCATGCGTCGACGGACCGCATCGCCGGCGCGGGGGGATCCGCCCGGGAGCGCGGCGCTCGCGGCGCTGCGGCTTCGACCGGACGGTGGTCTTGGGGCGCGTCGGCGCGCCGCCTAGATGTTGCCGATCTCGATGCAGAGCCCGTCGGACATCGAGAAGCCGGCGGGGCCGCACGGGTCGGCGCAGATCACCTGCAGGTAGAACATTTCGCCGAGCTGGTCACACTCGTCGGGGATCGTGCAGTTGAAGCTGTAGCCGGTCGACGGGACCGTGATCGAGACGACCGCGGCGAACGGGGACGCGATCAGCAGGTCGCCGCCGAGGAACGGGATGAACAGGTTGTCCTGGGCGATTCCCCAGACCATCGCGCACGACGAGCTACCCATGTCGGTCGTGTTGCCGATCTGGATCTCCGGCGCGGTGCCCATCAGCGGGTCCTCGGCCATGACGACCGTCGGGACGCCGACGCAGCCGGCGAGGCCGTTGCCGTAGTTGAACCAGTTCGCGTCGATCTCGACGGGCTCGAACGTGACCGGCGTGACCTCCATCTTCTGGCACGTGGAGTACCAGCAGAAGCGACCGCTGTCGACGTACTGGCAGAAGCCGCCCGGTGTCGCGGAGTCGACGTCGAGGAGCACGGTGTTGCCGTCGCGGACCGTGATGTTGTCGCAGCCGATGTCGGCCGACATCTGCCAGACCTGCGTGTTGTTCTCGTCGTTGCCGAGTTCGGGGCGCTCGCCGACTCCGGCGGGGGCCGTCGCGATCAGCGTGACGTTGTTGAACCAGTTGCAGAGGCCGAAGCCGACCGGGCCGTCGAATTCGCCCTGCACGCGGTAGAGCGAGATGCGGGTATTGCCTTCCGGGTCTGGCTGTGTGACCGGTGGCCAGACCACCAGGAGGTAGTCGGCGTTCGGGTTCATGAAGTCGTTGGGCTGGTATCCGATCGTGAAGCCGGCCGGGCCGCCGTCGTTGTTCGGGTTGCCCTGGAAGGTCAGGTCGGCGCTGATCGTCTGCGCGCACGCGAGTTCGCACGGCGGGCAGAGGGTGCCGGTCGACTCACCGTCGAACGCTTGGCTGAGGCCCACGCTCCACCAGCAGTCGGCGGAGGTGTCGGCGGTCCAAATACCCCAGTAGTTCAGGGTGCCGTCGCATTGGGCGAGTGCGGCGGACGGCAGTGCCGCGGCGAGGATCAAAGTAGCGAGAGTGTGCTTCATGTCTCGTAGGGTGGGGGAAGCGAAGCGACGACTGTACGGGTGCGCGCCGGCCGCCGCAATCCGTCGACTTTCGGCTTTGCGAAGGGGTTATCGAGTCACGGTCATGCGGACGTCGACCGTGCTTCCGGCTGCGATCCGGGTCACGTTTTCGCCCGGCGGACGCTCGGAATTGAAGCCGCCCGGTGGGTCGTACCCGAAGTCGTCCTGCATCCCACCGCTGACGAAGAACAGCATTTGCCCGGCACGGATGCCCCGGAACAGTGCGACGCCGTTGTCGTCGGTGCGCACGTACTTGGTCCACTCCCGCGCCTTGTAGACGAGCGCGGGGTCATCGGTGATCCCGGGCTTCGCGTTCCCGGCGACCGAAATGCCGAGGCCGACGATCGGTCGACCGCTCGTGTCCACGACGTGCAGGCGCGCGGTTGCGTGGGGATGTTCTCGCACCTCGACGGTGATCGGATCGTCGCCCGCCTCGCGCTCGATGCGTTCGAACACACGCACGCCCGAGTCGAACGAAACCCGCAGCTTGAACTTCTCCGGTGGCGCGATGCGGAAGTGCACGACGCCTTCCCTGTTCGTGCGCCGCACGACTTCGTCGGCGTAGTCCGGCCAGCCACCCCACAGGCGCACCGATGCGGTCGCTGGTCGGCCGTGTTCATCGAGCGCGCGGAGCGTGAGCGGAGGTCCGGAGACGTCGACGTCCGGGACGGCGTTCTCGCCGAGCTGCAGACTTCGCCATCGGAACTTGCCGACGAGGAGTCCGTCGACCGCCACGCTACCGCGGACGTTCTTCGTGCCGCGCAGCCGGGCGCGGAACTGGCCGTCCGCGCCGGTGGTCGCGACGATGCGTTCGCCGATCGCAATCGCGGCGCCTTCGACCGGCTGCCCGTCGGCGACCACACGGCCGGACGCATGCGCGACCGCCATGTCCCGCAGGTCGACCCAAGTCGTGCGGTGCGCTTCGATCTCGACGACCCGCGAAACGAGCAGCGAGCTGGTCTTGTAGTCCCACGCGCCGACCTCGTACTCACCCGCGGCGATGCCGGGGAGCGTGAAGCTGCCGTCGCCGCTGATCCACGTTCTCACCAGAGAATCGGGATCGTTCACCGGACGGATGCCGAGATCGCCGGGGTTCGCGACACCCTGTAGGACTCCGGCCGGTCCGAGCACGAGGTCGACGCTCGCGACCTCCTCCACGCTGGCGTGTACGGCTGCATCGCCATGCGACCAGCCTTCGAGCGCAGCGCGGAGCTCGTATCGCGCCGGCGGAAGGCCGACGAGCTCGTATCGACCCACCGCGTCCGTCACGGCGGTGAATCCGTCGTAGAGCTTGTCGGGGTGGGTGATCACGTTCGCGAGCCCGACGTGCACCGTGCCGTCCGAGTCGCTGGCCTTGTGCGCGCGGATACGCACCCCCGCGAGCGGCCGATTGTCGGACGTGCGCACCGTGCCGACGACACGCGCCCCGATCGCGACCTGGAGATCGACTTCGACGGTCTTGCCGGTCTCGACCCAGGCGTTTGGCGGTCGCTTTTCGAAGACCGCGCGCTGTCCGCGCTCGCCACGGACTTCGATGCGATACGAGCCCGGCGGGACGCCTTCGATTCGGAAGCGATCCCCTTCGATCGTCGCGCGCTTCGCGAGGTGTTCTGCAGAGCGATACACGTTGCCGTAGACGAGGCCCGGGTGCGCGAAGACGGCGAGGCCGTCGAACGCGTCCACGGCGTCGGCTCGCAGCGTGCCCTCGATCGTGCCGGGCGGCTCGAGCGTGACGCGGAGCACCGGCATCGAGTTGCCGTGCTCGGGCCGTGCGATGCGCTCGAGCGCGACGCGTCCGTCGGCCGCCGTCACGGTCACCAGTCCCTCGAACAGCGAGTCGAGTCGACCCGGCGCGTGGAGATCGCAGCGTCCGTCCGCGTCGGTTTTGCCGGTCAGCGATGGCGCGCCGCGATACCCGATCGGACCGTGGACTTGGTCCGCCCCGATCAGCTCGACGTTCGCGTCGAGCACCGGGCGTCCGTTCGGGTCGGACACTTCGACGATCACGTGCCCGTAGAGCGCGTGCCGTTCGTCGAGACCGATCGTGATCGGCTCGTCTCGCTGAGCACTCGCGACGACGTCACGGCGCGCCCGGCGGCCGGTGTCGTCGGAGAACTCGAGTCGATACGGACCGCTCGGCAGCTGGTCGAAGAGGAAGCTCCCGTCCGCCGCAGTCCAGATGGCGGTGCGAACGTTGCGGTCGTCGACGAGGTCGTAGCCGTGGCGCAGGCGACCGTGGTGCGAGCGACACACGACCTGTGCGCCAGCGACGGGTTCGCGTGTGTGGCGGTCGACGACGCGGCCGTGGAGCGTCGCGGGACCACGTTCGGCCGGACACGTCCAGCGCGATGGTTCGGTTGTCGCCGTAAGCTCGACGACGACCGTCGCACGGTCCGCTGCGCTCGGTGTCGTCTCCGGTTCGGCTGCCACCGGATCGTCCGGAGCGTCGGCGACGAGGTGCGAGTTCGGCTGCGGGTCGTCCCCGCCCAACGCGAACCAGATGCCGCCACACACGGTCGCCGCCGCCGCGCCGATCCAGAGCCAACGAACGACGGGTGCGAGCGACGCGACGACGAGCGTCTGCTTGGTCGGCAAGTTGAGCAGCCCGGCGAGCGGTCCGGTCCACGCCGCGCGGTTGCCGCCATGCTCCCGATCGAGCCGCGTGCGCAACATCTCGAGCCCGTCACGCAGCTGGCCGCGCACGGTCGCCGGCGAACGTCCCAATCGGTTGCCGATCTCCGTCGACGAGAGCCCTTCGAAGTAGCGCAGCAGCACGACGGCGCGCCGCGGCTCCGGCAGCGACACGACGGCTTCGACGACGCGCCGGCGCACCTGCTCGCGTTCGAGGATCTCGTCGACCGCTGGCACCGCGGGGTCGCGGACCGCGCCTTCTCGCACCGCGGCTTGCTCGTGTTGTTCCCGTCGCCGCGCATCCCGCATGCGGTTCGCCCCGGTGTTGCGCACGATCTTGCGGAACCACCCGCGGATCTGTCCGCCCTCCTGCTCCGGTGGCCGCTTCAGCGCCGCCACCCACGCGTCCTGCGCGAGGTCGTCTGCATCCTGCGTGTTGCCGAGCAGCCCGCGGGCGAGGCCGCGCACGAATTCGGCGTGCTCGAGGAGAGAGTCGACGCCGGGTTTGGGTGGGGGAGTCATCGAAAGGGAAACACCCGAGGGGGTGAGGGTGTTGGAGGATTCTCGGGGGTTTTCGAGGGGGCCCAATCGGCCGGCACCTACCGCCGCCCCCGCCGAGTCTGGAGCCGGGGGCGGGACCCGCGGGTCGAGGCCAAGTGTAGAATCCGGCAACCAGGCCGCGCATCGCGGACACGAATTCCGTTCTGGCCCGACTCTCGCCTCGCCGATGAACTTTCGCACCGCTCTCTCCGGCTTCGCCCTCTTACTTTTCGCCGCGCCGATTGGTGCGCAAGCCTCGATGCCCGATTTGCGCGTCAGCCCATTCGGGCCCGGGGGAACCGGTCAGCGGTCGCGTAGACGTACGACCCAGCCCCAGATCATGTTCTCCAACAACGCCGAGCCCGTCGTGATCTCCGTGGACACCATCTTCAACGCACTCCCCGACGGGATCCACGCCAGCCGTTCGATCGACAATGGTGTGAGCTGGAGTTCGGTGCAGATCTCGACCGCGGAACCGGTGTATTTCGATGCCGCGGCGGATTCGACGGGTGTCAGCGTCACCTGGGTGGACGACCGTTTCGGCGGCCGGGGCGACGTCTTCTGCAACTCGTCGCAGGACGGCGGCCAAACCTGGCAGGCGACGGACACGCGGATCAACACGAACGCGGCGGGCAGCATCAGTGATCGAGACCTGCCGAACGTCGCCCGGGACGGTGGCGGCGTGTCCGTCGTGTGGCGCGACAACCGGACCGGATCGCTCCCGGGCGCTTCGATGGAAGTCTTCAGCAATTCGTCCCCGGACGGCGGAATCACGTGGCTGGCGAACGACGTTCGCCTCTCGCCGCCGTGGACGGGTTGGACCAGTGCGAGCTCCATCGACGTGCATCGTTCGGGCAACGTCGTGCTCTCGTGCTGGGGCATCGACGACCCCGCGACGCCGCTACAAGTCAGTCGATCGGCCGATGGTGGGGTCACGTGGCAGGCGCTGCCGATTCCCGGTGGGTTCGCGTTGGAAGGGGCGGGCAATCTCGTTGCATTGGGCAGCTACTCGCCTTTCCCGAGGGACCCGTACGTGAGCTACTCGCTCGACGCGGGTTTGACTTGGACGGCGCCCGCGAGACTGAACTCGAACCCCATGGGCACGGCAGATTCCCGGTATCTGCGGTTGGTGGCGCAGCAGGACCGCGTCGGAGCCGCGTGGTACGACTTCCGAACGATGGTGGATGGCCCGGGCCTGTACTTCAACCGTCCGTTCGGTGCTCTCGAGGTCGGCAACGGCACACCCGGATCCGGCGCGGTCATTCCGCGACTCTCGATGGGCGGTTCTCCCGTTCGAGGCGGCGTGTTTTCCGTCGACGCCGATCAGGTCGGCGGCGGTGCGACCGGCGCGTTGTTCGTGGGCTTCGGTGTCGCGAGCCAGGTTTCGATCCCGTTCCTCGGTGGGACGGTGCTCGTCGATCCGATCACGACCGTGCCGTGGGTTGCCAATGGCGTCCTCGGCGTGGTCGGCGACGGCGCCGCCTCGATTGCCTTCGCGCTTTCGACGGACCCGGCGCTTGCCGGTCTGAACGTCAACTTCCAGGGCGTCTTCTTGGACTCTGGTGCCGCCATGGGGCTGTCGATGACCAACTCGGTTCGATCCTGGATCGGGTAGGGACGACGCAAAGGCGCGGAGTCGGGACCGGGCGCGGGGCGTCAAGGGTCACCACCGCGCATGCGCCTGCGCGATGGTGACCCCTGCCCCGTGCCCCGTGGCCCCCGACCCGGCCCCGCCCCACCACCCAGGATTTCCATCCATTTCCCCAACACCCTCCCTCTCCCCGGTGTTCTCCCGGTGAAACTCAACCCAAGGACCCCACCCAGAGGGCACGCCATGATCCTGCAACTCCTCCTCCTCGCCTCGACGGCCACGGCCCCCCAGGGCCCGTACATCGGCGCGCAACCCGATCCGATCGTCCACTTCGAGGCCGCAGCGATCCCGCGCAAGAAGAAGAACTTCACGGGCGAATGGGCGACGCAGCTCGGGCCGATGAAGCTCAAGCAGAAGGGGAAGAAGGTCACCGGCACCGGCGGCTTCGACAACAAGATCAAGATCAACGGCAAGGTGAAGGGCAAGAAGCTGACCTTCGAGGCGAAGGGCGGCGCGCGCGGCGAAGGCACGCTCGAGCTCTGGAAGGGCGGCGACCAATTCTCCGGCGAGTTCACGACGAAGGGTGGCGACTCGGGACCGTGGCGGGCGTACCGCATCGATCCGAAGATGCCGAAGCCGAAGCCGGGCAAGATCGTCAGCGGGCAGTCGCACAGCTGGCTGAACTTCCACCTCCGCGTGCCGAAGAAGTACAACGGCAAGCGCGAGTATCCGGCGATCGCGTTCTTCCACGGGTCGAACATGACTTCGGCGGACTACGTGCACACGATTGCTGCTGCGTGGCCGAAGCTCGCGGAGGACTACATTCTCGTCGGCTTCGACGGGGAGAAGCTCAGTCCGGCCGCGAAGGCGGGGCGGCTCGCCTACAACTTCACCTACATCAACTTCAGCGGTCCGGAGCGGGGGCCGAAGTGGGTGCACCGCCAGAGCCCGGCGCTCGTCGCGGACGCGCTGCAGGAGCTTGGCGCGACGCTGCCGATCACGCAGTGGATCATCGGCGGGCATTCGCAGGGAGGCTTCCTGAGCTACGCGGTTGCGATGTACTACCCCGAGCTGATCGTCGGCGCGTTCCCGATGTCGTGCAATCTGCTCGTGCAGTGCGAGCCGGACAACTTCGAGGGCAAGCGCCGCGAGCAGCAGCTGCAGCTCGCGTGGGCACCGATCCACGGCGAGAACGACGGCGTCGTCGAGTTCAGCGGCGGGCAGTACTGCTACGCGCGGTTGATCGATGGCGAGTTCCCGCGGGTCAAGTTCTTCACGGATCCGCACGCCGCCCACATGTTCGCGCGCCTGCCGGTTGAGCAAGCCGTGCGCTGGATCGAGAAGGTGACGAGCCCGGACGTCCAGGAGCTCGTCGAGTACGGGGCCGAATGCGTTGAGTCCGAGGACTACCGCTCCGCGACCGCGGTGCTGGCGCGGGCGCGCGAGCTCGGCAACGCGCGAAGCGAAGACATCGACGAGCTCGAGAAGCAGATCGACGCGGTCGCCGCCGAGCCGGCTGCCGAGCTCGCGAGCGCGATCAAGGCCGACAAGAACAACGAGTGGGTGCCGACGTTCTTGGAGTTCCGCCGCAAGTTCGCGTTCGCAGGTGCTGCGGAGTCGACGATGAAGGCCTACGGCAAGCTGCGAAAGAAGCACCAGAAGAGCGCGGACGCGCTGTTCTCGCGTGCGCGCGGCGCGAACCGGAGCACGCGCAACAAGTTCTACCAGGAGATCATCGACGACTACTACGCGTCGAGCTGGTACGAGCACGTGGTCGAGTGGATTCAGTGAGAGAGTCCCGGGCCACCGACGCCGCCCCGCGCTGCGCTTGCGCCTGCGAGGTGGTGACCCGTAGCCCGCGCCCGCTCCCTCCACCCGTTCCGCGAACCTCGACAAGAAGCCGTCTACCGCGTCGCGGTGACGTCCTGCCGCAGGCGTGCGAGCTCTTCGCTCTCCGGCATCAGCTTCGTCGCGACGTCGGCAGCCTCGCGCGCGCCTTTCGTGTCTCCGGCGAGGAAGCGTCCGCGCGCGAGTGCGCCGATCTGCATCGCCGGTTCCTCCGCGGCTTTCGGGGACTCCGGCTTCTTGGCCGTGCCGTTGGCGTGCGACTCGTAGAGCGGTCCGTAGATGCGCTCCATGTGCGCGCCGAAGTCGCGTAGCTGGGCCTTGCTCAACGCGCTCGCGTTGACCCACGCGCGCTGCGCGAACCCGACGGGTTGGTATTCGAAGCCCGCACGCGGCAGATGCTGGAGCGCGTTGCAGAACGCATCGTGTGCGGCGCTCATGTTGCCGCGCTCGCCTTCCTGATCACCGAGCCAAGACCAGCCTTGGATCAGGACGTCGGGAACGACGAGTCGCGACAGCAGCTCGCGCACCGGATCGAGATCCCACGTCTTCGGATCGCCGGGATTCGTCGCGCGGGCGGTCGCCTGCTGCGTCGCGTCGCGCAACAGAATGCGCGCACCGCCGACGGTCTTGCCCTCGGGGTCTTCCTTGCGGATCGAATCGATCAGGATGTCGCTCGTCCTCTTGTCGCCGACGTACGCGAGCTTCATCGCAAAATCGAAGCGCAGCGCGAGGTTGCTCGGATCCTGCGACGCGATCGCGCGCAGGTTCGAGACCGTGCCGTTGCCCGAGACGATGCGGTCGACCTGCCCGTCGAACATCGCGGTGCCGACGTAGCCGACGATCGCATCCTCGACCTGGCCCCGTCCATCGACGAACAGCAGCGAGGGCACCGTCGTGACGCCGAAGCGCTGCACGAGGCCTACCCCTTCGCCTTCTGTCGCCTTGGCGCCGAAGCAAACGAACTGATCGAGCTTCGCGACGCTGGCCGCGTTGAGTGTTTCCGTCCAGAGCTTCTCGCAGTGCTGGCTGCCGTCCATGTGGAAGTAGACGAGCACGAGGCAGCCTCGGTCGCGGGCCATGCCGAGCGCGCCTTCGAAACCGCTCGCGTACCACGTGGGCGTGGATTGGGCAGATGCCGCGGCCGCGAGGGCGCAGCAGCCGATGGCAGTGCGAATGCGCATCGTGAAACCTGTGGGTCTGAGTCGGGGCGGGTCGAGGGGGAGTTGCCGCACCACGACGGTCGGACTCATGATTCTCGGTGATTTTTCGAGTCCCGGCGAGACCCCCCCGGCAACTCGGAGTCCAGATCCATGTCGACGTCCGAACTGGCCGATCACGAGGCGCTGCTGGCGCATTCCGAATGGCTGCACGCGCTCGCGTTGCGGCTCGTGCGGGATCCGGACGTGGCCGAGGATCTGGCTCAGGACACCTACGTCGCGGCGCTCGGGCAGAACGCCGCGGCGGTCCGGTCGCCGCGGGCGTGGCTCGGCGGGATCCTGCGGAATCAGCTGTGGATGCGGCTCCGCGGCGAGGGGCGCCGGCAGAAGCGCGAGGCCGCGGCGGCTTCGGCCGAGGCCGAGCCCTCGACGTTCGACGTCGTCGCGCGCGCGGCCGGGCATCGGGAAGTCGTGGATGCGGTGATGAGCATGTCCGAGCCGTACCGCGAGGTCCTGCTGCTGCGCTACTTCGAAGGAGAGATGCCGACCACGATTGCGCGGCGACGCGACGTGCCGGTCGCGACGGTCAAGACGCAGCTGCAGCGTGGCCTCGCGCAGCTACGTACGCGCCTCGACGACGGGCGCGGTGGTGACCGTCGCGCGTGGATGGCCGCGCTCGTGCCGATTCTGCGCGCGCCGCCGCGGGCGGCTGCCTCCGGCGCGTTCGCCTTGCACTGGATCGCGGCGGCGCTCGTCGTGTTGGCGGCGGGATCGGCGGCGTTCATCTGGTGGCCCGAGTCCGGGCACACGGGACCGTCGGTCGAAGAGTTGCGCGTCGCGGGGAGCGCGGTGCCCGAGGCGAGTGAAGGTGCGTCCGAGGACGAGGCGGGTCCCGAACGCGCGCGGATACGAACCGGCGGCGGGCGCGTCGAGCTCGACGACTACGAGCGGTCGGCGTTCGATCCGAGCACGAGGCGCGTGCAAGGACGCGTCGTCGATGCGCAGGGCGCGCCGCTGCCCGGGTTGGTAGTGCGCTTCGTGCCCGAGTACTCGCGCGCTCCGAACCGCGGCGGCGGACTTCGCATTGCCGTCAGCGATCCCGCGGGAGAGTTCGCGCTCGACGACGTCGCTGCGCGGGGCTTCGTCGAGGTCGCGAGCGCGACGCACACGTCGCTCGTCGCGGGCTATCCGGAGTTCGATCGCGGCGGGTGGCACGTGACGGTGGTTGCGGTGCGCAGCGTGAGCCTCGCGGGCACGGTCGTCGACGCGTCGGGAACGCCGTTGGCCGAAGCGCTCGTCGAGGTCGTGCCCCCGGCGGGAGTGCGCGAGCAGTCTGATGTGGCGCTCGAGCACTCGGTCACGCGGCGCCACGCGTGCGTCACTGCGAGTGATGGGCGCTTTGCTCTTTCCCGGGCTCCTGCCGTCGAAGGCGCGCAGCTCGTCGTGAAACGCGAAGGGTTCGTCGATGCGACGGCGCCGATGCCGCGCGATGGAAAAGACGGTTGGACGGTGACTCTGCAGCGGCTGGAGCCTCGGCCCGGAGACCTGCGGGGCTTCGTGTTCGACGTCGAGGGGCGCGCCGTCGCGGACGCGAAGGTGTCCGACGGCACGTTCGTGACGCGGTCGGCTCGCGACGGTTCGTTCTGTCTGCCGGGCTCGGAGGAGCCACGCACGGTGCGTGCGCTGGCCGCCGGCCGCCAGCCCGGTGAAGTGCGGGTCGGTACATCGGACGAGCTCCTGGAGGTTCGGCTCGGCCCGGCGCCGCTGCGTCTGCGCGGCGTGGTGCTGTCCCCGGCCGGCGATCCCGTGCCGTTCGCGCGCGTTTGGATCGCGGACCCGACGGTGTTTTGGTGTTCGATTCGCGACGACGAGACCGCGGGTGTCGAGCGTCGCGGCGCGCGCTATCGCGACATCGACGCGAGCTGGATGCCGCAGGTCGTCGAGAGTCTCCTGTCGAGCGATCCACTCGAGGTCTCGCGCGTCTTCGAGACCGCGGATGACGGCGGCTTCGACATCGACGGGCTCTGTGATCGGAACTACACCGTGTCGGTGATGACTCCGGCTGGAGCGATCCAGTCGATTCCGAACGTGCGGCCGGGCGAAGAGGCGGTCATCCTGCGGGTCGATCCGACTGCCGAGCGTTCACCGATTCGTGGTCGCGTCGTCGGTGCGGACGGCACCCCGGTCGAAGGCGTCGACGTCGGCGTACAGCGCGTCAGCTTCGCGCTGCGCCGTGAGGAGTCGACGATCTGGAGCAACCTGAAGCTCGGGCCGTGGCGCCGCACCGCGGCCGACGGGACGTTCGAGCTGCGCGGCGTGCCGCCGGGAGAGATCGCGTTGCGGGTCGAAGGAGTCGACGTGCTGACGCATGCTCGAGACGTCACGGACGACGGGTTCCAGACGGTGCGCGTGACGCGGCGTCTGCCGATGCGTGTGTCGATTCCGACCGACGCCCAGGTCGTGAGCGTCGAGCTGCGCGACGCGGCCGGGGAGCTCGTCCTCGCGCAGCGCTTCGAAGGCAACACGCGCCGGACGCTGCGCGGCCTGCCGGTTGTCGGCGGCACGACCGGATGGTTTACGGCGCCGGAGACCGCGGTCGAAGTCGTCGCGACGCGTCCGGACGGTGCGCCCTTGCGCGCAAGCATCGGCGCGGCGTCCGGCGGTCGCGTCGAAGTCCACGTCCGCTGACCTTCGCGAAATCGTGACACGATCGAGTCCGATCGCACGTGGACGGCAACCCGAAGGGGTAACTCGAACCCCGAAAGGAAAGCCCATGTTCTGGTCCGATCTCGCGCTGCGTGCGGCACTGCTCGCTTCCCCTCTGGCCGTCGACGCGGGGCCCGATTCCGTGAAGTGGCACTTCGGCCCGTTGCCGGACGCGCTCGCGAAGGCCAAGGCGCAGCACCAGCTGTGCATGATCTACTTCTGGCGCGACGGCAGTGACTACTGCGCGAAGCTCTACGAGGAGACGCTACAGAATCCGCACGTCGCCCCGTTGCTCGGCGACATGGTCTGCTACAGCGCGAAGCACTCGAAGGACTCGGCTCCGCTGTTCGAGCGCTACCGGATCAAGACTCTGCCAACGATGCTCTTCGTCGATGGATCGGGCCAGCCCGAAGACGTGATCACGGGCTTCTGTCCGGCCGACGACTTCATCGGTGAGTGCGAGCGAATCCAGAAGCTCGAAGGCACGGTCACGGGGTTGCGCAAGCGGCTTGCCGACGCGCAGGACACGGACGAGGAGATCGAGGCCCGCTGGTATCTCGCCGGCAAGCTGCTCGACGTGCAGGACAAGCAGGGGCACGACGAGCACATGGAGGTGATCCGTGCCGAGGATCCCGAAGGCGAGACGGTGATCGGCGCGAAGCTACTCCTGTCGGACATGGTGCAGAAGGTCGCCTCGTACGACAAAGCCAAGGGCAAGAAGGCGGATCCGAAGCAGTGGGACCTCGCGCCCGTCTACGCCGTCGCGCGCACGATCAAGCCCAAGAAGGTCCGCTGTGACGCGTGGAACGAGCTCGGCAATCTCGAAGCGAAGAAGGGCAACTGGACCGAGGCGTGCGCGGCGTTCGGCCAGGCGCGCAAGCTGCTCGCGGACGACCAGCAGATCGATTGGCACAACGACGTCGCGCGTTGGATCATCGAGTACGAGGCAGAGATGACGTCGAAGGAGCGCAAGATCGCGATCGACTACGCGAAGTTCGCGGCGAAGAAGGCGAAGGCTCTCGCGAAGAAGATCACGAAGGAGCGCGAGGCGCAGCGGCCGGACGGCGAGCAGGAGAAGGAAGGTATGTGCGCGTTCGATCCGGGCGCGATGCAGGCCCCGTTCATCGAGACGCTCGCCCTCGCCTACCATATCAACCGCAAGAAGGACAAGGCGGTCGCGACGGCGAAGCGCTGCCTGAAGCTGGTCAAGACCGAGAAGTACGAGGCGACGCTCGCGAAGGTGGCCGAAGGCTACGCGGTGGAGCAGCACTGACAGCGACGAGACGTCTTGGCGCTGGAGGTCGAGGTGCCCGCGAGCCATGATCGTGGGCGATGAAGACCGTCCGCAGTTCGATCTGCGCGCTCGCCGTCACGGCGGGTGCGCTCGTTTCGCAGAGTGATACGCCGGCTCCTTGGTCCGCCGAGAACTTCGAGGGCCTCGCGTTCCGCGGGATCGGCCCCGCGTTCATGTCGGGTCGTATCGCCGACATCGCGATCCATCCGGATAACGACAACGTGTGGTACGTCGCCGTCGGATCCGGCGGCGTCTTCAAAACCGTCAACGCGGGCGTGACGTGGACGCCGATCTTCGACGATCAGCCTTCGTACTCGATCGGCTGCGTGACGATCGATCCGAACAACCCGAGCACGATCTGGGTCGGCACGGGCGAGAACGTCGGCGGTCGCCACGTCGGCTTCGGCGACGGGGTCTATCGCAGCGACGATGGCGGTGCGACCTGGCGCAACCTCGGATTGCAGAAGTCGGAGCACATCTCCGAGATCGTCGTGCACCCCGAGAACCCGAACGTCATCTGGGTCGCCGCGCAGGGTCCGCTGTGGAAGAGCGGCGGGGAACGCGGCGTGTACTTGTCACGCGACGGTGGTCTGACCTGGCGGCGCACTCTCGGCGACGACGAGTGGGTGGGCGCGACGGATCTCGCGATTGACCCTCGCGAGCCGGATCGTATCTACGCCGCGACGTGGCAGCGCCATCGCACGGTCGCTGCGTACATGGGCGGCGGCCCCGGCACCGGTCTATACCGCAGCGAAGATGGCGGCGCGAACTGGACGAAGCTCGAAGAGGGGTTGCCCGAATCCGACATGGGCAAGATCGGCCTCGCGATCTCGCCGCAGAGGCCGGACGTCCTCTATGCCGCGATCGAGCTCGACCGTCGGACGGGCGGAGTGTGGCGTTCGACGGATCGCGGCGCGACGTGGCAGAAGCGCTCCGACGAGGTCGGAGGCGGCACGGGGCCGCACTACTACCAAGAGCTCTACGCGTGCCCGCACGTTTTCGATCGCATCTATCTCGCGGGCGTGCGCATGCGCATCTCCGATGACGGCGGCACGACGTTCCGCACGATGAAGGAGATCCACAAGCACTCGGACAACCACGCGCTCGCGTTTCGCAATGACGATCCGGACTACCTGCTGTGCGGCAGCGATGGTGGCCTCTACGAGAGCTTCGATCTCGCGGAGAACTGGCGCTACTTCGCGAACCTTCCGGTGACGCAGTTCTACAAGCTCGCGCTCGACGACGACGAGCCGTTCTACAACATCTACGGCGGCACGCAGGACAACAGCACCGAGGGTGGCCCGTCGCGCACGGACAACGCGCACGGCATTCGCAACGCCGACTGGCGCGTCGTTCTCAACTGGGACGGTCACCAGCCCGCGACCGAGCCCGGCAACCCCGATATCCTCTACGCTGAGCGCCAAGAGGGGCACCTGTCGCGCATCGACCGCGCGACCGGCGAGGTCGTCGACATCCAGCCGCAGCCGGGTCTCGGCGAGGACTACGAGCGCTACAACTGGGACGCACCGATCCTCGTGAGTCCGCACGATCCGAAGCGGATCTACTTCGCGTCGCAGCGGGTCTGGCGCAGTGACTCGCGCGGCGACGAGTGGTGGGCGATCTCCGGAGACCTCACGCGCAACCAGCAGCGTCTCGAGCTGCCGATCATGGGTAGCACGCAGAGCTGGGACAGCGCGTGGGACCTCCTCGCGATGTCGAACTTCAACACGATCACGTCGCTCGCCGAATCGCCGCAGCAGGAAGGTCTGATCTACGCGGGCACGGACGACGGGCTCGTGCAGGTTACGGAGGACGGCGGCAAGACGTGGCGCAAGATCGAGGTCAGCTCGCTGCCCGGTGTGCCCGAGCGCGCGTTCGTCAACGACATCAAGGCCGACCTCTTCGACGCGAACAAGGTCTACATCGCGCTCGACAGCCACAAGGAGGGCGACTTCGCGCCGTACCTCCTGAAGAGCGCGGACCGCGGCCAGACCTGGGTCTTCATGACCGGTGACCTACCGAAGAAGCGGCTCCCGGTCTGGCGCATCGTGCAGGACCCCGTGCAGCCGAAGCTGTTCTTCCTAGGCACGGAGTTCGGCGTCTGGTTCTCCGCGAACGGCGGCAAGAAGTGGACGCAGATCGAGAGCGGGATCCCGACGATTTCGATTCGCGATCTCGCGATCCACCGTCGCGACGGCGACCTCGTCGCGGCGTCGTTCGGCCGCGGCTTCTTCGTGTTCGACGACCTGTCGGTGTTCCGCGAAGTGAGCGACGAGCGGCTTGCGGCGGAAGCGTCGCTGTTCTCGACGCGGAAGGCGCACTGGTACTTCCCGCGTCCGGTGCTCGGCTTCGGTGCCGACAAGGGCAGCCAGGGCGCGGCGCACTACGCGGCGCCGAACCCGCCGTTCGGCGCGGTCTTCACCTACTACCTGCGCGACGGCTACAAGTCCGCGAAGGACTCGCGGAAGGATGCCGAGAAGGATGCGGAGAGCGTGAAGTTCCCCGGCTGGGATGCGGTCGAGGCGGAAGCGAACGAACGGGAACCGGTCGTGTGGCTGACGGTGCGCAACCAGGCCGGAGACGTCGTGCGCCGGCTCAGCGGGCCGACGAAGCGTGGCTTCCACCGCATCGCGTGGGATCTCCGCTACCCGACGCCGAACGCCGTGGCGTTGATCGAGCCGCCGCCGCCCGAATGGGGCGACGCGCCGCGCGGCCTGATGGTCGCTCCGGGTAGCTACACGGTCACGTTGTCGCGTCAGGTCGCAGGCGAACTCGTCGAGCTGTCAGAGCCGCAGCCCTTCGAAGTCGTGCCGTTGCGCAAGGGCACGCTCCCGGGCGCGGAGCCGTCGGAGGTCGCGGCGTTCTGGCGCGAGTACGAGAGTGCGGTCGGCGCGCACGGTGCGCTGCAGATGACGCTCAGCAGCCTGCGCAAGAAGGCGGACCGCATGGACGCCGTCGTCCGCAATTCGCGTACGGCGCCCGGCGACATCGACGGGACGCTGCACCGCATT
The DNA here is from genome assembly GCA_028281765.1 of Planctomycetota bacterium. GTDB lineage: Bacteria > Planctomycetota > UBA1135 > UBA1135 > UBA2386 > JANQJF01. The sequence goes on along the minus strand of JANQJF010000108.1, from coordinate 12,826 downwards.
CGTGCCGATCTCGCGACTCTCGACCGGGAGCTCAACGGCGCGTCGACGAAGCGCGCGGCGGGCGAGAAGACGCGTCCGACGATCGGCAACAGGCTGTCGTCGATCGGACGCGGCGTCGATCGATCGACCTACGGTCCGACCGCCACGCACCGAGAGATGCTCGCGATCGCGACCGCCGCGATCGAGCGCCTGCGTCCGCGCGTTGCGACCGCGCAGACGCGGCTGTCCGAGCTCGCGGCGGCGCTGATCGCCGCGGGAGCGCCGTGGATCGAAGGCGAACCCTTGCCGCCGAGGAAGCGATGAAACGGTCGTTCTTCGGAGCGCTGCTCGCGTGCGCGGTCGGTTGCGCGAACGTCGAGACGGAGCCGGCGCCTCCGGCGCCGGCCGTCTTCCCCGACGACTGGGTTGGACAGTGGGCCGGTGAGTGCCGGTTGCTCGGCCCCGAAGGCGAACGCATGCGCTTCCGCATGGAGCTCGAGATCGGCCCGATGCACAAGGGGCGCGGGTCGTGGCGCGTCACCTACGGCGAAGGCGAGGACGCGCAGGTCCGTCCCTACGAGCTGCTGACGGTTGACGCAGCCGCTGGCCACTACGCGATCGACGAGCACAACGGCATCGTGCTCGACAGCTACGTGCGCGGCGGCGCGTTCTACTCCGCGTTCTCCATGCAGGGCAACCTGCTGCTCGCACGCTATGAGTGCGTCGGTGACGACCTGCACGTCGAGATCGCGACCGTCGACGAACAGGCCGAGCGGGAGAACGAGCTCCCGCGCATGACGGTGAAGGCCTTCCCGATGAAGGCCGTGCAGCGCGGCGTGCTGCGCCGCGTCACGACAGCTTCCGGTCGATAGACCAGCGGCCACCGCCGGAGAAGACGAGCGCGAGCGCGAGCCCGATCACGAGCAGGTGGTACTCGAAGCCCTCGCCGGCCTGCGCGCCGAACCAGTTCATGAAGAAGCCGTGCTCGCCGTGCACGGTTGCGATCGCGCCCGCCATGATCCCGACGAAGCCGAGTCCGATCGCGCGGGTGCCCAGGCCGGCGAGCAGCAGCAGCGGCCCGACGAACTCGAGCAAGATCAGCCCCGCGGCGAACAGTGACGGCATGCCGATCGACTCCGTCAGGAAGTTCATCGTGCCGCTCCAGCCGTAGCCCCCGAACCAGCCGAGCGCTTTCTGCGCCCCGTGGGGCAGCATCACGATCGCGAGCGCGATGCGCATGACGAACGGTGCCGTGGACGCGTCGGTCGCGAACACGCGGGAGAGGATCGAAGTGTTGGTCGGCGTTGCAGGAATGGTCATCGATTGACTAGTCATCTTTTGTGCCTCGGAATTGAGAAGGATTGGAAATGGAAAGCGGTTAGTCCAAGCCGTTGCGCAGCTTGTCGAGCAGGCGGACGAGTTCGCGTGTCTCCGTCTCGGAGAGGACACCCATGACTCGTTCCGTGAGCTTGTCGATCGGGCGGTCGAGCGACTTCAGCAGCGCGCTCCCGTCGTCCGTGATCGTGACCAGCACCTGGCGTCGGTCCTCGGCCGCGCGCGTGCGCGCGACGAGTCCCTTGCGCTCGAGGCGGTCGATCATCCGGCTGATGCCAGGCGTGCGCTCGACCATGCGATCGCCGATCTCGAGCGTCGGAAGGCCCTGCGCGCCGGCGCCGCGCAGGATGCGCAGCACGTTGTACTGCTGCGAGGTCAGGTCGCCATGCTGCTGCATCAGCTCCTGGAACGGCCAGCGCAGTCGCTCGACGGTGAGGTTGAGACCGATCATGGCTTCGTGGCTCGGCGATCGGAACGGCTTGGTCTGCCGGATCGCCTCCTGGATCGTCGTCGTGCTGTCGCCTCGCTTGCTCACGAGGGAAGTATCGGACGATTCACATGACTAGTCAACTAATGACGGGACATTTTTCGCTCGATCTCGATCTCGGCTACATTCGTGGCGGAGCGAGATCGTTCCCCACGCTGAGAGGATGGCCCCGGTGCTCCACGGTGCCGGCTCCGGCCCTCCTCCCGATCTCGATTTTCCGATGCAAGCGACTTTCCTGAAGTTCTTTACGTTCCTGTGCCTGCTTTCCGCCGCGGTGGCCCAGCCGGTCCCGATCATTCTCCAGGGCCAGGTCTGGGACGGGAACGGGGGGCCGCTCGTCAGCGGTCAGGTCTACCACATCACGTCCGGGCTCGGCTGTGGCGTATCCATCCCGGTGGGGGAGACGCTGACGATCCAGCCGGGCGCGATCGTCAAGGTGCAGGGCTGCTGGTACGCCGCGGGGCTGATCCTCGCGCAGGGCACTGCGACGCAGCCGATCATCTTCACGTCGATCCACGACGATGCCGCCGGGGGCGACACCAACGGGAACGGCAACCTGACGCTTCCCGCGGCGGGGGACTGGAACGGCATCGAGTTCATCGGCAGCCCCAGTGTGTTCGAGCACTGCCACGTGAGCTACGGCGGGAACACGAATGGCGTGACGTTCGACCTGCGTGGGAAGGCCGTGACCTTCCGCCATTGCGTGATCGAGTGGTCGGCCGGACATGGCATGAACGGCGCGGCCGAAGTCACGGTCGAGGACTGCGAGTTCCGCGACCTCGGCGGGATCCCGGTCGTCGACCTCGCCTTGCGAAGCATCACCCAGTTCACGGACAACACCGCAGTGCGTTGTGACGGAGGTGAGTACGCGCGGATCGTCACTGCCAACGGGTGGGCGGCCAACGAGACCCTCGAACACCGATTCTCGATCAACAGCAATGGTGTGTTCGTGTTCGACATGCCGTCGTCGCTCTCGCCGATTCTCCAGAGCGGGGCGTCATGGACAATTCCCGCGGGGACGGTTCTCAAGTTCGAGCGGGGACTGTTCCAGTCCCGCGGGGACTTCGAGGTGTTGGGCACGCCGTCACAGCCGGTGGTCTTCACGTCTCTTCAGGACGATACCTACGGTGGCGACACACAGAAGGATGGCAATGCGACTGCCCCGCAACCCGGCGACTGGAGCGGGATCGAACTCTTCGCGGACGACGCGGCGACTATCCAGCACGCGATCGTGCGCTATGCGGCCAACCCCGCGATCGAGATCTCGGGCAGCTCGGCGACGATCGAAGACACGATCGTCGAGCACGGTTCGGGTGACGGGTTCCGATTCGGCAACACTGCGACGCCACCGGCTGCCGTGCGGCGCTGCACAATACGCGACAACGGCGGCCGTTCGATCAATGGCGTGAGCTGGACCGGCCTCGCCGAGCTGCGTGACAACGTCGCGACGAACAACGCCGGCGGCAACGAGGTCTCGGTCAATCCGGATCGTCCGGACACGACGGTCGAGATCGTGCCGGAGTGCTTCCCCGGCGACGTGCTCGTCGTGACGAACGGCACGATCGTGAACCCGGGTGGACTGCTGATCATTCCCGCGGGAACGATCCTCAAGTTCTCCGCGGCGCCCTTCGCGAGCGGCTTCAGCCTTTCCTCGGGCGGTTTGCACTGCAACGGCACGGCGCGTCGGCCGGTGGTGATGACTTCGTGGGAAGACGACTCCTACGGCGGGGACACGAACCTGGACGGTGCCGCGACTGCGCCCGCTCCGGGCGACTGGAAGAACATCTTCGCGAGCAACGGTGTGGACGTGCGTTTGACCAACACGATTCTGCGCTACCCTCGCGCGCGCGCCCTCGAGGCTCGTAGCTCGAACGGCCACTACCGCCAGGTGCGGGTCGAGCACGGGGAAGGCACGGGCATTCTGATCGCTGGCGCGGCCAGCGACTTCGTCAACCCGGTCGTCGTGGGCTGTGATGGGAACGGCATCGAGCTGAACAACGGCTCGGTGGACGTGCTCCACGCCACGGTCGTCGACAACACGGGTGCCGGATTCCTCCGTACCGGTGGCTGGACCGGCACGATCCGGAACTCGATCTCCTGGAACAACACCGGCGGCAACTTCAGCAACGTGGTCGCGGGCGAAGTCTTCTCGAGCAACGGCGACTTCGCCGGCTTGAACGGCAACATCGCCACGGACCCGATGTTCGGTGTCGATCTCGAGCTGAGCCCGGCGTCGCCGTGCCTCAACGCCGGGGACCTGATCGTCGGCCTGACGACCGAGCGCGATTATCTCGAGCGGTCGCGCGTCACCGACTCGGCGCTCAGTGGAATCGCTCTCCCCGACATGGGCGCCTACGAGGCGGCGGCGTTCTCGATGGACGCGCAGGGCGACGCCGTCCTCGGCAGCACGATGACGTTCACGCTGCTCGGTCCTCCGGGCGTCGGCACGATCTTCCTCGGCTTCCAGAACGGCATCGGCTTCCTGCCTCCGCTCGGCGTGCTGCTGACTGGCGCGACGTCGTTCGCTCTCGTCCCGTCGCTCGCGGTCGGCCAGCCGCTCGTGCTCAACATCCCGACCGATCCGAACAACGTCGGACTCGAGTTCGCCGTGCAGGGCGTCGCGCTGCAAGGCGCGTCGCTGATCGGCAACTTCACGAACGCCGACCGCAGCCGCGTGCGGATGTAGTCGGCGCCGTGAGCGATCGCAGCTAGTCGTTCGACTCGAAGCGATAGCTGATCGCAAACGCGTCGGTCGACGGCGAGATCGTCGGCGTCGCTTCGACGTTGCTGACGATGATGAAGCGCCAGTTGAAGTAGACCACGTCGAGCGGCGTCAGCCGGTCGTTCGCGTTCGGCCCGGAGTAGCGGGACAAGAAGCCCGTGTCGGTCAGGTCGTCGACTTCGGTCGAGTAGTCCGTCACGTGCTCGGTGTAGAGGTAGCTCCACCAGTTGCGCGCGCCGTCGAACACCGTCGGGAAGCCGCGCACGTCATACTTGCGCAACTGGGCGTCCCCGGCGCAGCGCGGGTTCAGCGCGAAGCACGGGTTCGGCACGCCTGGCGCGGAGCCGGCGCCGATCGCGGTCGGATCGTTCCACACGCCGCCGGTGACACGGCTCGCGGCGCGGAACTCCGGCGTGATGCGCGTGCCTGCCGGCAGCTGCACGAGCGGCGGGTCGAAGTGCCATTCGAAGTTCGGCAGCGCGCCGTTCGGGAGCTGCGCGCGGTCGAACGGGCCGAGTCGCGGGTCGTAGTTTCCGGCGCCTTCCGGCGGCATTCGGTGCGGGTTGAGAATCTCGACGAACCCGTTCGTCGCGACCGTCTGGCGCTTCAGGAAGTCCGCCATGATCCAGTAGACCGAGTTGTCGCCGGTGCGTCCGTCCTCGCTGTTGAGCTGGCCGGACGCCGTCGTCCAGTCCGACGTCGTGGGGCCGATGCACTCGTCGCCTTCGCGATCGCCTCCGGAGAAGACCCGGAAGTTCGGGCGGATGTTCGACTGGACGGAAAGCGCAACTTGCCAACCGTTGTAGCCCTGCGCGACGAAGCCCCACTCCGCGGGGAGGTCCGGCGAATCACAGAGCGTCTGGAAATCGGCGAGTAGCGGCAGCGCGATCGCGCCGAGCAAGCCCCCGGTGAAGTTGTCGAGGTTCTGAGAGCCGAAGTGGTAGTTCCGGCGATTGTCCCAGACGCCGATCGTGTTGATCGTAGCGCCACCCTCGACCTCGGTGGTTGGCTCGCACCGCCCGTTGAGGAACGGCGACAGGATGTAGGGCTCGTAGACCGGGTCGTCGTCGGACCAGTCGATACCGCGCGTCGTCATGCCGCCCTGCACGGTCAGAGTCTCGTCGCGCCACACGAAGTACGGCTTTCGGAACTCCGGCAGCGGCAGGAAGCGGTTGTTTCCGGTCGGTTCGAGGATCGCGTCCTCCGAGTTCATCGCGAACGACACGTTTTCGTACGCGGCGTGCGGTTCGGGGGTTCGGTCGGTGTCGACGATTGTGCCGTTCGCCGTCGTGAGCCGATCGTTCGCGTAGTTGAGTTCGAACGAGTCCTTGAGGCCGGACAGCGTGAAGCGCGGCAGCGCGTTGCCACCCCCGACGCAAGGCTCGGGTCGATACTCGGAGTGGCCGAGATAGAGCGACACCGAGTCGAAGATGTCGAAGAAGATGGACGCTGACGTCAGCGGCGCCCAGTAGAGCCGCTCGACGTCGAGGTTGAAGTCGAGCGGGTCGTCCCGCGAGAGTCCCATGTCGATCTCACGCCACAGCGTCTGCACGCGTGAGCCGAACGGGTTGAACGGGTTCTGGATCCCGAGTCCGAATGCGGTCGTCGCCGAGTTCGACGCGACGGTGCCTTGGCCGAGGAACTCTTCGGGACACCAGCGAAACACCGAGCTCTGAGGCGGTGGGGGACTCTGGTTCTTGTCGTCGACGATTCGCGTCAGGCGCGACGCCGGACGGGACGCCAGCTTGCCATCGCTCGTGTAGGTGACGCCGCCGAACGTGTCCGGGATCGCGAGCCGCGACTCGCCGGGCTCGCCGTGCCTGTAGATCGACGGCTGTTCGTCCTCGTCGAGTGAGCCGTAGCGGCGGATGATGCTGACGACGAGGTTGTCGCCGAAGTGTGGTAGCTCGTTCGCGTCCTTGCGCCCGTCGAGGTAGAACGGCACAGCGACGTGATCGCGCGCGGAGTTCCGGATGTCGAGCGGATTGCCCGACAGGTCGCGAATTCCCGACGCGCCGGCGACGATCTCGACGAAGTACGGCAGCTGCGACGCGAGCATCCGGCGCAGCTCGGGATCGACAGTGCCGCCGTCTTGGCCATGCGGCGTCGCCGCTTCGCCAGAGATCGGATCGCCCGGCGTGACCTCGATGTCGATGAAGTCCGGTGGCGGTGGCAGACGCATCGACTCGTCGAGGTAGAAGCCGAGCACCGGCTGCAAACGCATCGTGGTCTGCGAGCCGTTCTCGTCGAACACGCGCGCGTCGACGAGGTGTGGGGTCATGTACTTGTCGAGGCTCAGCTCGTTGGGAGAGATGCCGCGCGAAATCGCGAACGCGTCGCGTTGCTCGACGTCGAACACGTCCTTGGTCGCGAACAGCAACGTGTCGAAGGCGCTGACCGTCGACAGGTCGACCGGCTTCGAGAACCGCACGACTGCGGCCGCGAACGGTGACACGTGGACGTTCGGCAGGCTCGGCTCATCCGGGAACGGGTCGTAGCCCGGAATTTGCGGCCGCGGCTCTGGCGTGAACGTCACGAAGTTGGCGGGATCATCGCCGTACTCACGACCGTCCGAAGCGGTGCGGCTGCCGGTGAACTCCGCGATCAGCACGGCGCGCGGCGCGTTCTGTCGAAGCCATGCTCGGCCCTCATCGCTCGTCGGGTCCTCCGGGTAGCCGGAGAGCCGGCGCGGGTCGAGCGCGGTCAGACCTTCGACGCGACGGACCGGCACCTGCACGTGCTGCTCCGCGGGACGCGCCTCGTCTTCCACGGGTTCTTCGATGACTTCGGTCAGGCTGGTCAGTCCGGTCGAGATGTCGGTGAACTGGATCACGTCGCCACGATCGATGTCGTGACTGCGGCCATTCTTGAAAACCGTCGCGATCAGCGACGCGTCGTCGCGCTCGGCGACGGACTGCAGGACGAACGGCAATGCGCCCACGAGCCGCGGCGGCTCGGAATCGCGCAGGAAGCCGCGTGAGATCGCCGGGGAATCGTCGTCCGCGTGCCCCGTGCGGAAGTCGCGGATCACGCTCTCGTAGCCGTCGTGGTTCTTGCCCTGGAACGTGGAGTCGGCGTCGATGTGAATCCCCGGAATCGACAGCGGGCCGTCGAGAGCGATCGCGATCCGGACGTTGGCGCTGAGCTGATCGAAGGCGGCCGGCATGCCCGACGCGTTGTTGCGGGTGCCGTAGATGGTGCCCTCGTTCCCCAAGAACACCGGGTCGAGGACGACCCGCGTGCCACGCGGCACGACTCGCGTCGAGATCGCGCGGAAGTCCCCTTCGTCGTTGTCGTCCGACGGATCGCCGGTGATCTCGAGCAGCTGAATGGCCTCGGTATTCCGGACGCCGGTTACCGCACCGCTCTCGTCTCTCGTCACGAAGAAGTCTTCGTCGACGCCGAGCGCCTCGGAGAACGTGAGCAGCAGCGCCGCGTTTCGAGGTACGGCCGGGATCGGCATCGTCGTGGCATCTTGGCCGAACTTGGCCTTCGTGACCTTCGCCAGGCCGTCGTCGAGCCGATCGAACAGCTCGTCGAACGCGTCGGTACCGATCGTGCGGGGGATCAGCAGTCGCGGCGTCAACGTGTTCGGATCGACAGCGAGGAAGTCGAAGTCGACGTCGCTGTCGTCGAGCGCGGAGTCCGAGGGGCGTTCGTCCGCGATCTCGGGCCCGATGACGACGTCGCTTCGATAGAGCGTCAGCGACAGTCCATTGCCGGTGCGCTCGAAGCCGTAGACGTCGACGAGTCGTCCGTACTCGATGGACACGAGTTCGACGTTGCCGCTGTTGGTCGGGAGAGTTTGGTTCGGAGCGGCCTCCCGGCTGCTGCCGGTGCATGCGTGAAGCGACGCGCAGAGAACCAAGAGACGCGTGGAGGATCCGGCGCTCATGAGGGGTCAGGCAGTCAGGGGTCCGGCGGGGGCGCCTGAGTGGTAGATGCGCGCGACGAACTCGTAACGGAACGCGAACGGTTCCGACGAAAACCGCGGAAGCGTTTCCTGCGTTGTTACCGCTACCCGCAGCGATGAGCGGTCTCGATCTGCGCGTGAGCGGAACCGCGCGTCGTCAGCTCGACGCCATCTCGGTGCGGATCGGCGCGGCGATGTGCAGTTCGCGCTGCGGGAACGGGATGCCGATTCCGGCTGCGTTGAGCCGGTTGTAGACCTCCGTCAGCAACGCGTCGACCGCTTGGCCTCGCAGCTCCGGCTGGGCGATCCACACGAGCAGCTCGAACTGCAGCGCCGAGTCGCCGAGCGCGCGGAAACGAACTCGCGGCTCCGGGTCGGGCTCCGCGAGTTCGACGACCGCTGCCGCCTGTGCCAACACTTCCTTGACCTGTGCGACGTCCGAGCCGTACGCGACGCCGATCGGGACGCGCACGCGCATCTTCGACCAGCGCCCGCCGGCCTCGTTGTTGATCTTCGCCGCGGCGATCTGCGCGTTCGGGACGGTGACCTCGATGTCGTCGCGTGTCAGCAGTCGCGTGCTGCGCAGGCCGATGTTCGTCACTTCACCGCGCTCTCCCGACTCGAGGTTGATGTAGTCGCCGTGCTTGTAGGGAGCGTCCGCGATGATGAAGAGGCCGCCGAACAGGTTCGCGAGCGAGTCCTTGGCCGCGAGACCGAGTGCGATACCGACGACGCCGGCCGAAGCGAGCCAGGGCGCGACGTCGAGGTCCCAGATCCGCAGCAGCAGGTAGATCGCGAGGATGAACAGCGCGACGCGCCCGAAGTTGTCGATCAAGGGCACCGTGCGCCGCTCGATCCACTGCACGCGATCGGCCAGCCGCGCGAGCGATTCGAGGACCGGGCGACTGATGCGGAGGATCGCCCCGCACCACGTGAGTAGGCCGATCGTCAGAGTCAGAGATGCGACGAACGCGATCACCGTCGTCGAGAACCCGAGTGGCAGGGATGCGAGGTAGATCCCGCTCAGCACGACCGTCGTCATCACGGGGCGCGCGAAGATCCGGATCACCTTGTCGTCGAGATCCGTGCCGCTGCGCTGGGCGAGCCGTCCGAGCACGCTCGTGAACACGAGGCGGGCCAACCAGCCGAGTGCGAGGGCGATGCCGAGCCAGGCGAGGGAGCGCAGCCAGTCGTCGGTGACGTACGGGGAGAGCCAGCGGTCGAGTTGTCGGAACATCGGCGGAGTTCGGTTCGGTCAGGATCTACGCCGCGATCCTACCGCTGCGCCGGGTCACTTCGCCAAGTCGTATGCGTGTGGACGGACCGCGAAGAAGTGGAACGGCGTCGTCGGCATGCGCTGCGTCATCGTGATGATGATCAGCTTCTTCTCGGGCGCGATGCAGAATTGCGTGCTCGCGGCGCCGGCCCATCCGTACTCGCCAAGCGAGCCCGGTTGGTCCGCCTTCACGCGGACCGACACCCCGAGGCCGAAGCCGGTGTCCGGGAACGGCACGCCGACGCGGATCGGCACCAGTTTCTTCGGCAGGTGGTTCCGCGTCATCTCCGCGACGGTTTCCTTCCGGAGGATCGGCTTGCCGCCGCGCAGCAGCATGCGGCAGAACGCGAGATAGTCCTGTGTCGTCGACACGAGTCCGCCGCCGCCGGAAAAGAGGCCAGGCTTCTCGCGGTAACGGCTCGTCTTGGGATCGTCCCGCACCTCCAGCTGCGCGTTGTAGTTCGCGGTCAAGCGCGGCAGCTGCTCCGTCTCGACGTGGAAACCGGTGTCCTTCATGCCGAGCGGTTCGAAGATCCGTTCGGCGAAGAACTCGTCGAGTGGTTGGCCGGACACCGCCTCGACGACGGCGCCGAGCACGTCGGTCGACACGCCGTAGCGCCATTTCGAGCCCGGTTCGAACGCGAGCGGCAGATCGGCCAGTCGATCGACCATCGCGTCGAGGTCGCGTTGGCCGAGCACGTTGGCCTTCTGGTAGCGACGGGACACCTTGTCGGCGCCCCAGCCGTAGATCAGTCCCGACGTGTGGCAGCACAGGTCGCGCACGGTCATCGCGCGGGTCGGCTTCTCGCCGTTCTCGAGCCGCACGTCGGTGAGGTCGGGCAGGTGCTTCGCGACCGAGTCGTCGAGCGACAGCTTCTTCTCGTCGACGAGGATCAGCGCCGCGACGGCGGTGATCGGCTTGGTCATCGAGTAGATGCGGAAGATCGCGTCCTTCTTCATCGGGACGCCGGGGGCGGCTTCGCCGTGCGCCGAGAAGTGGACGATCTCACCGTCGTGTTCGACGAGCGTGATCCCGCCCGCGATCGTCTTCCGGTCGATCAGGTCGAGGACGGCGTCGTCGATCGGTGTCGGCTCGGCGCCCTGCTCTTGGCAGATTGCCGACGTGGCGAGGCAGACCGCGACCGCAGTCGCGCGGAGGAGGAGGCGAGGGTCGATCACGCCCCGAGTCTAGCCATGGCGCCGCGAGATGAGGAAAGAACCCGGCACGGAGATGGCGAGATCTCCGGCCGGAAGGTGACTCTCCCTCTCCCGCGCTGGAGGAGGTGTATGTGCCGAGGCGTGCCAGTTCAGCGTGCCCAAGGGGAGATAGGGGCAGATCTCAACGGACGGGCTCGGTTTTTCCGATGAGACCCGAAATCACGGGCATGGGGCCCGTGCGGACATTGCCATGAGCACGACAACCATCACTCTGACCGTTACGCCCAACATCATCGACCCACTCGACGGCGCCAAGGTGAGCCACGACTCGCCCCACAAACTGACAGTCACGATCGAGAGCAACAACGGATACATCCAGACGATCGAAGTTCCGGCCGGTACGACCGTGGTCTGGCATCCGCCTGCCGGTTGGACGAGTGCGACCTTCACCGCGCCGGGCGCGGACGAGGTCAACCGGGTCATCTCCTGACTCGGTCAGTCGTCCGACAGCAAGTCGCGGAGTCTGCGCGTCAGGATGGGCACGTACTCCGCGTGTAGATCGTCCAGACGCCCCGCGTGCCGGATCGCGGAGACTCCCGCGACCAGGCCTCGTTCGAATCGCGCCAGCTGCGCGGCGGTCAGCGGCTCGCCGCCCGCAATCTGTACGAGCAGCGCATCCATGTCGCGGGGGCAGTTCGCTTCGATGAGCACCAGGCTGTCGATCGCGTTCGCGACGACCAGCTTCGTGCTGTCCGCGAGCTCGTCGCGCTTCTTCAGGAGCTCGAGCGTGTTCTGCATGCGCAGCCAGAGTTTGACCTGCGCGGTGCGGATGTTCTCGAAGCGGAAACCGTCCGGGTTGGCGATGATGTCGATCGCCCGATCGAACGGTAGCTCGTTGCTGTCCTCGCCACTCCACTTCCAGTAGCCGCCGGCGATCAGGCTGACCGCGATCATTGCGGCCGCCGCGAAACGCCAGTGACGCCAGCGTTCGCGAGGCGCTTCGAGCTGGCGCGCGCGTTGCAGGGTCTCCTCGATCCGGGCGCGGTTCAGCTCCATCGGCTCGATCGCCCGTTGGATCAGCCTTTTCTGCTCCGGCGTCAGGCCATCGCCAGCCGGCAGCACGCCGTCTATCCGTGACGGATCGTTCATGCGTCGCCTCCTGTGGCGCGGACGCGGCCCCACTCCTCGCAGAACTCCTCGATGCGCTGGCGCGTGCGGTGGCGCAGCACGTAGACGGTGTGGCGCGTCGTGCCGAGCTCTTCGGCGATGCGGTCGGCGGAGATCTTGAAGTCCGAGCCGTGATCGATCGCGAGGATCTCCCGCTCCCGATCCGGCAGCTCGTCGAGCAGGCGACGCAGCGCGAGCGAGAACTCGTCGGTCGTAGACTCGCGGCGCTCGTCGACCGGGACGTTCTCGAGCACGATCTCGAAGTCACCGGATCCGGTGCGGCACTGCTCGAGTGCGCGCGCCAGCTCGCGACCGGCGGTGATCATCAGGTATCCGCCGAGGTTGCGCTTTGCATCCAGTCGCCGCGCGCGCTGATACATGATCAGCGCGGCGTCGTGAACGGCGTCTTCGAGCGCGTGGTCGCCGCGGCCGAGGCCGAAACGCAAGCGCAAGCTCGCCTTCACGCGGGGGCCGTGAGCGTGCAGCAGCCCCTCCACGCCCGTGACATCGCCACGTCGCATTCTGCGGATGATCTCTCCGTCGTCGAGGATGGTCATGCTTGCTCGGCCGAAGCGGCGTCGAGCAAATCCGGTGCGCGGACCGGAACTCACACTCGACCCGCTCACCGTAGCGTAGGGAGATAGGAGCGGATCTCAGCAGGCCCGGCGGATTTCCCGGTCGAGCCGCGAGGCTAGTGGGGTGTCGCTGAAGAGCGTCGCGTATGTCGGTGTTCCTGGGGTTCGCTCGCAAGGCGCTGCGACGACATGGCTTGTCAGTGGACAAGTTGAG
>JANQJF010000089.1 GCA_028281765.1 Planctomycetota bacterium | reverse complement strand
GCATCATAAGTAACCGGCCATTCGACCCGCTCGCTGCGTTGCTGCTCCTCAACTTGTCCACTGACAAGCCGTGTCGTCGCAGCGCCTTGCGCGCGAATCGACTTACGCGGCTACTTTCGCTACGGACTTCAGACGAGGGACACTAGTTTTCTGTAGATGCACCAGGCCATAAACGACGTCACTTCAGTCCGAGTTCGCCGCAGTACGATTCACGTGCTCGCTGGCAAGGTCGTCATCCTCCTGGTCGTCTCCGTGATCCTGGGATATTTCTTCTGGCGTGATGAGCGAGCGACGGACGATGACATTCCGTTCGTTGGCGCAGTCTTCGTCGTGGCGCTCACGTGCTTCGCCGCGGCGGTGGTCTACGAGGCTCTCGGCCATGGGCTGGGCTGGGTCATCGGCCGCATGATGGGGGCACGGGCTCCCGATCTGTCGATTCCGTCGGACTCGTCTTCGGCGGGCCGGTAGCTGGTCGAGCTGCAGCAGGGTGGCGGGGAATAGCCCACGCGCTTCGGCGTCCGAGACGCCCGATGATCCGACAGCAGACCCTGCATGTCGCGGCGCAGGTTGGCGCCGGGTTCTTACTGGCGGCGATCTTCGTTTCCGTCGGGCTCCTGTTCCTTCTCGGGTTTCATGAGCACGTCACTGCGTGGGGAGCGGCGCTTCTCGCGTCCGGAATGGCCTTCGCAGCGGGGTTCGTGTTCGCGATTCGCGCGAGTCCGCGGGGGTGAATCGATCAGGTCAGTCGTACGGCTCCCGCTCCACCCGCGTCGAAACCCACCAAATGTTCCCCGACGGATCGGTCACGCCTCCCTGCCGATCCCCGTAGTCCATGTCCCGCGGCGCATGGATGTCTTCCGCCCCGCACGCAAGCGCATCCCGATGCGTCTGATCCGCGTTCTCGACGTAGATGTAGAACGCGGCGCGGCTCGGTTCGAACGGGCCGCCGGCTTCGCTCACCATGAACGACGTCGTGCCGATGCGGACGCGCGCGTTCGCGACGGTGCCGTCCGGCATCTCGGTCGTGCCGAGGACCTCCGCGCCGAAGGCGCGTTCGAGGAAGGTCAGGTAGGCGGCGGCGTCGCGCGCGAAGATGTAGGGGAACACCGTGCCGTAGCCTTCGGGGACGTACATCAAGTCTCCATTCGTTGGGTCCTTCCTCGATGATGGGAGATCGACGAGGCTTTGGCAGGGTACACTAGCGTTTCGAGTCGTCATGATATGGAAGTTGGCACGGACTCGCGCCCAACTGAGGGCGGCGGCGGCGCTCCTGCCGGAGGATCCGAGTTGCGGCATGGACGGCGGGTCCATGCTGGCTCGACTCGAATGCGATCCCGCCGGGGTCATCGACTCTCTCGGTGTCCGGGATGGCGATTGGGCGGGATGGTTCGAAGCCGCAGTCGCGAAGTTCTCGCCGAGTATGCTGACCGACGTCAGGAGTAGTCGGTCTCGATTGGCCGACTTCGTTGGAGGTGAGAAGCGTGATGATCGAGTATCCCGATGGAACCGTCGCCAGGCGAGGCGATCGGATCGAAGTCGACGGCTACAACGCTGTGGTCGAGGACATCGTGGATTCGGATGCGAAGCGAGGCGAATGGGGAATCGAGGAGCGTGGGTTGATGATCCGCTGTGCCGAGATCGGGCTCGTGTTCGCTCCGATCAGCCAGGCGGATTGGGCGTCGACACGCTACTTGTGGCGCGGGATTCCTGAGTAGTCCTTCAGTGACACACGGGTGGACGTGGTACGCAGCCAGTCCTACCCGCCAAATCGAAGAGACCCATGGCCAACTTCTGGACCGAAGCCCTGGACCCCAAGCGCCACAAGGACTTCATGTCCGGTTTCGTTCCCGACGGCGGCGCCGCTATCAACGAACCTACCGGCAGTCGCCTCGTCTACTTCGTGCGCGAGTGCGGGTTCACGTTCCAGTTTCAGAGCCTCGCGCAGTTGGACGAGGCGCTGCGCTACTTCGAAGCCGAAGAGCACCCGAGCGGACGCGTGCCGCACGACGCCGAGGAGCACTGGTTCCACCGCTGGTTCGAGCGCCTTCCGGCCGGCTTGAACGCGCATTCCAAGCGAGAGCGGATCGTCAGAGCGTTGCGGCGAGCACGAGACTCGTTCACGTCGTGAGGTCATGGCTGGCCCGAAGACAACCAAGCTCATCGATGTGCTGGACGAACTCGCGCCGATCTTGCGCGACCTTGATTGCGAGCACTGGTCGGAGTGGGTAGCGGAGAGCGCTCAGCGTCTGCGTCGCGATGACTTCTCCGGAGTGACTCACCTCTTGAGTGCCTGCGGCGGCATGGGGAGTTTCAACGATGTGCTCCCCGCGCTGGTTGCGGAGCAGTCGGATGCGCGGACGGAGCGGGCACGACGGTTGCGCTCCGAGGCGTGGCGCCTGGCCGAGGGTATTCGTCGGGACGTCGAGTCCAGCTAGCCGGGCACAGGGAGAGGAGAACGCACCCATGACCAAACACTGGCCCCTCTCAGGAGTCGTCATCGCCGCGTGCGTGTTCGCGCTTGCCGCCTCCCGCTACCCAGGCGGAACGGTCGACTCGGTTGGCTACGACTGGGCCCGCAACACCGTGTCTGTGCTCTTTCAGCCCGAAGCACTCAACGGCTCGCCCAACCCGGCGAGCAGCACGGCGGTCGTGGCCGTGCTGCTCTACTGCCTCAGCATGGCGATGGTGTTCGGTCGCATCGCCACCAGGGCTACCACGAGAGTTCGTCGAAAGGCCATCCAGATCGGCGGGATCGGTTCGATGGTCTACGGCGCTCTGGCCGTCACGCCGATGCATGACCTGATGGTGAGCATGGCGCTGCCGTTCTTCGCGGTGGCCGCAGTATCCGTTCTGCACGGGCAGGTCGCGGCGGGGCAAAGGAAGCTGTTCGTGCCCGGCCTGATCTGTCTGATGTTGCCGACCTTCAATGTCGCCATCTACTACGGCGGCTTCCTCTCTTCCATGCTGCCCGCGGTGCAGAAGCTCGGGACCGGAGCGGTTGCCGCTTGGCTCTTCGCTTCCTATTACGAAGCGATGGGGCAGGAGGTGGCGCCGGTTGGCGCCATCGACTGAGGGACTTCGCACATTCGCCGGCGAACGGACCCGCGGATGCTCGCTAGCCTCACGCCGCCTCGGCCATCTCCTTCAGCGACGCGAGTCCGCGCCGGAACTGGCCGCCAATCATCCGACTCATCAGCATCTTGAACCATCCCGCGAGCGGGCGCGGCATCATCGCGGCCATGTCGCCCTCCATCGTCCACGTCACCGTCGTGCTGTTCCCGGCCGGGGCATACCGAATCGCCGACTTCGACGGCGCGCGTTTGGTCTTCGTCACGAACACCATGTCGTAGGCGATCCCCGTCGCCTCGTCGCACTCGGTGAACTCGATCTCGCCGTCGCCCGCCTTCTTGGAAGACCACGACTGGCTCGCGCCGACGCCGGTCGTCTTGTCGCTTCGCTTCGTGATGATCGACGGGTCTTCCTTCTCCCACGGCATCCACTCGGGCCACTTGTCCAAGTGGCCGACCCAGGCGTGCACGGCGGCGGGCGGGGCGTCGATCGTCGTCTTGCCCATGACGGTGAAGCGCGTGGGCAGAATCAGGCCGATCACGACGAAGGCAGCGATGATGCCGAGCGCGATGTAGAGGTAGATCACGGGGGGCTCCGGTGCGTGGGGAGAGAACCGCCACTCTAGGCTCGTGGTCCCGGCGCTGCACTCATCGCTTCGAGCTACTGGATGCCCCGTGTACCAATCGGCGCAACGCGACGCATCGACGTCGACGCAATGCTCGACTTCGTGCGTACTCGAGTGTCGGCCAGCCCCTACGATGGTTGGCGAATGCGCGATGATCCGCATTCCTGCGTCACCCCCAGGACCATGCCATGACCAACCCCTTCGCCGCACGCGTCGGTGGCGTTCTCAGCGCCGATATCGCCGTCCCTGATCACGCCCGCGAATTGCGCTTCTACACCCGCGCGCTCACGACCGGCGAGAACCCGCTGTGGCGCGAGGACCTGATGAACAACCTCGGCATGCCGATCGTCGGCCTCGGCGAGCGCACGCCGGAGTACGCCGACCTGCCGCTGGAGTGGATGCCGCACATCCTCGTCGACGACGTCGCGGGGAGCGCGAAGCGAGCGGTCGAACTCGGCGGGCACGAGTTGATGCACGGCAAGGACGACAGCGGCGCGAGTCAGTGGGCGGTGCTGCGCGATCCGAACGGCGCCGCGTTCGGGATCGTCCCCGTCGTTTCCGCGGAGGCCGAGCTGCCGACCGACGACGTGGCGGCGAGTGCGGGTCGAATCGCGTGGCTCGATCTCACCGTCCCCGACGCGGCGGCGACGCGCGACTTCTATCGGGAGGTCGTCGGTTGGTCGGTGGAGGACGTTGCGATGGGGGGCGGGGAGTACTCGGACTACAACATGCTCGGAGGTGACGGCGAAGCGGCTGCGGGCATCTGCCACGCGTGCGGTGCGAACGAAGGGTTGCCGCCGGTCTGGATGATCTATCTGCCCGTCGGCGATCTCGCCGAGAGCGTGCGTCGCGTGCAGGAGGATGGCGGGAAGGTCGTCAAGGAGATGCGCGGGGATGATGGTGCGTACTCGTGCGTGGTGATCGAAGACTTGGTGGGCGTGCACATCGCGCTGGCGCAGGCGTAGCGCAGCGACGCGATCGCCGTCGGGAGTGGATCGTGAGTCTCGGGCGCGGGAAGCGAGACGCGGCCCACGCCCCACCGCACACGAACACCCCCAAAAAACTTCTGAACCCAACCGCACAACTGCCGATACATGTGCTACTACTTCTCCCACATGAACACGCACGCACAACAACACGAGCTACACCAGGCGCCGAACGAGCGACGGGTCTCGGTCCGTGCGTGCGCGATGGAGCGCGCGTGTCGTTTCGGAGGCGGCTCCGCATAGTTCTTGGGCAATGGCCGAAAGGCCGCGAGACAGGCCCAGGAGCTCGATCCTGGGCCTTTTGCGTTTAACTCAGAACCGATGAAAGCACGATCAGACAACACGACTGCACGGCGAGCGTTCGCTCGTGGTACGCGATTGCGTGCCCGGCGCGACCTACGTCTCGACTCCGAGCAGTGTCGGCAAGACCTGTTTGAATCGGGATGTGCGTCGTTGGCGCACGACGTCGAGATGGCGAACGGGAGCAAGTGTCCGACCTGATATCGATCCGGAATCTCTGAGTGACTGAGAGAGGGCCCGGGTCGGTTGCGACTCGGGCCTTTCTCGTTTGGTGACTCTTCACGAACGACAACGCGCAGGAGGTAGGGCCCCGACTGCGTGCACGAGGAAGGTCCGTACCGCGCGGCGCGTCCGCGCCTCTTTGACAACTCGACATCGTGACAACAACGCGAGGCGACGTTCCGCCTCGCGTAGACGGGCGTCGTCCAGTGGCAAGACGGCGGTCTCTGAAACCGCAGACCGAGGTTCGATTCCTCGCGCCCGTGCCAATCCATGCTGACGTCGTTCAACCAGACAGGATACCCGGCTTCGAACCGGGCGATGCAGGTGCAAATCCTGCCGTCAGCGATCCACGGTCCCGAAGGCAAAGGAGTCGAGCCGCCACCCTTTCAAGGTGGAGAAAGCGAGTGCAAGTCTCGTCGGGACTACATCTGACCGCGTAGCCAAATGGGAAGGCGCGGGCCTGCAAAGCCTGCATGAGTCGGTTCGAATCCGACCGCGGTTTCCATACCGACGTAGCTCGGGAGAGAAAGAGCTTCCGTGCGAAGGAAGAGGTCGCAGGTGCGAGTCCTGCCGTCGGTGACTTCCTGGGGTGTAGCCCAATTGGCAGAGGCACGACGTTCAGGCCGTCGACAGTGTGAGTTCGAATCTCACCACCCCGATTCTCGCATCTCTTCCACAACACAGGACAGCCCCATGACCGCATCCGTTCTCACCCAACCGACTCTCGTCCTCAACCGCTCCTGGGTCGCGATCGACACGACCTCCGTGCTCGATGCCCTCTGCATGCTCGTGCGCGGCGCCGCGATCGTCGTGCGCCCGGACAACTACGAAGCGCACGCGTTCGATTCGTGGGCGGACCTGGCCGTCGAGCCGGACCAACCGTGCATCCGAACCGCGACGCTGCGAATACGCGTGCCCGAAGTCGTCGCGCTGACGCGCTACGACAAGGTGCCGCGGCCGTCCGTGACGTTCACGCGGCGCAACCTGTTTCGGCGTGACCGGTACGCGTGTCAGTACTGTGGAGCCCGGCCGGGCAGCTCCGAGCTCTCGATCGACCACGTCGTGCCGCGCGCACACGGCGGGACGAGCTCGTGGACGAACTGCGTGCTCGCGTGCGTGCGCTGCAACCATCGGAAGGCGGACCGCACTCCGCGGCAGGCGGGGATGCGGCTGCGCGCGGAGCCTCAGGTGCCGGACTGGCGGCCGACGCTGAAGGTTCCGGTCGGCCGCGTGCGCCAGACTTGGCAGAAGTTCGTCAGCGACTCGTACTGGGACGCCGTGCTCGAGTCGTGAAGATATCGCGGTCCAGCACTGTAGGTCGCGGGCCTGCTACTCTCGCTCACTCAGGCGCAGTCGCGGTTTCTTCTGGGTCGCTGGCTGCGCCTTCTCCCCACAGATGTTGGATCAACTGTGGGGCAGCGGTGCCGAACCGCGACTGCAGGCTTCGCGCAAGTTCCTCCGTTCTGTCTGTCGAGAAGCCGTTCCGGCGAATCCCGAGCAGCAGCTCGCCGACTGCAATCTCGTTCTTGCCGTCGGCTAGCTCCGAGAGAAGCTCCTTCCAGCCCTCTCGGCGGTACTCGCTATCCCACTCCTCGCCCCGGACGAGTCGGAGGAGGGCCGCTTGCAGCAGGCCTTCGCTGTATCGCTCCATGAGGTTGGCGCCGAGCACGTGCGGGACGTCTCCGCTGGGATCCAGTCTCTTTCCGCGTTGTTCGTCCGTGCGCAGTCTTTGCAGCGCCGATGCGCACGCAAACACGGCCTCGATCTCGGAGGCTCCCTCGTGGACCATCGGAGAGCCTCTGGCGACAACTCGCGCTTCGCAACCCGGGAGCCGTAGCAAGGGTTCGGACTGGATGCCGTTTTCGAGTTCCGAGAGTCGGCTCAAGCGCTCGAGCATCCATTGGGGAACCTCGGGAAGAGGTTCCGCGAGGGCGGCGAGTTGATCGTACTCGATGCACCACGGACAGTCCTCTGCCTTTTGCGTGGGGAGCAACAGGGTCTCAACGCAAAGCAGTTCAGCCTTCCAGTGGACCTGGTCGGTGAGCGAGCTCTGGAGCGACTCCCATTGTCTGGCAGACTCCATGCGGTTTACCGCGACGAGAAAGGTCACGCGTTTGATGTTCGTGAGTTCTTCCCGAATCGCTCGATTGTATTCGCTGAGTCGACTCCCGGTGTTCGCCACGTCGTCGATGACCAGGAGATTGTCGATGCTGCGCAGGGACTCGATCGAGTGTTCGTTCGCTCGCGGCTCGTCGTCTGAGGCTGAATTCGGGCGTAGGTTGTTCGACACGACGAGTGGGCAGCCATAGTGTTCGGCGGCGTATTCTCCGAGACGAATGCCGGCAGTGTGTCGAGGGACGACCACTGCCTGGGGGAACGGTGCGATCTTGTCGAGAAGAGTCTCCAGCTGTTGAGCAAAGAGGGGGATGTCGATCAGTTTCTCGACGCAGACGTCGAGGCTGTGATGCCGCGAGTCGTTGGCATCGTGGTGGTGTGCACGCAGCACGCCCGGATGATCGCTGTACTTCTTGACGAATCGTTGTCCGGGTGCCGCATGGTGGGCCGTGATGTTCACGGGTGCACTCTGTCTACGCGTGATGAAGTAGAGCGCGGGGTCGACTCGGTGTGCCGTGGAGCCTTCCTTGCAGTGGGGGCAATCCTTCGCCTCATACGACCGGAAGCTGTCCGGGAGCTTTGCCATCGTGTCGTCGCCAGATCTCTGTGAGAAGGATCCAGTAGCAAGGATGCTGACGACCTGGATCTGGATGTCGAACGGCACGCGTTCTTGGAACTCTCTCTCGATGGCACGAATCAGAGATCCGGTGTCCGAGATGCTGGCAAGGATCACAACCTTGTCATCTTGGCGAAGAAACGGAGTCGCGCCTTTTACAACGCCCGCGATGAACTCTCTTTGCCTTGCTGGGTGCGCGGGGAGGCAATCGAAGTGGGCTTCCGATCTCGCCAGCTGGAGGCTCCGAATGATCACGGATGCGATTCCCCAGGTGTCGCCCACGACGACACGTGCCCCGACAACGGTTGGCCGGAACCAGAAAGCGAGTGTGTCGAGAGATTCGCGATCGCGGATCATGTCGGCCACACGAATGAACTGGCCGCAGTGTCGTCCCGATGGCGCGACGTAGTGGCTCGTCTGCGATTGCGGCAATCGCCAGATTCCGGGTTTCTGACCCAGAAGCGATCGGACCTGACAAGATCTGATCTGTAGCAGTGCGATTTCCTCGTCTTCCACAGTCGCCAGCCGTTCTGCCTGTAGGCGAACTAGCGAGAGTCCGGCTGGCGAATCCCTGCGACCCAACAGATAGATGGGCTTCGTGCCAGCACGACGGAGAGCGGCGACCACAGCGCTGCGCTCGTCGTCACTTACCTCTCGTGGTCCTACGGGCCGCATCGTCCGGAAGACGAATCCGGTTGCCGCTCGTTCTTCATCGGAATCGAGGCGGGCGATGGCGGCTTCAAGGTCGCTGAGTGAGGAACGAAGGGACAGCGAGACAACGAGTGGCGATTCAAGGTCCGCGGTCATGAGTCGGTAGGCGACGTTTCACCTCTCCTATCGAAGAGCCAGCCCTGATCCGGTGACCCGTCTTGTTGCGGCCAGATGATCGAAATGTCGGTACCCAGGTGAACACCCAAGTCTTCGCTCAGGAACTTCCAAGGCGGCGGTGAATTGCTGGGCGGGGCCTGAGAGCAATCCAGTGTGGCCAGGATTCCTCCAGATCGGACGATGATGAGCGCCGCTAGTCGGATGCTGCTCGCGATGACGTTGTCCAGTCCAAGACCGCGAGGGATGTTCCCTCCACGTGGCTTCCGACTCTGCATGGGGGAGAACGCTCGGGACAGTCGATCACGCTTGGTTTCGCCAGTACGGGAAGGCAAAGACGTGTGTATGCCGGGACCGTTGTCCGAAACGGTGATCGCGAGAGCCTGCTGGGCCACCTTCATGTAGTCCCATACGTTCGCCAGGTAATCCCTGACGAAGTTCGGGAGATGGCGGCGTGCAGCGATTTCGGCTTTCGACGGGAAGCGAAGCTTCTCGATGCTCGTGCCTCGAATGCCCGGAACAGCAACGCCGTCTACGGTCGTCCTCCCGTGTTCGTGGCAGTTGAGCAGCGCTTCGTAGATGAACGTCGCGACGTGTTGTTCTGTTCCGGACGCGCCGAAGGCTGTGTCTCCTGTCATCTCGCGGCCTGACTGGACGACCGTGTCCGCCACAGTGTCCCGGCGGGGAAACGCCATCCGGGCGCCGTCGCGGAAACATGGGGGTATGGGGGAGTCGGGATCTCGCGCGACGATCGCGCGGCGTCGGCCGCCGGTTAGCACCCCATGCCCTTTGGTTCTGGTGAGCCAAGTGTGAGCAAGGAGACGCTTGCGGACGTCGTCGCCGGACGAGTCGATGATGCTCTCTGCCGAGTACATCAGTTCGAGCCCAAGGAGTGAGCTGAACAATTCGTAGCGGACAGTCTCTTCGCCGCTAGGTGAGTGCAGCGCGGCGCCCGTGCATCGGACTCGCACCGGCTGTCGGCGGAGATGGATCTCGCGCAGTTTGGCGCGCGCGACTTGTTCGACGAGGAGGTCGCACCTCGCATTGCTACCCACGACGAGGTGCAGTGGCGAGGACTTCGTAGACGCCCAGATACCCACATCTTCGAGTGACAATGACTCGTCGAGTCTGTGTTCCTTCATTCGGCTCCGATCCAGCAGAGTCCGGTCCAATGTTAGCCCTGACGACTTCTCCAGAACACCACTACTGGATTTCCGCGGCGCACGAGAACTGGCACCGAGGGGGCACGGCCCGCGCTGAGCCCGGCCCAGCCCCTTCGAACGTAGTGGATGGACTCTGGACGACGCCTGATCCGCGCTCGCGTCGTCGATTGCGTGCCCGGGGGCGCTGGGTCCGTTCGCGACGCATGGTAGTCTGGTCCGAACACCACCTCACACACCACCCTCCCCGAGGAGAGACCCATGGCATCCGCGACCGCAAAGAAGCTCGCGTCCGAGCTCGACAAGGACGGCACCAAGATGGGGGACATCAAGAAGCGCGGGAAGGAGATCAAGAAAGATCACGATCTCGCGATAGAGCTTTGGGAGGCGGGTGGCTACCACTCGCGTCTGCTCGCGACCCTGATCTTCGACAAGGCGCAGCTGGATCAGGCGGCGCTCGACGGTCTTGCCGCCGACATGCTCGAGCACGAGGACGTCGAGCGTCATCAGCTGGCGGACTGGCTGCTCGCGAACCAGCTGATGAAGGGCAAGAAGACGATCGCGCTGTTGGAGAGCTGGGACGACAGCGACTCCCCGATCCTGCGTCGCCTGTATTGGTATCACCAGGCGCGCCTGCGTTGGACCGGGCAGACGCCGCCCGACAACACGGGCGATCTGCTGAAGGCGCTCGAGCGGGACCTCGCGGACGCGCATCCCGACGTGCAGTGGGCGATGAACTTCTGCGCCGGTTGGATCGGCGTGCACGACACGAAGTACCGCGCGCGATGCGTGAAGCTCGGGAAGAAGACCGGCCTCTACAAGGACGATCCTGTCGCGAAGAACTGCACGCCGGCGTATCTGCCCGAGTTCATTCGGATCGAAGCGGCGAAGCGGGAGTAGTCGCTGGTGTTCGGAGGATCCGCGGTCGCCTCGCTGCGGCGGCTTCTGCTCCGCCTCGCGATCGCAGGAGCGTTCGGCTGCTCGTCCGGCTGCGGGACGTTGTTGTCTCGCGGCGAAGGCGACTTCTTCGGCGCGTATCCGTTCGAGGCGGTCGCGGCCGATGGCGCGATGATCGTCGGGCTCTACGAGCCGGATCGAGACGTCTGGGCGCTGCGCGGTCTCGCGTCCCTCCCGTTCGACCTCGTGCTCGATGCCGTCTTCAGCCCGATCGATGTGGCCACCTGGATCGCGGGCAGCGACAAGAATCGGTATCGGAAGCGGGAGCGCACGGAAGGCGACTCCGAATAAGTCCGCGGATCGCGCGTCACGGCATCGCGACGATCGACATGCCGCCGAACAGCGCGGCACAGGGGACGCCGCCGGTCGAGAGCGCGACGCACGCGCACTGGACGCACACCTCAAGGCCGGGCGGGACACCCGGCGCGACCGTGAGACTACCGTTGACCGCGCCGATCCAGTCGCCGATCACGAGCTCACACGCGGCGCAGCCGAGCGGTGGTGGGACGGGGATCGAGGGGGTCGCGCAGGTGCCGATCAGCAGCATCATCGGGGTCGTGCACGTCGCGATCGGTGGCGGGCAGTCGATCGTGAACGATGCGTGATTCGCCGGTGCTCGGTCGACCTGCGGCGCCGTCAGGCCCGGGCAGCCACCCGGCACGAGCATCGCGCCGAGCCGATTGAAGTAGATGTCCGGCTGTCCGTTGCGGTCGTCTTCCCAGACGGCGAAGAGTCCCGTTTCCGTCGTGGCGACGCGCGGATACGCGCCGAACGCGACGCCAGGCGTGTCGCGACTCAGCTCGAACTCCTGACCGAACCACGTCGCGCCCCCGTCGATCGAGTGGTTGCCGCGGATGTCGGGGAGGCCGACCTCCGCGTCGCTGTACACGACGAACACGCTCGATCCCGCGACGCCGACCGCCGGATTGAGGGCGCTGCCGAACCCGGTGTCGACGCGCACGTCCGTGGCTTGCCAGGTCGTGCCGAGGGTCGTCGAGTAGTTGGCGTAGATGTCCGCGGGGAAGCTGCGAAGGTCCCGCCACGCGACGACGACGGTCGCGAGCGAGGCGGACACGCTGATGTCGCGCGACTGTGCGGAGCCGGGCGGATCCGTGTCGAGCCGGTCGTCGATCGGCTTCCAGGTCGCGCCGCCGTCGATCGACGAGTTGCAGTAGACGTCCGAGCCGTTGTTGCGGAAGTCTTGCCACGCGACGACGACCATCGGTCCGGCAGACGCGATCTTCGGTTCGACCGCGGACGCCGTTCCGGCCGGTGAGGTGTCGATCCGCGTGTCCGTCGGCGCCCAGGTGAGACCGCCGTCCAGTGAGCGGTTGTAGAAGATGTCCGGGCTGCCGTTGCGGTAATCGCGCCAGGCGACGTGGAAGATCGAATCGCTGGCCGTCAGCACCGGCGAGCTCGACAAGGAGACGCCCGGGTAGTCGCTGTCGATACGGAATCGGCGTCGAGCCACGTCAAGCCGCCGTCGCTGGAGACGTTCGCGCGGATGTCCGCTTGGCCATCGCGGTAGTCTTCCCAGACGACGACGATCGAGTCGCCCGAGATCGCGATCTGCGGGACCGCCGAGATCGCCGCGCCCGCGCAGTCGGTATCGAGGCGGATGTCGGACGGTTGCCAGGTCACCCCGGCATCGAGTGAGTAGTTCAGGTAGATGTCGGGTGCGCCGTCGCGGGCGTCGTCCCACGCGGCGAACACCGAGTCGCCGGTGGCGGCGAGCTGCACGCGTTCCGATGCGCCGGCGCCGGGACCGTCGGTATCGAGCCGGATGTCCGTGGCTCGCCACGTCGTGCCGCTGTCGTGGGAGACGTTGCAGTAGATGTCGGAAAGCGGCCCGTGGCGTCGGTCGGCCCAGGCGACGTAGACCGTCGGGCCGACGGCGGCGATCTTCGGCACCTCCGACGCGGAGCTTCCCGCGGGGCTCGAGTTCAGCCGTACGTCGGTCGACATCTGAGCGATGCCTCCCGGGGCGAACGCGACGAGCACCATGCACGCGATAGCTCGGGACATGCCCGTAGCATAGGCGGGTTCATGGGCGCGCGTTCGCAACTCGCTCCGCAAATCTCGGATACTGGGCTGGTCGTCCCGTAGAGTCCTCGCGATGTCCGATCGAACCCTCCGCAAGACCCGCAACCTGTGCGCGATGACCGCGGTCTTTGCAGCGCTGTCGGTCGTGCCGGCTGCGGTCGCGGGGGTGAGCGAAGTCGTGTTCTGGGGGCTGCTCAGCGTCGCTGCGCTGTCGTTCTTCGCATTCGCCTACAGCTCATGGGTCCTCGAAGGGCGGATGGCCGCTGCGCGCTTTCGCGACCCCGATCCGACGTTGGATCGTGACGGGCTGCACTGAGTCGGTCGGCGTTTGCCGTAGACTCTCAGTTCATGGCCATTTCACGCGAAGATCTGCAGCGCGAGATCGACCGCGGTCTCGCCGCCGGCGGCGAGTCGACGCGCGCGTTCTGTCGGCAGGTCGCCCGGGAGCCCGTGAAGTGGCAACTCCACCCGTGGGGTGATGACGGCGGCGGCTTCTGGGTGGTTGGCGTGCTCGGCGATCGCGTTGTGTGGTTCAACGATATCGAGGGCGGATTCAACGTCTCGACGTTCGAGCGAGAAGGGGAGATCCCCGAGGACCAGTACTTCTGCAACCAGGACGAACTGCACTGGTCACTCGAGAAGCTGCGGACCGGGGAGGGGCAGGACCTCGGACCGCCTCGAGCTCCATGAGGCCCGACTTCGGTGTGTTCGAGTGGGTACTCGAGGCGCGCGGTCATCTGTCCTTATTGGGTTTGGTTTCCGACAAATCAGCCTCTGTCGTCGAACGGATTCGGCAGACGGTCGGCCTGGCGGGTGCGTCGGAAGATGCGATTCGCCTCCTCGCGGATCGCAATTGGAGGCCGCACATCGTCGGCGGAATCGCGATGGTGTTCGACACCGAACCGGAACGGCTGGTGCCAGGCGCCTGGGAGGCCGTCGACTTGGGCAGCTGGGTCGCGCCGCAGCTGGTCGCGTGTTTGGGCTTCGCCGACCCGAGGTTCCCCGAGGGTGTGCGGTCGCGGATCGAGGCTGTCGAAACCTCGGCGCCGTCCCCGAAGGTGGTTGCGAGTCTGATCGCGGCGTGCGAGGCCTATCCGAGCCTACGACGGAGTGTGACTTCGCTGCCTGAGTTGGTCGGAGTCCAAGAGCTGTTGCGTGACGACATCGACAACTCGGGTCGAATCGCTCACGACTGGCGAGAGCGATTCGTTCGGTTGTGCGAGTCGTCGGGGGCGCCTCCGGCACCTCGCTGGTGACCGGAAGGCCCCGCGATCACATCGCCGGCAACAGTCCCTGGAGCGTCTCGAGCGTCGGGCCGATCGCGCCACGGATCGCGTCGTTGCCGAGGAGGCCGGTGATCATGTTCTTGGTCTCCGGCGTGATGCCGAACTGCGCGAGCACGCTGTCGACCATGGAGCCGCCGGACTCGGTGCCGGCGCCCATCTTGCTCGACAGGGCCGACTGAAGCTGGGACACGGCGCTCTCGAGCGGTGCCTTCGCTTGCTCGGCCGACTGCATGTCGGTGATGCCCGCGAGCAGCTCCGTGATGTTCGGCGCGGCCGCGGTGTCGCCGCCGAGCATCTCGCAGGCGGGGGTCAGGAGGATCATGGCGAGGAGGACGGTGTAGGTCGCGAGTTTCATAGTGCAGAGAGCGTCCTCGGGTTGCGGTCCCGAATCCATCGGGGAATCCCCGAGAACGCGTGACGGAGATCCCTGATATGTTCCGATCGACCCCTGTCTGTTCGAGGTGCTCCTACATTGACCGAGACCCCTGAAGCGATGCGTTCACCGGAAGCCGTTGCGCGGCGCTGCGTCGTGCTCTTGGCCGTCGTCGGCGCCGGGCATGGCGTCGACCGCGGTGCCCTTCGGGATTGGCTGCACGCGGAAGGTTTGTGGGATGACGTCTCGCCGAGGGAGGCATCCCTCCTGACGGGCGAGAGCATGACGAAGCAGGAGTCCGTGAACGCGACGTGGCGCGTCGAAGCGCTGCAGCCGCTCGCGTGGGCGCTCGGTCTCGTCGACGAGGTCGGTTCGCCGAACGGGTTGTGCGACGTCGCGCGTTTGCAGCAGGCGATTCCGGAGCTGGGTGCGTCGACGGCGGCGTTCGTGGGCGGGGCTCGGTTGCGTTCCGATGAGGTGATTCTCGAAGCGAACGAAGTCGCGTATCAGCAGCACTGGGAAGCGCGGGATGCTCGGCTCAACGGCAAGGAGACCGCGATCGACATCGGCGTCATCCAGGAGCGCCACCTCGGACTCAACTGGCTGATCGGGTACGAAGGCCAGCCGTGGGACGAAGTGAGGACGGACACGTGAGCATCCGTGTCTGGCGCGGGCGCGCGCCGGAGCCGACGGTCATCGGCTGCCGGCGCGGTGCTCGGCCGCGCGAAGGCACGCGGCAGAAAGCGAGAGTCGATCAGTAGCCGACTTCGCCGGTTTCGCCGTTCGTCGTCGCCAGCGAACCGGCTCCGGTGCCGTCGGCGGCGACGCCCTGGACGGTCAACGTGAGACCCTTCAGCGACGCATCCAAGCCGATCCCGAGGCTGGTCGAGGCGTCACCCGACGGGCCGGCGGGGCCGATGTTCACGTTTACGATCGAGCCGTCCGAGTAGAGGCTGCAGGTCGGACCGAACAGCGGCGCGAGGATGCCCAGCGGGATGTTCGTCGCGACGCCGAGGAGGAGCGTCACGTCGCCAGGGCCGGTCACGCCCGAAACCGTCAGGTCCCAGCTCGCGCCGAGCACCGGCGGGTTCACGCTCGTGAGGGCCAAGCCCGAGCAGCCCGTCCCGACCGTCGTCGTGTTGCCGCAGGTCAGCGGGGAGTTGAGCACGATCCAACCCGGCACTGCCGGGATGAACTCGAGTTCCATGCCGCCAAGGTCGAAGTTCGGGTCCGGCGTGTTCGTGCCGATCGGGCCGGGGCCGGTGAATTCTTCGAAGCAGGTCGGGTCGGTCACCGCGACGGCGCCCGTGCTGAAGTCCGACTCCGCGGGGATCGTGCTGCCGTCTTGCCAGACGCCGATCACGGTCGTGATCGGGTCGAACGTCGAGCCGGTGTTGTTGCAGCGGTCGTCCAGGCAGATCACGATGCGGCCGTCCGAGTACAGCGTCATCTGTGCGGTGAAGGCGCCGGCCGTGAAGAACAGGTACGGCTCGCTGTCGCGCCACGTGATCGTCATGTGGTTGCTGTTCGTGTTGTCGATGTGGACGCCGCTGGTGGCACCGACCGTGTGGTCACCCCAGTAGGCGCAGATCACGTCGGCAGCGAAGCCGGCGAAGCCGCCGCCAGTCAGCTGCGTGTTCGGTTGCGAACCCGGGTCCCAGACCTGGACGCCCGCCGGCGGCGCTGCCGGAACACCACCGTTGTTGAGGGCGATGAGGCCGTGGTCGCTGTAGTAGAAGTCCGTGTAGGTGTTGCCGTTGAACGGGAACGCGAAACCGATCGGCAGGCTGCCGGACCACCCGTCGATCGGCGGTGCGGCTTCCTGCGGGCCGGGCGCGCCAATGGTGCACTGGGCAGCGGCCGGAGCGGCGAGAGCGAGGAGAACAGGTGCGATGAGCAGTTTCATGAGCAGGACTCGTGGGAAAGAATTTTCCTTCAAAGAGATAGAGGACGAGGAACAGCCGCATTCTCGTCGAAACGTACGCCGTTGTCGATGCCTGCGGCTCGGTTCGCGTCGCACTCCCACGAGTCTTTACGATCCAGCGTTCTGTCCGCCGCATTGCGAAAGCGCTCCGCGACACGGTTTGCAAAACTCAAATCGTTCTCTGCCACTCGAGAATGCCGTCCAGGACGAGCGGGCTCGTCATCGTGTCGCCCGATGGATATGCGGTGACGCCGATCATCGTGACCCGCTGCGCGGCCACGTCGATCGTCAGGTCGCCGCAGGGTTCGTCGCTCCCCTCGAGGTCCGTGCACGTGTAGTCGTAGTCGATGCCGTTCACGCGGATGGTCATGGAGATCGCGCCGCCGGCCACGTCGACGATGTTCATGACGATGAGGTTCTCGAAGTCTTCTTCGTCCAGGCCCGCCACTTCGTCCGGACCGACGACGCTGCCGGCGATCGGGAACGGAGTCACCAAGAACGACCAGACGTCCGGGACGTCCGAGCCCGACTCGAACAGGATGAACTCGTTGGGTTCGATCGACGTGCCGACGATGTCGGCCGCCGGGCCCGAGATGGTCACTACGCCGGACGCCGTGAAGTCCCCGGCGCTCGACGGATCGCCGCCGGTGCTGGTCGGCCAGCACGTCGAGAAGTGCGGCACCTCGACTCGGACCGTGTTCGCGCCGGCATCGACGCCGATCGGCACGAGCTCCTCTATTGCGCCGGTGCGGTCGTCACGCAGCCGGACGCGAACCGTGTCGACGGTTGGGTTCGTCGCCTGGCTCGGGTCGAGCGGGAGATCGAGCAGTGCCGGCGTCGAGAACGTCAGGCCGGATGGCCCGAACGTCGCGGCCGGGCCCACGATCGTGCGTGCGGGAACGTCGGTCGTGGAGCCGTTCGCGACCGTGATCGTGACCGGCTCCGACACCGCGCCGGCGGGCACCGAGAAGACGAGGCCCGCGAGCGCCCCGGAGTCGATCTTCAGGCTGGCGGCGGCGTCCGGGCTGACGTCGAGGGATTGCGTCGCGCCAGCCGGCGGGGGAGTCGTCGTGGAGCCCGAGCCGGAGCTGCTCCCGCCACATGCGGCAGCGAAGAGACTCAGGGCGGCGAGGGCGAGCGAGTGGGTCGATGCGTTCATGCGGCCGGGAGCGAAAGGCGGCGCGGCCGTGTTGCAGGAACCTCGGAACAATCCGAGCACCGCGCGAGATTCGTCACCGCGCGTCAGGCGTGCCCGAGCGTTCGGATCCGCATCGAAAAGACGTGCCGTTCGCCGGGCTCGATCCGGATCGCGCGCTCCTTGACGTTCGCCGACTCGACACACACGAACCGCTCCCAGTCGTCCGGAGCCATCTGCGAGAGTCGCGCGGTCTTCTCGGGCCACGGGTTCCAGACGATGCACGAGCGAGCTTCGGCCGCGGTGATCTCGATCGTGCGTCGCAGCGCGGGCGCGAGGATTCGCAGCACGGGCGGGACGCCTTGGAACACGCGATCCGTCTCGGCTCGGAAGCGTATCGGCGCGTCCGGGTCCCATTCCGGTTCGGGCGCGCGCGCGTGCTCCGTCCAGCTCACGCCCTCCAGGCCTTCGAGCGAGGCGCTGTGGATGTCGCCAACCGAGTAGTAGGTGTGCAGCGCCTGCTCGCACGACCATGCCGTGGGGCCCGTGTTCTCGATGGTCCACGTGAGGAGGAGACCGTCGTCGAGCGCGATGCGCAGCGACATCCCGAACGCGTGTGGCCAGAGTGTCCGCGTTTTCTCGTTATCGCCGCACGAGAGCGTGATGCTCGTGTCCGGCGCGGCTTCCGAGAGAGTCCACTCGAGCGTGCGCGCGAAGCCATGCGCGGGAAGCGCGTCGTCTGTGTGGTCCCCGAACCACGGAAACACGACGGGGATGCCGCCGCGCACGGGCTTCTCCGGCGCATACTCGGGCTGCGACGCGGTCCACAGAACGTCCCGGCCCTCGCGGTGCCACGACAGGACCTGAGCGCCGGTGCACGAGACGATGACGGCGTCCTCGCCTCGTTCGAGCCGCAGCGCGCTGCGTCCGCCGGGATCACGGACAACCGTCACGTCGGGGGGGAGAATCATGGGGGCACGCTATCCCTCCCCCGTGCAATTGCACTTCCTTGGTCCGATGCGGGTGTGGATCCGCTATCATGGCCGCGCTCGACGGGGACTCCATACATCAAGGAAGGCTGATGCTCTCCAGCACGTTTGGGATCGGGCGCACCGGCGCGCTCGTCGCTTTCTCTCTCCTGCAGGGATTGGTCACCGGAACGTCTGCGCACGCGCAAGCGCGGGTCTGGATCGTGGATCCGATCGGGAGCGCGCACTTCCGCGACCTGCAGCCCGCGATCGATCACTCGGCGGAGGGTGACACGCTGCTCGTGATGCCCGGTGAGTATTCGCCGTGCACCATCAACGGCAAGTCCGTGCGGCTGACCGCCGAGACTGCGAACGGGGTCCTCATCCCGTCGCCGGGTTCCGTGGCGTCGATCACGGTCATCAACCTCGCGCCGACGCAGTCGGTCGTGCTGCGCGGCATCCGTACGGAGAACAAGCTCGTTCTCGAGGACAACTCCGGCGAGACCTGGGTCGAAGACTGCTGGCTGTGGGGACTGCGCGTCGAGAATAGTACGGGCGTGTACGTCACTCGAACCAGCGTTCTCGATGGGGCGGAGCTGACGAACTCGGATTCCTACTTCGACGACTCGACCATCGTCGGACCGGGCGGTGCCGTCGGGCTGCTCGCGCCGGGGCAGGACGGAGACACCGGCCTGGTCCTGAACGGCGGCAGCGCGTTCGCGATCGGCTCGACGATCCGCGGCGGCCCGGGCGGCAGCTCGCTGTTCGGAGACGGGTTTTGCGGCGGTGACGGCGGGACCGGCCTCGTGCTGGATGGCGGCGCGCAGTTGACGCGACTCGATACCGCGCTCGAGGGTGGCCAGCCGGGGCAGCCCGTGTGTGCATCGAACGCCCAGCCGTCCCAGATTCTCTCCGGCGCGATCACGGATCTGCCGGGCATCGCGCGACGTTTCGACGCGACGATGGTTGCCGCCGAAGGCGCGCCGCTGCGGTGGACGTTCGACGGCGAGCCGGGTGACGGTGCGTTCTTGGTGCTGAGCTTTGCGCCGGATCCGCTGTTGCTCCTGCCTTGGAACGGGCTGCTGATCAGCACTCTACCGATCATCGTGCCGGCCGGTGTCGTCGGAGCGCAGCCGCTCGTTCTCGAGATCGACGTCACGAACATCGGCGGGGGCACGCAGTCGCTCGACGTGTTCGCGCAGGGGTTGTTCGTCGGCGGTCCGAACGGCCACCTCGCGTCGCCGGCCCACACGTCGGCGATCGCGTTCGAGTCGCCTGCGTTCGGTACGGACTGCAACACCAACAATGTCAACGATGCGTGGGAGACCCGTCGCGGCGACGTGCGCGACGACAACCTCAACACCGTGCCGGATTCGTGCGAAGTGTTCGTCACGTTCCACGTCGACGACGACGCGCCCGGTGACCCGGGGCCCGGGGACTCGAGCACGAGTGATCCGCTCGAGGACGGCTCGGCCGCGCACCCGTTCGACTCGATCCAAGAAGCGGTCGATGCCGCGACGGCGGGCGTCGAGACCGTCGTGCTCGTCGCGGATGGCGTGTACCAGGGCGCCGGCAACGTGGACGTCACGCTCGACGGCCACGACTTGACCGTGCGCAGCGTGAACGGCCCGAGTTCGACCGTCGTGGATTGCGCGGGCGCGAACCGTGCGTTCCGGATCACGGCGTTCGGCGGAGGGCGTAACCGCATTGACGGCTTCACGATACAAGACGGCGGGTCGGTCAACGCCGGCGCGGGCGTGTTCATCTTCGGCGGGAATCCGACCGTGTCGAACTGCCGATTCTTGGGCAATATCGCCGTCGAGCGAGGCGGCGCGATCCGCGCGGAGAACAGCGCGACGCAGATCCTCGCCTGTGAGTTCGTCGGGAATTCGTGCGGCGAGCGCGGTGGCGCGGTCTTCGGCGCGGCCGTGATTCAGGACTGTCGGTTCGTGAACAACGCGTCGACGGGTCTTTCGAGCGACAGCCTCGGTGGCGCGGTGTACGGCGACACGACCGTCTCGCGGTGCGAGTTCATCGGGAACTCGGCGCGGCGCGGCGGAGCGATCGACGGACTCGGTCCGATCGACAGCTGCCTGTTCGTCGACAACACGGCCGTGACCGACGGGGGTGCCGTGTTCGGCGGCAGCACGATCGAGTCCTCGACGTTCGTCGGCAACCACGCGACCGATCCGTTCTTGACGAGCGGCGGTGCGGTGTGGGGCGGCGGCTCGCGGATCCGCGATTGCGTCTTCCGGGGGAACTCGGCCGCCAGTGGCTCGCAGGTCTACGCCACGACGATCCTGACGGTCGACTTCTGCAACGTCGAGAGTGGGGTCGCGGGCTTCGCGACCGGACCGACCGCAACGCTGACGTATGGCGCGAACAACTTCGACGCGGATCCGCTCTTCGTCGATGCGGTCGGCGGAGACTATCGGCTCTCGCCGACGTCGCCGTGCCTCGACGTCGGAGACCCGGGAAACTTACCGCTGTTGTTCGAGCTCGACCTCGACGGCGCACCGCGGCGGGTGAACGGCGTCGGAGATCTGGGGCCGTACGAACGGCAGTGAATTCGCGCGTTCCGGGTATGCTGAGCCGGCGCCGAGATTCATGACCATCCACTTCGCAGTCAATCCGAGTGACACCTATTTCGTCTCGACTCTAACGGGCAAGGTGAGGGATACGGATCTGGTCGAGGCATACCGCGATTTCCTCGACTCCGGGCCTTGGCACGCGGGACTCATGGAGCTCGTCGATCTCGAGGGAGCAGACTTGTCCGAGGTGACCGCGGATGGTCTGCGCAAGCTCACCGAGGTCATGACGAGTTCACTCGATGCGGAGAACGCGACCGTCGCCACGGCGATCTACGCGCCGCACGACTTGCCGTTCGGCTTGGCTCGCATGTACCAGGCGTTCGCTGACGAATCGCCGGAGTCGGTGCGCGTGTTTCGGGATCTGGACGAGGCGCGGACCTGGATCGAAGACCGCGATCCGCCGGCTGTCGAGGAGTGAGCGGCGCAAGTTTCGAACCGGGGGACCCGCGGGCACGAAGCGTCTGGACGCTGTCGCTTCGCGACCTCACCGCCGCTGGTTGGGTGCTCGCACTCGCGTCGCTGGCTTGCGGAGTGCTCGTGTGCATTCCGATCGGAGCCTGGGCGCTGGACGGCATCGAAAACAGCGTGTTTCGAAAGTGGAATACGCTGATCTGCATCGCGCTGGCGATTCCGGGTTTCGCGATCTCCTTGGTCGTGTTCCTCTGTGCGCGACGCGTGGCGCGAAGTGCTGGTGTTCGTGTGACGCGTGCGCGAGACTCGAGTGCAGCATGATCGGCAAGCCCTTGGCCGAACGAGAACGAGGAGGCGAACCATGAGCCGACGAACCGCGGCCGCGACGTGTTTATTGCTGTCGTCGGTTCTCGGCGCGTGTGCCGCGCGCCCCGCCAAACGCGCGGCTCGGCCCAACATCGTCTTCATCCTCGCCGACGACATGGGCTACGGCGATCCGCGCTGCAACAACCCGGCATCGAAGATCGAGACGCCGTGCATCGACGCGCTCGCGGCGCAAGGCATGCGATTCACGGACGCGCACGCGCCGGGATCGGTGTGCGTGCCTTCGCGCTACGGACTGCTGACCGGGCGGTATCCGATGCGGATGCAGAAGATGAACCCCGGGCAGCGTGCGGTGATCGATACGGACCGGGAGACGATCGCGTCGCTGTTGCGCGAGCGGGGCTACCACACCGGGATGGTCGGCAAGTGGCACCTCGGCTTCGACGGCGGCGCGAAGGGTCGGGACTACGCGGAGCCGATGACCGGCGGGCCGGTCGACCGGGGGTTCGACACGTACTTCGGGATCCCGGCCTCGCTCGACATCCCGCCGTACTACTACATCCGCGATCGTGCACCGGTCGCGCCGCCGACCGAGCGCGTCGAAGCGAAAAACACGGACGGCTGGACCAAGATCCAGGGCGAGTTCTGGCGCGCCGGCGGCATTGCGCCGGGGTTCCGCCACGAGGACGTGCTGCCGCGGCTCGGCGTCGAGGCGTGTGGGCACATCTCCGCCCGAACCCAGGAACGCGACCGCCCGTTTTTCCTCTACGTCGCGCTGCCAGCGCCGCACACGCCGTGGCTGCCGACGGAGATGCACCGCGGGCAGAGTGCGGTCGATCTCTACGGCGATTTCGTGTCGCAGGTCGACTTCACCGTGTCGACGATCCTGATCGCACTCGAGCGGTTCGGCTTCTCGGACGACACGCTCGTGATCTTCTCCTCGGACAACGGACCGGTTTGGTACCCGCGCGACGTCGAGCGTTTCGGCCACAGCTCGGTCGGGCCTCTCGCCGGAATGAAGGGAGACGCGTGGGAAGGCGGGCATCGCATGCCGTTCGTCGTGAGGTGGCCGGGCCGTGTCGTGCCGGGCACGGTCTGCGATCAGATGATCTGTTTCACGGACATGCTCGCGACGTTCGCGGACATCACCGGTGCGGAAACTCCGGAGGACGTCGACAGCGTGAGCATCGTGCCGCTGTTGGATGGGGGGGTGCGACCCGTGCGCGACACGCTCGTGCTCAAGCACAACGGATCGGTCGTGCGCGAAGGTCGATGGAAACTGATCACGCACCTCGGCTCCGGCGGTTTCTCCAAGCCGCGCCGCATCAAGCCCGTCGAGGGTGGACCGACGGGGCAGCTCTACGATCTGTCGACAGATCCGGGGGAGACGACGAACCTGTGGGCGGAGCGGCCGGACGTCGTCGCGCGGCTGTCGAGGCTGTTGGCGGACGAGCGGAAGTAGCTATTCCGGAAGTCGAATCGCACCGTCGTCGAACTCACCCAGCTCGCCGCGGAGTAGATGTCGCGCGCGGTGTGCGCGCACGCGCGCGGTCACTTCGGTCACGCCGGCAATCGAGCCGATGTCCTGGAACGACATACCTTCGACGTGGTGGAGGACGAAGGCTTCGCTGAACGCCGCGGGCAAGCGGCCGAGTGCGAGCTCGAGGCGTTCTGCGAGCTCACGCCGCAACACGGACGTGAATACTCCTCGGGATGCCTTGGCTTCGTCGAGTGGGGCGGAGTTGCCGACGACAGGGCGACGCTTGCGACGCTCGTTCCGGGCGTGGTTGTGCGCGATGCCGAACAACCAGGTCGAGAACTTCGAGCTTCCGTCGAACCGGGCGCGCTCACGCCAGGCGGTTTCGACAGCGCGTTGCACGAGATCGTCCGGGTCCGCCGTTCCCGTCAACGCGAGGAACCGATGAATGCGTTCGCGGGAAGCCTCGACCAGCGCGCCGAACTCCTCGGTCGATGGGGTGAGAGCGTCGGTCATCGGCGCAGTCGCTCGGCGACTTCAGGCGAGTCCAGCAGGCGTTCGAGTTCGTCTTCTTCCTCGATGCGCTCGATGTCGACACCCAGTTCGATCGCACGCAGCACGAGGGACACGGCATTCGCCTCGTCCTCGGCGTAGCGAGCGCGGGCGAGCGCATTCTCGGCCAAGAGTTCACGCCGATCGTCATGGTCTTCGATATCGCGCGCGCCGGAATCGGCGACTCGCTGCGCGATACGAGCCGCGCGATCGATCTGCCCGAACGCGTCCAGCAGCTCGCGGTGCGACTCGGCGATGAGTGACTCCGGACCGTCAGGATCCACCAGTAGCGCGCCGAGGGGGAAGTGCAGTCGATCGGGGTCGAAGTCGTGGTCTTCGATCAGCTCCTCGAGGCGTCGGACCGCCGTGATCGCGTCGCCGCCGTCTCCCTCCAGCACGGAGTGGACGCCGAGCACGATCGCCGCAGGATACGCGACTTCCGCGTGTTCGAGTGCCGCGACTTCTCGGAGTCTGCTAGCGAGCTGCGATGGCAGAGTGAACCGCTCCCGCTCGACGATGCCGCCGGTCATTTGGAGCCATCCCACGTGCGCTGCGCTCCAGGGGTCTTCGAGGTCCAGCTCCAGCGCATGCACGGCGACCTCTGTTGCGGCCGCGTGTCTGCCGAGTCCGGCCAACAGCAGGGATGCCACGATCTCGCGCTCGACGACTTCGGAACGGCGTTCGACATCGAAGAACAGCGGCTCGTCGTATCCCATGCGCTGGCGGAGCAGGTCGACGAGACCCGATTCGAAGAGCGGGTGCGTCGCGTTCGGGGCCGCGAGCAGTCGTTCGAGTATCTCGTCCGCGCGCTCTCGATCGAAGTCGTCTTCCGGGAGGGCGAGGAGCCCATGGACTTCGAACACGTCGAGGACCGGGGCGCCATCCTCGTCCTCCCGGAGGTCGGCGATCGTGCCCAACGCGTCGTGCACGTCTCCCTCGAGCAATTGCAGCCCCGCGGCAGCCGGCGTGTCTTCGCGCACCGGGACGGGCGCCTCGAGGGCGACCCGGAATGCGTCTCCGTGAAGACTCCGCCGCAGACCGGGTGGTGAGCAGAGTGCGAGTGCAATCCAGCCCTCGATCGACGCGATCGGCCGAACGGAAGCCGCTTCGCCGAACCGACCTTCGCTGAGCATCGAGGCGAACGTCTCGTCACGCAGTTGGATCGCCGGAATTCCGAAGGCGTGGGCCACGGTCAACGCGGTGGGCTCGCTGGTTCCGCTCCAATCGACGATCCCGGCGACTACGACGACCGAAATCAGTGCGAGGATCGCGATCGACCAGTTCCGTGTGCGCGACGCGGGAGACGCGCTGGTCGTGACCCGGACCGGGCGAGCGGTGCGCCGGGGTCTCGCGTTCGGGCGCCATGCGCGCAGCGCGTCGCCAAACTCGCGCGCGGTCTGGAAGCGATGCTCAGGGTCCTTGGCGAGGGCACGCCTCAGAATCGCGTCCACTTGGGGACCGTGTCCGGACGCGGGAACGTCGTCTTCTTCGATTCTGCGCAGCAGCCCGAGCAGAGTCGGCGACACGAACGGGGCGTCGCCGGTGATCGTCGCGAACAGCGTCGCGCCGAGTCCGTAGACGTCAGCACGCGCATCGACTTCCTCGGGCGCGCCGAACGCCTGTTCGGGCGCCAGGAAGGAAGGCGTGCCGAGCATGGCGTGGGTGCTGAGTTCGGACGTCGGCGAGCCGAGGTCTCGCACGAGCCCGAAGTCGAGGAGTCGTGCGGCGCCGTTCGAGTCCGTCACGATGTTAGACGGCGTGATATCTCGATGCAGCACGCCGAGTTCGTGCGAGTGCGTCAGAGCATCTGCGACCTCTGCGCCGATCCGCATGGCCTCGGCGACCTCGAATACGCCGTCCGCATCGAGGTGTTGCCGCAGGGTGCGACCGTGTACGCGTTCCATCACGAGGAACGGTGACCCTTCGTGCACGCCGAAGTCGTGGATCGTGACGATGCCCGGGTGTTGACACTGGGCCGCGGCGCGCGCCTCGCGGAGGAAACGCTCGTTCGCATCGGTGCCTTCGACCTCGCGGCGGATCGTCTTGATTGCGACTTCGCGGCCGAGTTCGGGATCGCGCGCGAGCCACACGTCACCCATGCCGCCGCGCGCCAGCTTCTCGATCAGTTCGTAGCGCCCGACGCGATCCGGCATCGATTCGATACTAGCACCGCTACGGCTCCGGGAAACGGGACGGTGCTCACGAGATTCGCGACAAATCCGGAAACGTCTCGAGCGCTCGTGACATCCAGCTCGCGCGGGCGCGAACCACGTGCTCGCTCGCGCGGCGCGAGGCGCCGCAGTTCGAGACTGTCTCCTCTGGAGGACACTATGAAATCGATCATTCTCTCCTTTGCGGTCGTCACGCTCGCGAGCGCGTGCTCGAGCGGTGGTTCGACCGGCGGTTCGGGGACGCCGACCCCCGGGCCCCAGGGCGGGCCGCCGACCACGCCGGAGATCGACGATCGCCCCGCGTCGCGCGCCGAGGCATCGCGCTTTCTCGCGCGCGCGACTTTCGGACCGACGGACGAGGGCATCGACGCGGTCATGCAGTCCGGCTACCGGGCCTGGATCGACGCGCAGATAGCGATGCCTGCGACGTTGACCGCGGAGCAGATCGCGGCGGGCCTCTGCGTCGTGGAACTCGAGTCCGAGGAGAACGAGTGCAGCGAGGAGCAGCTCGAGGAGGGCACCGTCACTGCCTCCGATCGTCGCGCTCGACTCTGGTGGGAGAGTGCGGTGTGGGCTCCCGATCAACTGCGTCAGCGAGTCGCGTTCGCCCTGAGCGAGATCTTCGTCGTGTCCGTCAATGGCGCGCTCGGTGATCTCGCGTACACGGCGGGCACATACTCAGACATGCTCGCGAGCAACGCGTTCGGCAGCTATCGCACGCTCCTCGAGGACGTGACGCTACATCCGGCCATGGGGATCTACCTCAGCATGGTCAAGAACCGAAAGCCGGACCCTGTGGAGAACACGCGCCCGGACGAGAACTACGCGCGTGAGATCATGCAGCTGTTCTCGATCGGGCTGGTCGAGTTGGAAGCGGACGGGCGAGTGCGGCTCGACGGCAACGGTCAGCCGATTCCGACGTACGACCAGAGCGTGATCGTCGGGATGGCGCACGCGCTGACCGGATGGAATTTCCGGGAAGCCAGCGACGCGAACCTGGAGGATTGGCTCGACGCTCGCGAGACCGTCGGCGCGATGCAGCCGTCCCAACTGTTTCACGATACCGAGCCCAAGACGCTCGTGACTGGACAGGTCGTGCCGGGCATGCGCACGGCGGAGCAGGATCTCACGTCGGTGCTCGATCTGTTGAGCACGCACGCGAACGTCGGTCCGTTTCTCGGCAAGCAGCTGATCCAGCGTTTGGTCACGAGCAACCCATCACCCGAGTACGTGGGGCGTGTCAGTGCCGTGTTCGCCGACAACGGCCAGGGCGTGCGCGGGGATCTCGGCGCCGTCGTGCGCGCGATCCTGCTGGACTCCGAGGCGATGGAGGGGCACGCGAGATCGCCGGACACGTTCGGCAAGGTGCGTGAACCTCTGCTCTGTGCCACTGCGATGCTGCGCGCGTTCCGCGCGGATCAAAGTGTGAGCGCCGCCGGATTGATCGAGCTGGGCGAGAGCATCGGCCAGCAGGCGTATCTTGCACCTTCCGTCTTCAACTTCTTCCGGCCGGACTTTGCGACCGCCGAACTCCGCAGCCAGGGTCTCGTCGCTCCCGAGATGCAGATCACGACGCACTCGTATTCCGCACGGGTCGCAAATGAGCTCGGCTTCTACGTGTTCTTCGGCTCCCGGGGCGCGGCGGACGACGAGTTCGAATCTCCGACTCTGAACATCGATCGCGAGATCGCGATGGCGGGTGATCCGGGCGCGTTGGTTGCGCATCTCGAGGAGCTGCTGGTCGGTGGGTTGCTCGCACCGGAGACCAAGTCCGCACTCACCACCTACCTGGGGACGATTCCCGCGGACGAGGGGGAGCCGTCGAGACTAGAGCGCGCGCTGGAGGCCATCTACCTCGTCCTCGTCTCGCCCGAATTCGCCGTGCAGAAGTGACAGGAGCAGAATCCATGAACAGTCGAAATGAATTCAACCGTCGCCGCTTCCTGCAGCTGGGCGCTGCGGGGGCACTCGCGATGCACACTTCGAACCTCTTGCAGCCGTTCGGGCTGAAGGGTCAGGGAGCGGATGGGCAGGACTACCGGGCGTTGGTCTGTGTGTTCCTGTTCGGGGGCGCGGACATGTTCAACCTGTTCGTCCCGCGCAGTGCCAGTGAGTACGCGACCTACTCGGCCTCGCGTGGCAACCTCGCGGAGCCGCTCAACAGTCTTCTGCCGGTCGACTCGCTCGGTGCGGGCGCGGCACAGTACGGGTTCCACGGATCCACCGCGGAACTGCAGCAGCTCTACCAGGCCGGTGACCTCGCACTCGTGGCGAACGTCGGGCCGTTGGTCCGACCCCTGACGAAGGACGAGTACCTCGGCAACGCGGTGCCGGTGCCGCAGCACCTGTTCTCCCACAGCGATCAACAGGTGCAGTGGCAGACGGCGCACGCGGACGGGCCGGGTACGACGGGATGGGGTGGCCGGATGGGCGATTTGATGCGAGCTCTCAATGGCGCGACTGCATTGCCTCCGACGATCAGCCTCGGCGGATCGGTGCCGATGCTCGTGGGCGACCAGGTCAGCCCGTATGCGCTGGGACCCGACGGCCCGCAGAGGCTCGAGCTCTTGGGCGACGAGGATCCCGCGCGGCGCGACCTGTTCGCGGCGATGATCGGATCGCGCCGACACAAGCTCGAGGAGCAGGTCGCGAAGGTGCACCGCGAGGCGATCGAGATCGAGCGGCAGCTCTCGAGCGAGCTCGCGAACGCACAGGAGTTCACCCCGTTGTTCGCCGGGACCGGCGAGCTCGGCGCGCAGCTCAACATGGTCGCGCGCCTGATCTCGATTCGCGCCAATCTCGGCGTGAAGCGTCAGGTCTTCTTCGT
Source organism: Planctomycetota bacterium (assembly GCA_028281765.1). Taxonomy (GTDB): domain Bacteria; phylum Planctomycetota; class UBA1135; order UBA1135; family UBA2386; genus JANQJF01. The sequence goes on along the minus strand of JANQJF010000089.1, from coordinate 2,909 downwards.
CGGGCAAGGTGGCTACGACACCCACGCGGGGCAGGCGGGGCAGCTGCCGCTCTTGTTCCGTCAGCTGTCGCAGTCACTCGGTGCGTTCCAACAGGCCCTGTCCCAGATGGGCGCGAGCCAAGCCGTCACGACGTTCACATCGAGCGACTTCGGTCGCACGCTGTCGAGCAACGGTCAGGGCTCGGACCACGGCTGGGGCAGCCACGCACTCGTCATGGGCGGCGCCGTGCAGGGGCAACGGATCTACGGGACGATGCCGAACCTCACTCTCGGCGGTCCCGACGAGATCGGCGAGGGGCGGCTTCTGCCGACTTTGTCCGTCGATCAGTACGCGGCCACACTCGCGAAGTGGATGCAGCTGACGCCGGCGCAGCTGGGGTCGGTGTTCCCGAACCTCGGCAACTTCGGGCAGCAGGACTTGGGCTTCCTCGCCTAGTTCGGGTTCTTCCAGGGCAGTCCCTTCCACCACAGACGACCGCCGTGGTTGGGCTGAACCGGACCGGGTGTCGAGCGGCCACGCTCGATGAGGCTGCGGAGATCGGCGCGCAGCTCCGCGACGATCTCCGGGTGCTTCTCGTGCAAGTTCGTCGCTTCCTTCGGGTCGGCGTCGAGGTCGTAGAGCTGGAGTGCCGGCAAGCCGTCCTTGCGTGCCGCGGCCTCGCGCGGCGGACTCCAGCCGCCGGAGCCGCGGCACAACAGCAGCTTCCATTTGCCCTTGCGGATCGCGAAGTGGCCGTTGCTCGAGTGATGGACGATGACTCGGTGTGGTGGCGCGTCGCTGTCGCCCCGCAGCGTCGGAAGCAGACTCGCGCTGTCCTCACCGGCGTCGTCCGGCAACTCGGAGCCCACGGCGTCGGCGCACGTCGCCATGATGTCGGCGAGGGTCACCGGGTGGCCACAGCGCGTGCCCGCGTCCACGCGCCCCGGCCAGCGCACGACGAACGGCACGCGATGCCCACCCTCGTAGGCATCGGCCTTCCAGCCGCGCCAGTTCTCGCGGAGGAGCACGCCGGCGTCCTCGAGCTCGGCGAAGTTGCACTTCGGCGACGTGCCGTTGTCGCAGGTGAAGATCACGAACGTGTCGTTCGCCAGGCCGCTTTCGTCGAGCGCGTGCATCATGCGCCCGACGACGGCGTCGGTCTGGGCGAGGAAGTCGGCGTACTCGCTGATCTCGGTCTTGCCCCGGTAGCTCTCGTGCGGTGCGATCGGCGTGTGCGGCGAGGGCATCGGCACGTAGAGGAAGAATGGGCGCTCCTGCTTCGAGCGTTCACGCAGGTACGTCGAGACGCGGTCCCCGTATTCTTCGAGTACGGCACGGAAGTCCCAGTTCTCGACGGACGGTCCCGCCGAGACGCCGACCATCGCGCCCTGCTTCATGCGCGTCGTGATCGAGCCGAGCACGCGGTCGTCCTCGCGCCATGCGTACGGCGGCCAATTGGGGACGTCGTCTCCGAAGTACGAATCGAACCCGTGCGCGATCGGGCCACCGCCGACGCGCGCCGCGAAGTCGATCTCGGCGGGCTTGTTCGTCGAGCCGCCGCCGCGCTTCGGCCAGTGCCATCCCAGGTGCCACTTGCCGATGCACGCGGTGTCGTAGCCACGCCCGCGCAGCATCTCGGGCAGCGTGAGGCGCGCGTCCTCGATCAGCGGCCGCTCCCACTTGCCGACGATCCCGCGCTTGAGACGTGACCGCCAGTTGTAGCGGCCGGTCAGCACGGAGTAGCGCGTGGGCGAGCAGACGCCTGACGTCGAGTGGGCGTCGGTGAAGCTCATCCCCTGCGCGGCGAGTCGATCGATCTCGGGCGTCTTCAGTCGCGTCGTCGGGTTGAATGCGGATACCGCGTCGATGCCCATGTCGTCGGCGAGGATGACGAGGATGTTCGGGGTCTCTGGCGCGATGATCGGGTTGCGCGCCTCGTCGCCGTCCGGCCGCAGCGCGTTCTCGATCGCGAATGCCGTCAGCTCCTCGGACTGGAACCAGCCGTCCCACATGTCGTGACCACGACCAGGATGGACGCGGACCTCGGCGCGCCCGCCGTGCGCCGCGTAGCGCGTGCGCAGACGCGCCGAGTTTTCATCCAAGGGCACGACGCGATCGTTATCCCCGTGGATGTGGAGGATCGGCACGCCCGCGTGTGCCAACGCCGCGAGTCGGTCGACGGGATTGTGATCCGCGAGTCGTTCTTCGAGCTGCGCCGCGTCGAGCCCGTAGGCCGGCGCGGCGCGTTGGAGTCCGGGATAGCTCGTGAGGTTGCACACCGGGTAGATCCCGGCGACGCCACCGACGCAGTCCGGATGTTCGACGGCCCACGTGTAGAGCATGAGGCCGCCGCGACTCCGCGCGAGGAGCACGGGCTTGCGACGGTAGCCACGCTCGGTCGTCAGGTGCGTGAACAGCGCTTGGAAGTGTGCACGTCCTTCGGGGCTACCGTACGACTCGCCGACGTCGATGCCGGCGATCGCGATGCCCGCGGCGAGGAAGCGGTCGAACATCCAGGTCTCGGCGCTGCTCGGGAGGCTCTTCAGGGTCGGCGCATACCAGATCCACGGCATCGGGCCGTCACGGCGGCGGTCCGGCTTCGGTTCGATCACGAACGCGGTGCGGCCGTCGATCGAGAATGACTCTCCGGGGCGTGGCAGATTCTTGGTCTGCGCGGGTGTGTGTGTGGCGAGGAGCGCGAGGGCGACGAGCGATGTCGAGAGCTTGCTCACGTGAGGGATCGTATCGGGTGGGGGCTCAGTACTTGTCGGTTGGATTTGGCTGGTGTCGGAGGTTGGAAGTGGGCGCGGTCGGTCTTCGGGAGGGCCATGGCGTGCCTGCGGCTTCACCGGCTTCGCCGGAAACACCAAGCGACCAAGCAACCAAGAGGCGAGCGGACGCGATCGGTCGATCGCACGATCTCGAGCAG
>JANQJF010000025.1 GCA_028281765.1 Planctomycetota bacterium | reverse complement strand
CGACCCGCTCGCTGCGTTGCTGCTCCTCAACTTGTCCACTGACAAGCCGTGTCGTCGCAGCGCCTTGCGCGCGAATCGACTGACGCGGCTACTTTCGCTATGGACTTCAGACGGGGGGCACTAGAGCGAGTACAGAATTTCCACTGCCGAGTCGCCGAACCGCCATCGCTCCAGACTCGTCTCATCGCGGATCACGACCAGCTCGCGGTTGTCCAGCACGGCTACGAGTTCCACCGAGTCGGCGCGCGCGGAACAAACGAGCCGGTCGCCGATAAGTCGCGCGAACGTGTGGTGTCGAGATCGATCGCTTTCGAACCAGATCCGAAAGACTCCTGCTGGAGCGGCGGTTGGATACGACGCACCCAGCGAACGAATCCGTTCGCCATCGGCTCCGTCGACCATGATCGGGATGCGTCGACCGTGCTCCGGATCCAACTTCGCCAAGCCGCCGCCAGAGAGGAGCAACAAAGACTCGTCCCCGGCCATTCCGACAAGACGCTCATGTGAAGTCAGTTCGATGTGAGAGAAACCACCGGTGTCCGGATTCAGAAAATCGATGCGTCGCTGAACGCCCGGTCTCGGTGATCGTGTCTGCACGACCCAATCGGCAGCCCGTGCGTAAACGACGTACCATTCGGCAGGGATCGGGATTCTCCGACGGCGAGACAGGCAGAACACCTCGCCCGCGCGTAGGCGAATTCCGTGGCCAGCCACGAATCCGGTTGCGCGACGGTTTGGCCACGGTTCTGCCGATGTCCTCGTGCCCCGGGCGTCCTCGTAGACAACGAGACCATTCTCGACCCACGCAGTGACCGCGTCTGGTAGATGAAAGCGACTGATCGATTCGGCATCGTCGAGCACGCCTTGCAGCTCTGTCGGCTCCGACCAATCCTCACAAGCGCCGAGCGTCTTGCCGTCACGCGCGTCGATGACCGCAAGACTCAGCAGGTTCTTTCCCGTGACATCGCACTGCGCCTTCAGCAGCAGGGGCTTCGCCGTCGCGCTATGGCTCGACCATCGCCCGCGTAGCGCCCCGATATCGGTGAACTGCAGCTGCGAGTGTCCGACCTGGCTGAACCGGCCGGACGAGAGGTCGAGTTGAACTCCGTAGAACAGGTCCCGGCTCCACCTTCGGTGGAGGTTGAGATACGCCTTGGTGCCGGAGGCGTCGACGAACGCCGACGTGATCCGCAGCCCTTCTGAGTGCGCGGTGGCATCGTGGAACGTGTGCACGCGCTCCGCGGTCCAGCCCCAACACGGAAGCAAGAACAGCAGCGCCGCCGGCATGCCGCGAACCAAAGCAAGAGAGTTGCTGCCAAACCGGAGTCCGTTCACGAACGAGAGTCGGGAGGCGAGAAGGCCTCCGATCAGCAGAAGAGCAGCGCCACAGACCGTAGAGTTGCGATCAACAGAAACACCGTACGTAGCGATGACGTACAGCGCGGGTGCAAACAGGATGCCCGCGAACATGATTGTCACAGGCAACACGCTGGAGGCACGCGGAGTCCAACACGACACCGCGAAAACCCAGGGCGCGGCGACCGCTACGACGATCGCAATCCACGCGATCACCGTCGACCGCGGGCCAAACGAATCGAAGTCCTCGAATCGTTCGGTCGCGACACTGGCGGACAGCCACACGCACAACTCGCCACACACGAAGCCAGCACCGCCCAGCACGCCGAGACCGGCGAACACGACGATCAGTTTCGCCCACCACGCCGAACGCAGCGCACCCGGCGTTCGCAGCAAGAACCCGAACTGCGCGCGCCGAACTTCACCCGGCACGACGTCTCCCGCGATGGCGACGAGTCCGACGGACAGCCCCAGGACTACGAACCAACTCGCCACGTCGGTGGGCACGTATTTTGTCGGAGCGGCGAGTCCGTATGCCACCGCGATCAGCAACATGCAGCCGACCGTCGACAACACCATCAGCCGCTGTTCGCGCAGTTCCTTCCACAGGTGTACACTCAGCACGGCACCACCTCCTCGGTTGCAGCGACCAGTGCGTCGTGCAGTCCGCGTGGCAATTCGGCCGAATCGTCTCCATTCAACACCTCGGCGACCGCGCCGTGGCGGCGCACCCGACCGTCGGCGATGATGGCGACTCGATCAGCGATACGCGCCGCGACATCGAGTTCGTGGGTGGCGCACAGGATCGTGCGTCCATCCGTCTGCATCGCACCGATGACCGTGCGCAGCACTTCCTCGCGCACCACTGGATCCAAACCACCGAACGGCTCGTCGAGCAGCAGCACATCGGGGTCGTGCCCGACCGCCAGCACCAACATGACTTTCATGGCTTGGCCGCGAGACATCTGACCGAGCTTCCGCTCTCGTGGTATGTCGAGGCGCTCGATCAAATCTTCCGAATGGCTCACATGCCATCCCGGCTGGTGCGCCGCCATGAATCGGCACAGCTCGACGATTGTCATCCAGGATGGCGCGTCGGGTCGGTCCGGGACGTAGCCAACCGAGCGTCGCACACTATCTGGGTCACGCCAGGGGTCTCGGCCCGCGACGATCAGCGAGCCGCGATGTGGGCGGAGGACACCGAGCGCGAGCCTGAGCAACGTGCTCTTTCCCGCGCCATTCTCGCCGAGCAGCACCGTGGTCTGACCACTCACGAGTTCCAGATCGAGCCCATCCAATGCCAACGCACGGCCGAACCGCTTGGTCAGCCCTCTCGCCGCAAACATGTCGTCACTCATCGCTCCACCCCCCCCACCGTTCCTGCTTCCAACTCCTGGACGAGCGACACCAGGACCTCCGCCGAATGACCAACGCGCAGCGCACTCCGCGCCGAGTCGGAGAACTCCGCGAGCGTCGCCGCCTGCCGAAGTTCGATCGCGCGGGCTGGCCCGCCCGCGGTGACGTAGACGCCGGACCCGTTTCGTCCGACAACGACGCCGAGTCGCTCCAACTCGGCATATGCCTTGCCCACGGTATTGGGATTCACGAGCACCTCCACCGCGAGTACCCGCACGCTCGGCAGCTTCGCTCCAGGCGCAAATCCACCGGTCGCTAGACCGTCGAGAATCAGGCCAACGATCTGCTCGGACGGCGGCACACGGGAGTTCGGGTCCACTCGGAAACCTTCCACGATTGTCCTATCGGCCTGGTACGGTAGGACAGTTGAGGTACGTGGCGGAATGTCACGCGAGAACCACCAACCCACCATGCCGCGGTCAGGCGGCTCGCCCTAGCTCGTCGATCCACGTCCACCAGGACTCACCGGAGAATCCGGCATGCCGCCAGCGTGCTTCCTCGGAGCGGATCAACGTTCCCAGAAACTGAGCCGAGACTCGAACAAGGTCGCCGAAACTCTCTGCGGACTTGCAGTGCCGCGGTCTACTGCTCCGCAGCGGATCCTGGCGCACCGAACCCTGTTGGCCGAAGCCCACCTCGGACTCGCAGTGCCGCGCTCCGCTGCTCCGCAGCGGATCCTGGCGCACCGAGTCCTGACGGCCGAAGCCCACCGCGGACTCGCAGTGCCGCGCTCCGCTGCTCCGCAGCGGAGCGCGGCACACCAAGCCCTGGTGGCCGAGCCATCCGCAGCTGCGTCGGCCTCCGGCCAACGCAGCTGCGGATGGCACGCCCACCAGGACTTGAACCTGGGACCGCTGGATTAGAAATCCAGTGCTCTATCCAACTGAGCTATGGGCGCTCGATTCGGCGCGGTCGACGGTATCCTCCGCGAAGCGGGAACGCGAGTCGATACACTCGCGTCCTCGCGCCGAAGGAGTTCCGATCATGAACACGAAACAGCCCCCCATGCCGCACACCCGGGCACGCTCGATCGGACTCGCGTTCGCATTCGCCGCGACGCCCTTGGCTGCGCAGGGGGAACTGCCCGGTGACGCTGCCGCCGTGCGGGCCGTCGTCGCGGCGGACTTCGACGGGGACGGCGACCCGGATCTCGTGTTCGCGATCGATGGCGCGGCGCCGCGCTATCTCCGCAATGAGGGCGCCGGCAAGTTCGCGCTCGTCGACAATGCGCTTCCTCAAGAAGCGCTGTCCGCGCGGGACGTCACGTCGCTCGACATCGACGGCGATGGCGATCTCGACCTCGCGTTCGCGTGCTACCGTGCGCCGAACGCCATCTTCCAGAACGACGGCGCGGGCTCGTTCCTCGCGCGACCGGCGCTGACCGACAACTCGACGGCCTGGACCACGTGCGTCGCGGCCGCGGACATCGATGGCGACGGCGACCCCGACCTCGCGTTCGGCAACCTCGACGGCAAGAACGACCTCTTCGTCAACGAGAAGGCCCGCTTCATCCACGCGCCGCAGCGCATGGTGAAGGCGAGTGGACGCACGGCGTGCGTCGCGTTCGTCGACTTCGACGCGGACGGCGATCCCGACCTCGTGTGCGGCAACCGTCCGGACATGAGCAAGCAGGGTGGCGCCGACCAGGTCTTCGTCAACGACGGCGGCAAGTTCCAGGACGTGTCGCGCAAGCACATGCTCGGGCGTTTCCACACGACCGGGATCGCGTTCGCGGACTTCGACGCGGACGGCGACCTCGACCACGTGTCGGCGCACTCGGGAGCCCGTCGCGAGCCGGGAGTGCGCAACACGGTCCACGTGTTCAAGTCGCGCTACCTCGGCGGCAGCAAGAAGCGCATGCCCGACTTCGCCGCGCGCTCGAACGCCGTCGCGATCGGCGATGTCGACGGCGACGGGGACATCGACGCGCTGTTCGGCAACGATGCCGACAATCGCCTCTACCTCAATCGCGGCGACGCGCATTTCGATGCGGCGCCACCGGAGCAACTCGCGACGTTCCGCGACCGCACGGTCGACGTCCTGCTTTTGGACGTCGACGGCAATGGCACTCTCGACGCGATCGTCGCGAACGACGGCGGTCCGTCCCGCGTGCTGTTCGGCGACGGTCGCGGCACGTTCGCACCGCGCAGCAACGCGGAGCCCGTCGCGGTCGCCGACGATCCCCCGGACGAGCCGGACGATCCCGCCCCCACCCCCGACGCCGGCGCCTTCCCCGAGCTCGCGGACGAAGACGAGTGGATCGCCGAGCGTGCCGCCCAGCAGCTCGCGATGCGCGGCGAGCGCGGCGTGGCGAAGCAGCTGCTCGACGTCGTCGATGCCGAACCGACCAACGCCCGCGCGCAGCGACGCGGCCGATTCGCCCTGCTCGCGATCGAACGCATGGGCCCACGCGCGAGCCGCATCGCGGAGGCGCTCGCCGAACGGATCGACGAGGCGCTGATCGCGAAGAACACGCCCGTGCAGCGCGCGCACGTCGGGCACCTCCTCGACGCTCTCGGCGAAATCGCGCCATACGCAGTCGACGAGGGATTCGAGCTGGAGGATTGCCTTTCCGGCGCGCGCGCCGCGCACGGGGACACCGAGTCGTTCGCACGCGCGTGGACGCGAGCCCACACCGCGATGCCCAACACGATCGAGGCAACCGCCGCGCTGCTCGCCGACGACAACCCGTTCGTCCGAGAACTCGGCGCGGAGCTGCTGGCAGCGCACGGCCGCAACGCGCTCGAAGCGGTGCCGAAGCTGCGCAAGGCGCTCGGGTCGCCGCAGCCGACGACCGTCGAGCTTCCAGCGATCGCGGGCAAGGAAGCGTACACCCTGTCGATCCGCCGCCGCGCGTTCGTCGCCGACCGCGTCGCGCACGCGCTCGCGTCAATCGAGCCGGTGCTCGAGTCGACGCTCGCGGCGCACACCCACCGACTCGAGCGCGCGGCGTCGCGCTGGCAGGGTCCGGAAGGCGCGATGCTGCGCCGCCACGCCACCGAATCGGCGAACACGATCTCCATGCTCGGCTCCCGCGCGGCCGAGACGCGGGAAGCGCTCGAGAGCATCCTCCGCCCCGGCTTTCCGCTCGTGCTGTCGAACGCAGAAGAGCTCGCGCTCGTGCGCGCGACGCTTCAAGCATTCGCGAGCCTCGGCGTGGTCGCCGCGGCGTCGGCGCCAGCGATCGAGCCGCTCGCGGAGCTGCCGGAGATCGCCGGCCCCGCGCAGGCCGCGCTGCGTTCGCTGCGCGGAGACGGCAAGCCGACTGCCGGTGACGATGCGTCGCCCGGCCGCAAGCTGCCCGATCTCGGCCGCGTCGCCGGGGGCCTCTACGGCAAGCGTGCGCGAGGACGCGAGTCGATGCGTTCGCCGTCGGCGAAGCGCGCGATCCGCGACGGTCTCGAGTGGCTCGCGAAGGTGCAGGCCGCCGACGGGCGCTGGGACGCCAAGCAGTTCGGCGGCAAGCCGAACCTCGACGTCGGGGTCACCGGCCTCGCACTGCTGTGCTTCCTCGCCGAGGGCAACACGCACGTCAGCGGCGTGGACGCCGCGGTCGTCGCCGCGGGCGTGCGCTGGCTGATGAAGCAGGCCGACGGCAACCGAGGCATCATCGGCGGCGCGGGTTCGAACGAGTTCATCTACTGCCATGTGATCGCCGCGACGGCTCTCGTCGAAGCGTACGGCATGACCGACGACGAAGAGCTGCGGCCGTACGCGCAGCGCGCACTCGACTACCTCGAGCGGCACCGCAATCCCTACGGCGCGTGGCGCTACCAGCCGCGCGACGGCAACAGCGACACTTCGGTCACCGCCTGGTGCGTCAACGCACTCGCGAGCGGTGCCGACTTCGGGCTCGAGGTCGAGACCAAGGCATTCGAGCACGCGACCGAATGGTTCGGCCGCATGACCGCGCCGAAGTCGGGGCGCGTCGGATACACGGAAACCGGCGGTCGTTCCGCCCGGCGCGCCGACAACTTCGAGAAGTTCCCGCGCGAGTTCGGAGAAGCCATGACCGCCGCCGCGATGTTCGGCTCGCTGCGCTGCGGCAACCGACCGGACAAGGTCACGGTGCTGCAGGAGAAGCTGCTCGCATCGAGCCTGCCCACCGAGGCCCCCAACGCGCGCGATTACTACTACTGGTTCTGGGGCACGCACGCACTCCGCCAGCTGGGCGGCGCGCCGTGGCGCGACTGGCACAACGCCCTGATCGAGACCCTCGTTCCGCTCCGCGAGAAGAAGGGCGAGCACGCCGGCTCGTGGGACCCGAGCGGCGTGTGGTGTGACGACGGCGGACGCGTGTTCGCCACCGCGATGGCCGTGCTTTCTCTGCAAGCGGAATACCGATTCGATCGAGTGATCGAGTCGCGATGGCGCATGCGGGTGAAGTGAGAAGAATCTACCGGCGTGCGGGAAATTCCCGACCAGGACCGGTCGGGCTCATACGTATGATCATACGTTCTCTTCCTATTCGCCGACCTGCCCTCAGTCGGCGTGCTCACGATGGTCGATACCCCGCCGGGCGATGCAATCGTCCCCGAACGCGCCGAATCCGTGACGATTCTCGTCGTCGATGACGACGAGCTCGTACGCGAGTTCGTATGCGCGACATTGCGCCGGAACGGCTTCCATGTGCTGGCCGCTCCGGACGGCCCGACGGCGATCGAACTCGCCAAGCGTCACGGCCAAGAGCTCGACGTCGCGATCGTCGACATGATGATGCCGGAGCTCGACGGCGAGCAGACGATCCGCTCGATCCACAAGGTCGCGCCTTCCGTGCGCGCACTCTTGATGAGCGGCCACAGCGAGAACCAAATTTCGAGCGAGCTGATCGACAACGGCAACGTCGCCTACCTGCAGAAGCCCTACACGGGCTCGGCGCTCGTCGAGAAGGTCCGCGGGATCATCGACTGAGCGACGGCGTCGGCTGACGGGCCGGCTCAGGTGTTCTTCTCGAACCAGCGGGCCAGCCGATTCTTCGCGCGGTAGACCGTGACGCGCGTCGCCTCCCGGCTCTTGCCGATCCGTGCCGCGATCTCGTCCAGATCGACGCCGAGGATCTCGCTGTCGATCAGGAGCTCCCGGTCGCTCTTCTGCAGCGAGTCGAGCGCGAGACCGAGCCGCTCGAGATCCTCTCGGTGCACCGCGTCGCGACTCGGCGTCTGCGAATCGGCGACGGGGATCTCGACGTCTGGATTCTTGCGCCTGTGGTGCGCACGCAGCGAGTCGCGAACCGCGCGGTCCGCGATGCGAACGAGCCACGCGAGGAAGCTCCCTTCGCCGCGATACTCGAACCGGTCGAGCTTGCGTAACGCCTTGAGGATCGTCGTCTGGCAGATGTCGTCGTCGTCGATGTGCCGACGCATCTCCGGGGGCAGGCGCAGCCGCATCGCCCGGAGCAGGCGGTCCCGGTGGATCGTGAACAGGACTTCGGCAGCCTCGACGTCACCGGCGCGCAGTCGCGCCAACAATCCCCGGGTTTCGGCCGGCATCGTCTCGGGTCGAGGAGCCTCCATGTGCCGCGCATTGTAGCGGGCGGACGGAGTCATGGTCGGTCTGCGCAGAATCCTTGCGCGCTCGACCGCACGTAGAATTCGAAACCGTGTACGCCTCGCGCGCGGCGGGCGTTGCGCGCGTCAGCTCGACGCGGCCTCTTCGCCGCGCTGGGCGCGGGTGAACTCACGGTTGCGGCCGCGCAGCGCCCGCACGAGCGGGAACTTCACGGTCTTGTCGCCCTTTTGGAGGACGACCACGCCGGTCTTGATCGCGCGCGTCGACATCTTGAGGTTGAGGACGGTGCCCTCGGGCGTCAGGACGCGGACGTTCTGGATGTTCGGCTTGAACTTCCGCTTCGAACGGCCGGTGACACGACGGCCCACACCGCCAACCTTCTTGGCGAGGCCACGGCGGCTGACGCGATTGCCGACGCGGGTGCGACGGCCGGTGACTGAGCAGACTCTGGACATGTCGGAATCCGTAGGAAACGGGAGGCGAGGAGGATAGCGGGGAAGGGGGAGGGGGCAAGGGGAATTGGATGAGGGCCAGGGAAAATGGGGCAAACCCGGAACTGGGAACGGCTTGGGGCCGGGGCGGGGGTCGTTTTCGGGCTCGGGCGCGGGCCCGTTCTCGTTCCACGGGTCGGGACACGGGTCGGCCCGCCCCTTCCCACCGAGAGCCGGCCACGTGGAGAAAGCCGAAATCGTCGGTACCGCTCTGATCGCCCCCCATCGCTCCTCCCTCGTCACGGGATCACTACCCACCCCACCTAGAGGAAAACGCGATGCGACCGATTCGATGGACCCTTCTCTCCGCCACGCTGGCTCTCTCCACCACCGCCCTCACGACCGACGCGACCGCCCAGTTCTACCGCTACAAGGATTACGGCGACGCACTGGCGGGCGGCACGTTCACCGTCACTCTCGAGAGCGGGGTAACCAGCACCGCGACGCTCGCGGTGCTCGCCGCGGACGGCTCCGACCCGGCAGGATGCGCCGCATCGATCCCGTTCCCCGGCCTTGGCATCGTCGACTTCGAGTTGCGTGGTCGCACCGATATCGGCAAGTGGACCGTGTCGAACACGGCGGCGCCAATCGCATCTGTCTCGTTCGACCTGACCGGACTGTCGTCGGACTTCGATGACGGCACGCGGCCGAGCACTGTCGGAAGCCGACGCGGACGAGTGCCCACCTACCACGCCGGCAACTCGACGGTGTCGCCCGACCCGATCTCCGCAGTCGTCTACACGCCGGGCTTCGTGTGCCCGGTGAACGCGGGTGACATGTATCCGATCGTCACCGTACACTTCGCAACTGGTGCGTTCCCAGCGGGCACGGATTCGATCGTCGCGTTCAAAGCGGATACCGACATTCGCCATCCGAACTGGCACGACGACTGCGATCTTGGAGACGAATGCTGGCCGAGCCCGTGCGTCGGCGGCTCGGGGCTCACACCCAACATCGGTGTGACGAACGCCCCCCAAGACGGCGGGCCATTCGGCCTGCGTGTAATGGGCACACCGTTCGTGCCGAAGGCGCTGCTGATTGGCGTCACGACGCTCGAGGCGGAGCTGTCATTCGCAGGAATGCCGGGCTGTTGGCTGCAGATCGCACCGATCACGTCGTTCACACTCCCAGGATCACCAAACGGCGAGATTGTGATCCCTATCGCGCCCCTGGTCCCCGGTTTCGACGTGATGCTGCAGGCGATCGATCTCGACCCGAGCGCGACCACGACCGCAGCGATCTCCGAAGTCGCACGGATCCGCAGGTAGCCCCTCCCGCGATGTGCTCTAATCCGGTGTTGCGATCGATGCACGACGAGCCCTCCGACTTCCGCGACCTGGTCGCGAATGCGTGCGCGGCGGATACCACCGCGCGGGCCGCGTTGATCGAACGGCTCTACCCGAAGGTCGCCCACCTCGTGCACGACGAGCTCGCGCGCGACTTCCGGCGTGGGCACGAGTGGATCCTGCCGCTCTTCAGCACCGGCGACATCGTGCACGACGTGCTCGCGAAGCTGTGTCGCGACGGGCTGTCGGCACTGCACGACCGAAGTGAAGGCGAGGCCGTGCGCTACCTCGCGAAGGCCGTGCACCACCGCCTGCTCGACGCGCTACGCCATCACGGCGCGGACCGTCGCGACGCGCGGCGTCACGCCGGGTTCGAGGACGCCGACGCGGCGCACGGCGGGCCGAGCGCGGAGACGATGGCCGACCTGCACGAACAGACGCGCGTCGTGCAGGACGTGCTCGCCGCGCTGCCGACGAGACAGCGCAACCTCCTCGAAGGCCGCCTGCTCGAAGGCGCGTCGTTCCCCGACCTCGCCGAACGCCTCGGCTACGCGTCGCACGACGTCGCGCGCAAGCTGTTCCACGAAGCACACGCGCGCCTGTTGCTGACGCTACGCGCGCGCGGCGTGCGCCCGATCGACGAGGTGGCGCCGTGAGCTCGCTCGATCCACGACTGCTCACGATCGTGACCGAGGCGCTGCGCCTTCGCGACGCCGGTGAGACACTCGACATCGACGAGCTCTGCCGCGAAACCCCGGAGCTAGCCGACGAGGTGCGCGCCACGCTCGGGCTGTCGCGCGTCGTCGCCGCGGCGCAGCCTGTCGACGCAATGCCCATCGACCCGAGAATGGGCGCCGTGATCGCCGATCGCTATGTGATCGACCAACGGATCGGAGCGGGCGCGATGGGCTCGGTCTACGCCGCCCACGACCGCGAGCTCGATCGACGCATCGCGATCAAGCTGCTCGACCCCTCCGCGGGTGACGCCGCGCAGGCGCGCGCGCGGTTCGAACGCGAAGCCGAAGTGCTCGCCGCGCTGCGTCACCCGAACATCGTGCCGATCCACGACCGCGGGCAAACCGCGGACGGTCAGGCGTTCTTGGTCATGGACCTGCTCGAGGGGCAGTCGCTCGCCAGCATCGTGCGCATCGCCACCGATGTCTCCGACGGCGCACCGGCTCGACTCCGGGACGCCGCGGACCTGCACGCCACCGGAGTCGAGCTGCACGGCCGCTGGCTCGATGTCGCGGCACGTCTCTGCGCCGAGCTCGCCGACGGGCTCCGTGCCGCGCACGAAGCCGGCGTCGTGCACCGAGACGTCAAGCCGTCGAACGTGTTCGTCACGCGCGACGGCCACGCGGTCCTACTCGACTTCGGCATCGCGGCGCGCGCACTCGATCCGGCGGCCGCGAGCCTGACGTCTCCAGGCGCGCGGATCGGCACGCCGTGGTACATGGCGCCCGAAGCCGTCCTCGCCGAGGGCGCTCCCGACCCGCGCCTCGACGTCTACGGGCTGAGTGCGACGCTCTACCACCTCGTCACGCTGCGACCGCCGTACGAAGGCACGCTCCCCGACGTCTTGCGAAGGGTCGTGTCCGAAGAGCCCGTCCGCGCGTCGCAGCTGCACCGCGGCCTGCCGCGCGATCTGCAGGCGATCCTCGACCACGGCCTCGCGCGCAATCCGCGGCACCGCTACGCCGACTGCGCGGAGCTGCGCGACGACCTGCGCGCCTTCGTCGAACGGCGGCCGGTGCGCGCACGCCCACTCTCCGGAATCGCGCGACTCGGCCGCGCGATCCGGCGACGACCCGCACGCGCATCCGCGATCGTGTCGACGCTTCTCGCGATCGTCGCGTTCTGGATCGTGATCCCGCTCTGGACCGAGAGCAGCGCACGCGCCGCGCGCAGCGAATGGCGATCGCTCGCACGGGAACTGCCACCGATGCTCGCGATCGAGAGTCAACCGAGCCAGCGGCCTTGGATCCCTGAGTCCGAAAGTGCACGAGCAGTCGCGCAGCTCGAACGAATGGTCGCGACGCTGCCCACCGAGCCAACCGGGCGACTGCTGCTCGCCTCCGTCCTCCTCGATCGCGGTCAGCACGCAGAGGCGGCCACGCAGGTGGAAGAGCTCGTGTCTGGATTCCCTAGCGACTACGGACGTGAAGTCGTCATCCGCTACCGCAACGCCGACGCGGAAACCGATGGCTTCTCAGCCCTCGACCTCGAGGAGTTGCCGGAACCGGAGCACTTGGTCGACCGGCTGATCGACGGCTTCCACGCGCTGCGCGGACGTGATCGCACGCGGCTCCACGCGGCCGAGTCGACGCTCCGCGAGGTCGCGCGCGACAACCCGCTGGTGCAACCGTTTTGGATCGTCGCGCTCCTCCTGACAGGCGAGCTGGACCTCGCGTTCGAAACCGCGATCGCCCACGAGCGCGAACTCGGCGGCCCGACCGCCTGGACGCGCTTCGTCGTCGGCGCGGTTCACGTCGCGCAGCGCCGCTACCTCGAAGCCATCGGGCCGCTCGAACACAGCCTACGGCTGCAGCCGAATCAGCACGGCGCGCTGGCCAACCTCGGCATCTGCTGGAGCCGTCTCGACCGCATCGAGCTGGCAATCGACGCGCTCGAGCGCGCGCACGCGGCCCGCCCGTGGCTGAAGAAGACGACGATCGAACTCGTGCACGTGCTGCGTAAACGCGGCGAGTTCGCGCGCGCGATCGAGATACTCACCGACCTGCCGGCCGACGATCCCGGACTCGAGCCGTGGCGCGTCGAGTTCGAGCTCGCGCTCGTGCGGCAGGACGAGGTCTACGACCACCTCCGCTACGAGACGGACACGGAGCCCCAGCATGCCGCCGCTCGCGGGCTCGAACACTTCGCCGCGGCTCTGCGTCTCGCGGAAGACACCCCGAAGCAGCGCGACGTCGAATCGCGCGTGGCCGTCGGCATCGCGCTCCTGCGCGCGATCGCGGACGACTCGTTCGACGACACCCTGCTGTTCGTGCTTCGCGACCTCACCACCCAACCCGACAACCCGCGCGCGATGCTGCGAGCCGCGAGACTGCTCAGTCGCGAGAAGACGCTCTCGACCGAAGAAGTCGACGCGCTGCGAGCGTTCCTGACCGAAGCCGCGCGCCGCCGCCT
The DNA here is from genome assembly GCA_028281765.1 of Planctomycetota bacterium. Lineage (GTDB taxonomy): Bacteria > Planctomycetota > UBA1135 > UBA1135 > UBA2386 > JANQJF01. Next base: position 10,686 of record JANQJF010000025.1, on the reverse strand, counting down.
CCCACCACGGATCAAGACCGACAAGAGCTCGACGAAATGAAACCCTGGCACACCACCGTGTTCTTCGCGTGCGCAATGGCACCGCTCGCAATCGCCCAAACCAAGTCCGACGGACCATTCGCGGGGACCGCGGGCACGTTCTCGATGGACCACGCGACGACCGCGGCATCAGGCGGCACCGCTGGCGGGGACCTCCACGTCAAGAAGTACGGCTACACGACGATGCCGCCGCAGGTATGGCCAGCGGGCACGCCCGACTTCTCGCCGAACAGTCTGATCTTCGCGCCTGCGTGCCTCGTCGGTCCCGGCTTCCGCACGCTCGTCAACGTCGACGCGTTCTCGATCGGCGTCGACCAGATCTTCGTCGACCCGGCGTCCGGCACCGCAGACATGACCCCACCGCAGTGGGACGCGCTGCACTTCTCGGTCACGCAGGGCACGAGCGGTGCGGCCGGCTCGCGCGTCGCAGACGAGACCGCCGGCTCCGAGGGGGCAGCGGGCGACCTGTTCACCTACGTCGTGCCCGGCAGCGCACGGGGCTGGGCGATGGTCGTCGACATCGTCTACCGCGCGCTCGACAGCGGCGAGATCGCGCTCGGCGGCCCGGTTCCCGACATCGACGGCTACGACTTCTTCCTCTACGAGTACCAGCTCCCGCCGAACTGCCGCACCGCACCACTGCCCCTCCAGCCGACGTTCTACTTCTCGGTCGACAACGCGTCGTTGCCGTTCATCCATCCGACGTGGTGGGCCGGGACCAGTCCGTCCGGCGCGACGATCCTGCAGACCTCGTGGACCGGACTGAGCTGGACGTGCCCGCAGCCGTTCGTGACGTTTGCGCAGCTCGGTCTCGCTCAGGACGAAGACATCGACGCGATCGCGATCGACCGCGACCGCGCGGGCGCGACCCACACGATGATCCTCTCGACCGACACGTCGATCGTCCCACGCAACCCGCTACTCGCGGTCGACATCAGCGCGATCGCCGCACCGACGCTGCCGGTCTTCGTCTACACCGTCGAAGTCGACGGCGTGACCGGGCCGGTATCGAGCCGCCTCGGCCTCGAGGGCGCCGACGACATCGACGCCGTCTGTCTCGTCGACCCGGCGACCGAACGCATGGGGATGCCGCAGCCCCCGTTCCCGATTCCCCTCCCGCTCACCGGGACGACCAACGCAACAGCGTTCGGCGACTGCGATGCGGCCGGCAACCGCATCGTGCGCACGTTCATCAGTGGCGACACGTGCAGTCCCGGCGGCACGGTCTCCGCTCTCTTCCTGAACATCGGCCCGTCCGGTTTCTTTCACGTCGCCAACTGGGCACGTCCGGCCAACGGGTTCCTCGGCAACCCGTGGCCACTCGACCCACCGCCGCCGATGCCACCGATCTTCGTGATTCCGAACCCGCCGGTGCTGTCCGGCTTCGTGGTCGACCTGTGGTGGATCAGTGGGGAAATCCAGTGCGGTATGGTCGACTCGGCGCCGCCGGTGCAAATCGTGCTGTAGGCGGGGGTGGGAACCGTGCCCGGGCGCGCGTCACGCCCGGGCACGGGCAGAAGGCACCGGCACGGGCACGATACGGGACGCGATCGAATCAGCGATCCCAGTCGATCGCCCCGAACAGCTCGACGACTCGCCGGGCCTTCCGGGCGTTCACGAACTTCGCCCATGCAACCCGACCGGCCAAATGATCGCGAAACACGCGACGCGACCCCGTGTGCTGCGAGCCCGGTCCGTGCCGCGCGCAGTTGAACACGATCGCTTCGAGTCGCGCGAGCTCGGAACGCGGAAGTGAAGGCACGTCGTTTACGACGAGGCCGAGCACCTGTTGGCGCGTCGACGCGGGCAGCAATCGGGTCTTGCCGGGATTTGGTTCGAAGCCCTGGTCGTGGACGATCGCCTCGACGCACCGGCCGAACCGCCCACGCGCGATCTCGACACCACCGGAGAAGATCAAGTCGTCCGCATAGCGCGTGTAGCGAGCCCCGACCGAACCCGCGAGTCCACTCAGCCGCGCATCGAGGCGGTACGCGCACAAGTTCGCGACCGACGGCGACGTCGGCGCACCCTGCGGGAGATGTCGCTGGCGGTATAGCGGCGCGTCGACGGCACGATCCTCGCCGCCCTCGGGCAGCAACCGCGTCACGCACGTCGTGAGCTGCGTCAGAACGCGCGCGACGTCTTCCGGGTAGCCGAGTCGCTGGAAGGTCGCGTGCACACGCGACGCACGGATCGACGGGAAGAACCGCGCGAGGTCACTGACGAGCACGAACGACTTGCCGACGTGCGGCCGCACTGCCGAGAGCACCGAGCGCTTCTGACGGAACGCGTGCGCGGCTTCGTGCGCAGGCACCCGATCGAGCAGCCCGCGGAGAATGCGCCGCTGCGCGGCCGCGAGACGGCGACGCGGCGCTTCGATCAGCCGCCGCCCGGAGAAGTGGCGGTGGTAGTGGCCAGCGATGCCATGCCGATCCTGCAGCCACTCGAGCTCGACGGGATCGACGTCGAGCCAGGCGCAAAGTCGGTCGACGCTCGCGAGTTGCGGAAGGGCCCAGTCCCCGGGCGGCGCGGCCATGACCGCACGCAGTTCCAGTCCCGAATCCAGCCATAGCACTTCTTCGAGTCGCTCCCAGCGAGGATGCGCCTCGAGCGCATGCGCGATCGGCTCGACCCGGCGGCGATGTGGTGCGTCGCGGAATTCGCGCCAGAACCCGAGGACCAGCCGCCCGAGCGTGATGCCGAGCCGCTCCCGCTCGAGCGCGCCCAACGTACGCTCCCGCAAACCCTCGAGCGTCCAAGCGCCGGAAAGCCAGACGTGCGCGAGTCGTTTTGCGAACGTTTCCATCGGAAGTGCCAGCGCTCACCGCGACCGCCGGTGAGGCGCGGCCGGAATTGCATCGCGATGCAATAGGGCGCCGCGCTCGAGATGTTCAGGTACGGAATTCTGCTCGGGGTAGCCCCGAACTCGGGAAAGCGCATGCGCACGATCCACGTCTCGCGGTGAACGCTGACACGAGCGAGTGTAGCGCGAGGAGCTCACCTCGCATCCCCGGTGAGTTGTGCTACGAGCAAGGGCAGGGTTTGGAAATGTCGCGCTGCGCGCCCCGCGCCCGCTCACCGATCGCGACCACCTCATCGCACCACCGTCGCAGGCCCGACCCGATCCAAATACACGATCGCGTCCCACTCCCCCGGCTCGAGCGTGATGAAATAGTCGTTCTCCCGTATCACGATCGGTTCACGCAACCACCGCTGCGGCGCGCCATCGAACACGAGCACGAAGTTCGGTGCCCCGATCCGTTCCGCAACCGTCCCGAGCACGCGCTCGATCCCATCCTCCTTCGCCTCGGGAATCGCCGCGACCTCCCGCTCCGCCGGTCGCTGCCAGCGGTTCCAGAACTCGCCCCCGCCGTACGCCATCCCGACGACGAACATCTCGTCGCCGAGCTCCTGCCGCAGCAGCTGCCCCATCGGCGTGAAGTGCCCCCACATCGGACCCTGGTACTGCGACTTCGTCTTCGTGTGCACGACGTGGTTGATCACGATCACCTTCGCGTCGTCGCGCTGCGCGAGCGCCCACAGCACGCCGCGCGCCATCGCAATCTCGCGGCCGTTGAGGCCGACGAACTGGCTCGTCGCCGGCTCACGACGATGCGCCCAGTTCGTGTAGTAGTTCTCCGCGAGCTGCATCGCGATCGCGGTCTGCTTCGCCCAGCTGTACGACTCGGGATCGGACTTCGCGACGTAGGCGTCTCGATTCGACGAGATGAACGACACGGCCGCATCGAGCCGCGCCGCGAGCAGGTCCCGCTGCGCCGGCGTGAGCTCGCGGAAGAACCGCGGACGCGCATCGTCGCCCATGATCTCGAGGAGCGGCAGAACGTCACGATCGAGCAGCTCGACGCAGCCCGAATCGACGCCATGCAAGTACTTGCGCAGCTGCCGATACGCCGGTCGCCAATCGGTGTAGAAGCCGGCGATGTCCGCGCCGTAGTACGACAGTGGGCGATCGATGGCCTCGGAATGCGCACGCATCCACTCGATCAACGATCGCCCCTCCTGCCACGCGCCGTACATCTTGTTGATCCCACGTCGCCACATGTCGGACGGCATCGGGCCACCCTTCACGTAGTCGTGGATTAGCCGCGACTCGGGGAGTCCGCTCTCGGTGACGACGGTGTTGAACCCGTGATGCGCGACGAGATGCCGGACGATCCGCTCGTGCAGCCGCATCATCTCGGCACAGTTGTGGAAGCCTTCGCTCAGCACGACGACGCGCGCGTCTCCAATCGCGTCGAAGAGCGGTTCTAGGTCGGACGCGTCGCTGGCTGCAGGATCGAGCGAACGCAGCGGCATCGCGGCATCGGTCGCCCACGCGAGCATGGACTCCCTCGGGTCGACTCCTGGTGGAGTCGAGCACGCGCCGGTGAGCAGTGCGAGCAACCAGAGTGGTCGTGGCATGCGATGACCGTAGGCCTACTCGCTTTCGAGGGTCCGTGGCATGCCTGACTCACATGGTGCCCGTGGTTTCGTGGTGTGCCAGACCCGCCTCCCATCGAAAGTCGCGCGGCCCGCATCTGCCCATACTTGAGATTCATTCTCATTTAACTTGAGACTGAGTCTCAATCGCGTGTAGAAAGCCCGCATGCATCAACCGCCAAACGGACTCGGTCACGCGACCCTCGGCCTCTCGCTCGCGCTCGCGGCGAGCACCGCCGGAACCTCCCAAAGCTCTGTCCAAGCTTCGGTTAGCGCGGCGGAAGCACAATCTTCCGCCGCCCCCGCCGTCGTCTCGCCCACATCCCTGCCGCGCGCAATCTCGAGCTTCGGCGCCGCCGCGACCGGCGACTGGCTCTACGTGTTCGGCGGCCACATCGGGCGCGCCCACCAGCACTCGCGCGACAACATCGTCGGCTCGTTCTGGCGCCTCAACCTCCGCGACGGCCATTCGTGGGAACAGTTGCCCGACGACATGCCGCTGCAGGGCACGGCGCTCGTCGCGTGCCCGGACGGCAGCGTGATCCGCATCGGCGGACTCGACGCTCGCAACCCCAAGGGCGAGAAGGGCGACCTGCACTCGGTCGCCGACGTGAAGCGGTTCGATCCGAAGACGATGCGGTGGGCCGCGTTCCCCCCACTGCCCGAGCCGCGCTCGTCGCACGACGCGTTCGTCGTCGACGGCAAGCTCTACGTGTGCGGCGGTTGGAACCTTCGTGGCAAGGACGAACCGATCTGGCACCAGACCGCGTGGCAGTGCGACGTGACCGCGGCAGAACCGAAGTGGAAGCCGATGCCGGCCCCGTCGTTCACGCGTCGCGCCTGCGCGATCGCGCGTTTCGGTCACCGGGTCGCCCTGCTCGGCGGGATCGACGACATGGGCACGACCGCTGAAGTGTCGCTCTACGATCCGATGACGGGCCAATGGTCCGACGCGCCGGAGTTGCCCGGCGAAGCGTTCGGCACCGCGGCCTACGGCGTCGGCGACGCGCTTTTCGCGACCGTCATGGACGGCCGCTTGTTCCGCCTCGAAACAGGCGCGACGGAGTGGCAGTTCGTCACCAACCTGACGATGCCCCGCTTCTTCCACCGCATGGCGCTCGCGCCTGATGGCAAGGAGCTGATCGCACTCGGCGGCGCGAGCCGCAGCGGGCACATGCGGCACATCGAGTACGTCCCGCTGTTCGAGGACGCACACCGCATGCACGAGTGGACGCTGCCGTTCCCCGGCGACGCGACCTACCGCTCGGCGATCATCGTGCAGGGTGACTCTTTGCTGATCTTCGGCGGCAACAAGGGTCGGAAGGGCGAGCGCTTCTCCCCGGAGCAACTCACGGACGAGGCGTTTGCAATCGACCTCGTCAGCATGCGCGTCCGTCCGATCGGCAAGCTGCCCGAAGCACGGCAGTCGATGGCAGCCGTATCCTGGGGTCGCAAGCCGCACCAGAACCTGCTCCTCGGCGGACTCGGCCCGAACCCCGCGGCCGAGAATCTGATCCACACGAAGGCCAGCTCATTCTCGTTTGACCGCCGCGCCGCAAAGACGAACGCCGCGGTCGCGCTGCCGTCACCCCGCACGCAGTTCCAGGCCGTCACGCACGGCCACAAGGTCTGGGTGTTCGGCGGCACGGACTTCACGCCGGAACCCGGCGGCCGCGGCAAGTCGACGTATCCGCTCGACGTGCTGAGCTACGACACGAAGGCCGAGGAGCCGAAGTTCGAGAAGTCCGTTGCGCTCGCTGCCCCCCGCCGCTCGTTCGGCGCTGCGGTCATCGGCGACAAGGTCTACCTGATCGGGGGTCTCGCGAAGGGCTTCCGCGCAGCCGAGCACTGCGAAGTGTTCGACTTCGGGACGCAAGAGTTCACCGACCTTCCGGCTCCGCCCAAGCAGTGGGTATCGCCCCAGGTCGCGGCGATCGGCGACACGATCTACGTCGCGTGCGGTGGCACGATGAAGGGCCAGCGCTTCGCCGAAGACCTGTCGGTCACGTCCTACCACCCGGACCGCGGCTGGCGCACGGTCGTCGACGAGCTCCCGTTCTCGACGCGCCACGTGCAGATGCGCGCCGTGCGCGACCGCCTGGTGTTCGTCGACATGCGGCAGAAGAGCTCGATCACGCTTCGCTCGATGCGGCCAGCAGACGCGACCACGGTCATGGGCGCAGGGTTCGGGCACTGACGAACGCGCGCGGCCTCCGTATTCCTCCTGATTCGAATTCGGCTCCTTCCCAGAGCACCCCGTACAGATGAAAAAGATCCTCCTCGTTTCCTTCGCGACCCTCGCGTCCCTCGCCCCCAGCACGGCGCAAGACGTCGTCGACTACCCGAACAGCACTCTCGTCGATCCGCCGGAGCTGCTGTTCCCGTTCTACACCGGCGGCGGTGGCGGCTTCGTCCGCTACCAGACGTGGTGCCCGTCGAGCTTTGCCCACCTGCCGAGCCAGTCGAGGATTCTCACCGGCATCGGGATGCAGATCGCCGGTCAAGCGCTCTACGACCAGTTCGAGATTCGCGTCGGCGCGACGACGCAAGCGAGCCTCTCTGCGTGCTTCGCAGCCAACCTTCCGGACGGCTCACCCATCCAGCGCGACCTGTCCGGCACCGTGTTGCAGGGCGGGCTCCAGGGCGGCCAGCCGATCAACCAGTGGGTCGAGTTCGACCTCGACCGACCGTTCGTGTGGAACCCGGGCGAAGGCATCGTCCTCGACGTCACTTCGAGTGCGGCCGTGCCCGGCAGCTGGTGCCACACCGGCACGGGAACCGGCGAACGTGTCTTCGCGCACCCGTACGACGGCTCGCAGACGTGCGGCTCCTTCATTCCGACCAGCGGCCTGAAGTTCCGCATGCTGTTCGAGCCCGTCGGCTTCCCGACCTACGGTCAGAGCTGTGCGGGTGAAGGCGGCTTCCAGCCGGCGATCTTGGGCAGCGGCTCGACGCAGCCAGGCAGCCTCGCGATGGTCGATATGGAAAACGGACTCGGCGGCGCGCCGACCACGCTGTCGATCGGTTTCTCCCGTCAAGTCGCGAGCTTTGGAGCGCTGCCGTTCGCTCTCGGCAGCGGCTGCGAACTCCTGAACGAGCCGACGGTGACGTTCGCGGTCGGCACGATCGGCACGGGCGCCGGCAACGGCACCGCGCAGTTCCCGCTGATCGTCCCGACCGACCCGACGCTGAGCGGCTTCGTGGCCTACGCGCAGTGGCTCCAGATCGACGCCGCGTCCGGCGCCATCGTTCCGGTCGTTGCTTCGAATGGCCTGATTCTGGTTCTCGACTAGTCCACGCGGGGCGTGGGCATTCGTCGGTTCTCGCTACGGCATCACGACGATCGCGAACACGTCGCCGGTCATGATCGTGCCGAGCTGCCACGTCCCGGGCTCGCCCGTCTGCGACGTCGCGACGACACCGTCGCGACCGACAGCGACGAACTGACCGTGCCCCCACGCGACGGCCTCGAAGGCGCCGCTCTCGAGCACGGCGTCGCCGGCCCAAGTCACGCCGTCGTCGAACGAGACGAACAGCCACCCCTTCTGCGCGTCGGGTGGCCCCGTCGTGCCAGCGACCACGTGCCGGAAGAACCCGTCGTAGGCGATTCCGCGCACGACCGTCGCTTCGTCGCCGATGGCGCCGACGCCCTGCCACCGCTCGGCGTCGGTCGATTGGAACGCGGCACCGACCGCGTTCTCCGCGCCGATGCCGACGAGGGTCGCGGTGCCCTCGATCGCGTGCGTCAGCAACACGCCGAGATCACCGGACAGCAATGCGCCGCGCACCCAGACGCCGCCCTGTCGTGACCAGACTGAGAATCGGTTCTGCGAGACCAGGATCCCGGTGAGGAGAACACGAGACGCGACGAACGGAATCGTCCGCACCTCCCGACAGTCCGGCGGCGTCTCGGTGGCCCAGCTCGAACCGTCTACGCTCAGCGCGACGAGGCCGGTCTGGTCCCGCCGCCCCCCGGCCACGAACTCGGACCCACTCGCTCCGAGCGCGGTGATCCGCGTCGTCGTCGACGTGCCGAACGGCAGTGTCGAGATCCAAGGCGAACCGTCGTCGACCGCGTCGCTCAACCACACCATCGTGTCGTTCGCGACGGCGACGCGATTCCCAACACGTGCGGCGTAGCGCGCCGATTGCGCTCCGAACCCGGTCGACGCCGACCACTCGATCCCGTCCTTCGACCAGAACACGCCGTCTTCGCCGACCGCGACCCAACGCACGGCCTGGCTCTCGACCGACGGTGCAGGATCCGGGGACGGATCCGGAGCGGGCGCACCCGACGAAACCGACGATCCGCTGCACGCGCCGCAGACGAGTGCGACGAAGAGCAGGGCACCGAATCGCGACTTCGAAGCGGACATCACCCGCCAAGTCTAAACGAAGCGACTCGGAGTCGGTTTTGAAGGCAACTCGTCCGTGCTACTGCACGATCAGCTGCGCGCCCGCCGAAACCTCGACGCAGTTCAGGATCGGCTGCTGCTGGATCTGCAGGCACACGACCTGGAAGCAGATCGGGTTCGCCTGCGTGAACGCCGGGAGCCCCGGGATGGACGGAATCGGGAACGGCGATAGGAATGTGGACGAGTTGAGCGGCGCACCCGAGAGGAAGGAGACCGTGCTGAACGCCATGCCGCACGAAGTCGGTGGCGCGGTCCACGACGAGAAGCAGACGTTGTTCAAATCCCAGTTCACGGGCGAACCGGACGTCTGGCACAAGCCGACGATCATGATCGCGTGCGACGCGGGGGACGGGCACGTGTATTCGAGCGTGTAAAGGAGATTGCCGCTGGTCGGCACGCCATTGGCGAAGGACGTGATCGCGCCACCGCCGACGACGCCATCGGAGCAGCCGGTGTTCGCGACCTGCGTAAGCTGAGCAGAAGCGACGGATGCGAGCGCGCCGAGCGAGAAGGCGCGGAGGAGACGGAGCATCGAAGAGTCCTGTCTGGTTCTTGGGGGTGAGAACAACCGCGCGCGGAATCGTAGCAGAACTCGAGCGTCGCCGGAGAAGTCCCGGCCTACTCCGCTGCGTCGGCCACGACTTCGTCCGAGGCCGCGTCGCGACGCTTCGGGCCGAACACGAGGTACGCGCCCGCGAGGATCATCGCCGCGCACAGCACCTGCCCCATCGTCATCCCCAAGAACACCGTGCCGACCGGATCGTCCGCGTCCCGGAACTGCGCGTCCGGCTGACGCAGGAACTCGACCGCGTAACGCACCGCGCCGTAGCCGATCAGGAACACCCCGCCGTACATCCCGTTCGCCCACGGCTTCTTGCGCGTGAGGAAGTAGCACACGAAGAGAACGAGGCCGACGAGGAGACCCTCGCCGAAGCCTTCGTAGAGCTGCGACGGATGGCGATACGGGACGGACTCGCGAACGGCGTCCCAGTTCAACCGTTCCTTCAACGCGTCGGCCGTGGGGCCGAAGCTGCCTTTGACGTCGTCCCACTCGACCTTGCCGTAGGCGTACTGGATCCCGAGCTCGAGCGGACGTTTCGGCAGGTCGGCGATACCGAGCTCGTGCAACGCCGCGGGGTCGGTCGGGAACTGCATCGAACCCCAGGTCGCCTTGTCGGTGACGCGACCGTAGAGCTCACCGTTGATGAAGTTCGCCATGCGCACGGCGAAGATGCCGGGCGTAACGGCGAGCGCGCAGATGTCCCCGACTCGGGTGATCGGCAGGCTGTGCTTGCGGGCGAACAGCCAGAAGGCGACCGCGACGCCGAGGAGGCCGCCATGGAACGAGAGGCCGCCCTGCCAGACCTGGAAGAACTCGACGGGGTTGAGGAGGGACTGCTGGTAGAAGAGCGCGTAGCCGGTTCGTCCGCCGACGATGGTGCCGATGACCGTGTAGAAGATCAGGTCGCCGACTTGTTCCTTCTCGACCTTGAAGAACCCGGCCTTCTGCAGGCGCGCCATGATGAACTGCGCGCATACGAAGGCGACGACGTACATCAAGCCGTACCAGCGCACGTCGAGCGGGCCGGGGATGTCGAGGAGGACGGGGTCGATGGCGGGGAAGTCCCACATTGGGGAGGAGGGTAGCGGGTTGGGGGTGTGGGTAAATGGGGAAGTGGAGAGAGGCGGGAAGAGCGCGGAGGTAGGGTGAGGGCGCTCGCTCTGGCTCTAGAAGCCAACGAGGGGCGCCCTCGCCGGCTCCTGTCGCCGTCGCGGCAGCCGCCCTTGCGGG
>JANQJF010000010.1 GCA_028281765.1 Planctomycetota bacterium | reverse complement strand
CAGCGAGCGACTGCCTAAGGGAGCGTAGCGACCAGCTGCCTAAGCGCGCGGAGCGCGCGACTGCCTAGACCACGGGCGCCGCGAAGCGGCGCCTCGGTGTGCACGGAGGTGTGCAGGGTGCCCATCGGAATGCGTACCCGCTTCGCGACTACGAACGCCACACGGCAGTGGATGGTCCACGCCTGCGGACGCCCCCAGCGTAGCCACTAGGCAACCGCTCGCTTCGCTCGCTTAGGCAGCTGGTCGCTCCGCTCCCTTAGGCAGCCGTCCGCTACGCGGACTAGGCAGCCGCGCGCTGCGCGCGCTTAGTCAAGTCGCTTCGCGATTACCTGCGCCGTGGGGCAGGGCCGGAGAATTCGGCGTAGCGAGGCTAGGCGGTCTTCTCCTCGTAATCCGGAGCGCTCTGCTTCCACAGATACGTCGAAGTCCACTCGTTCAGAATGACCTCCGGATTCGGCGGATTCAGACTCCGGATCTTGTCCCGCCACTCCAGCATCAACTCCGGAGTCAGATCCTTGGGTACGTAGATCGGCTTGTCCTGGTGGACGTAGTCCTTCCAGTCCCACGTCAGCACCTCACCGGTCCGCGATGCGATGCCGTTGAAGTGCAGCGCGGTCCCCGGATACGGGCTCATGAACTGGCAAAGGGCCCACGTCGGCTTGATCTCCTTGATCAAGTCGTACGTGTCCTGCAGCGCACCGACGGTTTCGCCGATGTGGCCGACGATCAGCAGTGCGCAGACCGGGACCTTCTCCTCGTTGTGCAGGGCGAAGATCTTCTTCACCTTGTCGAGCTTCTGGTTCTTGTTCTCGATCTCGAGGATGTCCTCGTTGCCCGATTCGACGCCGTAGGAGATCAGCACGCAGCCGGACTCCTTCATCTTGACCAGCTTCTCGTGATCCATCTGGTCGACGCGAGCGAGGCACGTGTAGGTGATCCGCAGCGGCTTCACGCGTTCGCAGAACTCGTAGAGCACCTTGCGATTCGCGGTGAAGATGTCGTCGTGGATGCCGAAGGCCGAGACGCCGTAGGTCTTCTGGATGTCCTCGACCTCGCCGACCATCTGGTCGACGGTGCGGAAGCGGACGTTGCGGCGCCAGAACGTCGGCGACGCGCAGAAGTCACAATTGGCCGAGCAGCCGCGTGAGAACATCACGCCGCCCATGTCGTTGAACTCGGGGTTCGGCGAGCCATCGTCGAGCGTCGGCTTGATCGGCATCAGGTCGCGCGCAGGGGGCGGCAGCTTCGACAAGTCGACGAGTTCGCGCTTGGGCGTCTGGAATGCCTTGCCGGTCTCGTCCTTGAGCCACATGCCCTTGACCTGCGTCACGTCGCCACCGCTGAAGTGCACGCGGAGGAACTCGAGGAAGGTCGCTTCGCCTTCACCGTTGCAGATGAAGTCGACGTTGCCCGTGTCGAATGCCTCTTGCGGCATGTACGACGGGTGGATGCCGCCCATGATCGTGACGGCTTCGGGCCGCGCCTTCTTGATCTTCTCGAGCAGCTCGTAGGCGCGGTGGATCTGCCACGTCATCGACGTGAGTCCGACGACGTCGTACTCCTCGTCGACGATGTCTTGCAGGAACTCCTCGTCGTCGAAGCGCTCGTAGATCCAGTCGCGAATGCGCACGTCGTGTTCGGTGCGCGTCGTCGCGGCCAGCGCGAGCAACCCCATCGGAAGGTTGCGGTCGCCCGGTGCTGGTTCTGGTCCTGGGTTGACGAGCAGGACCTTGAGCCGCTTGTCGAGCGGCGGTGCGATCAATTCCGGCAGCATGGGTGGTCAGGCGGGGGCAGAGCCCCGGTCACGTTGTTTCGGATCCAAGAGGTGTCAGGCTCAGGAAGGATACCACCCAGACGTCCCGGATCGAGATGGGACTAAAATGGGGCGGTATTGAGTGCGGTCGACCGGAACGGGATCCGAGGCCCGAATCGAGCGATCTCGCCCGTGCCAAGGGCGTTCCTGGGACGGCGCGGCCCTGGAATCGGGGGCGTTCGGTCTCCTCAGGTCGACCCTCTCGAAGTGTCGATGAATCGGTCAGCGGGCCACCTCCGGGCCAAGCGATCCGATGACCACCCCGACCCAGACGCTGACCCCCGTTCGTTCGTCGATGCTCGTGTTCGGGCAGCCGGACATCCAGACCGACGAGATCGACGAGGTCGTCGCGACGCTGCGATCGCGCTGGATCGGCACCGGGCCGAAGACCGCGCAATTCGAGCGTGAGTTCGCGGAGTATGTCGGAGTCGAGTCGGCGGTCGCGGTCAGCTCGTGCACCTCCGCGCTGATGCTCGCTCTGATTGCGAGCGGTGTCGGATCGGGCGACGAGGTCATCACCACGCCGCTGACCTTCTGCGCGACCACCAACGCGATCCTGCACGCCGGTGCCGTGCCCGTGCTCGCGGACGTCGATCCGCGGACGATGAACATCGACCCGGCATCGATCGAAGCGCAGATCACCGAGAAGACCAAGGCACTGGTGATCGTGCACTTCGCCGGGCGCGCGTGCGCGATGGACGAGATCCTCGCGATCGTGCGTCGCCACGATTTGCTGTTGATCGAGGATTGCGCCCACGCGATCGAGACGACCTACAAGGGACAGCACGCTGGCACCTTCGGGGACTTCGGCTGCTTCTCGTTCTACGCGACGAAGAACGTGTGCACGGCCGAGGGCGGCATGGTCGTCTCGCGCAGCCCCGAGCTCGCGGCGCGGATCAAGACGCTGGCGCTGCACGGGCTGAGTCGGGATGCGTGGAAGCGGTTCGGGGACGACGGCTACGAGCACTACCAGGTCACCGAGGCCGGCTTCAAGTGCAACATGACCGACCTGCAGTCGTCGCTCGGTATCCATCAACTGCGACGCGTCGACGAGGCGTGGCAGCTGCGTGAAGACGTGTGGCGACGCTACGACACCGCCTTTGGCGAACTGCCGCTCGAGTTGCCGGCGTCCCCGTTCGGGAGCGATCGGCACGCCTTGCACCTCTACACGGTGCTCGTCGACAAGGATCGCTGCGGTCTGTCTCGCGACGAGTTCCTGCGCGCGATGACGGTGCAGAACATCGGCGTCGGAGTGCACTACGTGAGCCTGCCGGAGCACGAGTTCTACCGTCAGCATCTGGGATGGAGCCCGGACGACTGTCCGCACGCTGCTCGCATCGGGCGGCAGACCGTCAGCCTGCCCCTGTCGCCAGCGCTCACCTACGACGACGTCGAGGATGTCGTGGTCGCGGTCCGCCGCGCGCTCGGCGCGGCGTCATGAGCGCGGTTTCGACCGACACGCTCTGCGTGCTGCACAGCGCGCCGAGCTGGCTGCCACAGACCCAGACGTGGATGCACACGCAGGTGCGGCATCTGCCCGCCGATGTCGAGAGCCACGTGGTTTGCGGCTCGACCGAGAACCTCGATCAGTTCCCGGTCGAACACCTGCACGCGCTGGCGGACTCGCCGTGGCGCTGGCGCCTCGACCGGGTCGTGCGCAAGGCCGGCCTGCGCCGCGAACTCGGACATCTCGGTCGCATCGCGAAGGCCCACGACGCGCGGGTCCTGCACTCGCACTTCGGCCACATCGGCTGGACGGACTGCCACGCCGCGCGGCGACTCGGTCTCGGGCACGTCGTCACGTTCTACGGTCAGGATGCGTCGTATCTGCCGCGCCACGACCCGGTTTGGCAGCAGCGCTACCAGGAGATGTTCGCGGGTGTGGACCGGGTGTTGGCCGAGGGGCCGCACCTCGCGAGTTCCATCGAGGCGCTCGGATGTGATCCGCGCAAGATCGTGGTGCACCACCTCGGCATCGAACTCGACCGCCTGCCGTTCCGCGCGCGCGCGTGGAATGAAGGCGAGCCGCTGCGTGTGCTGATCGCCGGCACGTTCACCGAGAAGAAGGGCATCCCGTACGCGATCGAGGCGCTCGGTGCGCTGCGCGAAGACGTCGACCTCGAAGTGTCCGTGATCGGCGACGCCTCGAACGAGCCGCGCCGCCAGCGCGAGAAGGCGAAGATTCTCGCCGCGATCGACGCGTCCGGACTCGCCGTGCGACAGCTCGGGTTCCAGCCGCATGCGAGGCTCCTCGAGGAGGCGTATCGGCACCACGTGTTCTTGTCGCCGAGCGTCACTGCCGAGGACGGAGACTCCGAGGGCGGCGCGCCGGTGACGATCCTCGAGATGGCCGCGACGGGGATGCCGGTCGTCAGCACGACGCATGCGGACATCCCGGAAGTGCTCGGCTCGGCGGGGCGAGAGCTGCTCTCTGCGGAGCGTGACTCGAACGGGATCGCCTCGAAGCTTCGGGCGCTACTCACGGATGTGAGTGCGTGGCCCGATCGGTGCGAAGCGGTTCGTGCGCACATCGAGCGGGAATACGGCGCGGAGCGGCAGGGCGAGCGATTGGCTGCGATCTATCGCGCTGCGATCTCGTAGCGAGTCCTCAGAGTCGCTCGGCGATCGCGTCCACGAGCGTGTGCACACGATCCGGCGTGCCGAGACGCACCCGAGTCGTCGCGAACACCGTCGCGTCCGGGATGACGTCGAGGTCGAGGCGTCGCAGCGGCAAGTTGCGCCGCTCCACGAGAGCGTCCGGGAGCACCGCGAGCATGCGTCCGTCGGCACACACTTCGGCTCCGACGCGCATTTGATCGACCTGGATGCCGACCTGACGTTCGAGCGCGTCGGGCCAGCCGTCCACGTTGCGCCCCGACTCGTCGGTGCCGGGAGACACGAACTCGTGGTCACGGAGGTCTTTGACGGAGTCGATCGGCGCGCCTTCGTAGAGCGCGTGGCCGGGCCCACAGAACACGCCGTGCGACAGCGAGCCGAGGCACTTCGACTCGAGGCCCTCGTGTTCGATCGGCGTGCCGCGAATCACGAGGTCGAGTCGGCCGTTGAGTAGCGCGGTCGACTCTGGCTCCTGGATCTCGTGGACGACGATGCCCTGGAGGCCGGGGTGCCGATTGCGGAGGTCGAGCAGCGCGGGCACGACCGCGATCGTCGTCGCCGCGCCCGAGCTCGAGACGCGAATCACGCCGCGGAGCGTTTCGTCGCGCGCCGCGAGCATGCCGTCGTGAATCGCACGCATGCCGTTGCGCACCGCGAGTAGGAGAGCGTCGCCGCTCTCGGTGATCTCGAGCCGCGCGCCGACCCGTCGGAAGAGTTCGACCCCCAGCGCGCCTTCGAGGAGCTTCACCGACCGCGACAGCGCCGAGGCGCTCACGCCGAGTCGTTCGGACGCGGTCGGGAGGTGCCGCGTCTCTGCGACCACCCGAAACGCGGGCAGCCAGCTCCAGAACGACGCGACCTGCACGATCGGGGAGTCCCCGAGGGGTGCGGGCAGCGTGTCGTTCGAAGTTTTGGAATGCGGCATGCGACGCTTTGAGACGAACGAAGCGGAACCTGCAGCCTACCAACGCACAGCAGACGGCCGTCCTTGTGGGCGGTCGGCGTTGCCAAGTCTTTACCACTCACACAGAGCGAGCCAATGCAATCCTTCGCCCTTACGGCTGCCGCGACCCTGTTCGGGGTTGCCAGCATCCTTCCCGCCCAGACGTTCACGAAGCAGATCCTCGAGCAGGGTCTGTCGAGCCCGACCGGGATCACGATGGGGCCGAGCGGTGACATCTACTTCACCGAGGTTCCGACTCCGGGCGTCATGGGCGCGAACAGTCAGAACACTGTGCGGGTCCGCGACGCCCAGTCGGGCGTCATCACGACGATCGCGACGGGCGAGCCCGAGCCTGTGAACCTCGCGTTTGTCGGCAGCGACCTCTACTGGACCTGCAAGAGTGCGGGCGTGATCATCCGCCGCCAGGCCGGTGCGAACTCGATCTTCATGATGGGGCTGTCCAGCCCGTCGGGGATCAGTGGTTCGCCGAGCGGTGACCTTTTCATCTCCCAGATTCCCGAGCCGGGAATGTTCGGCGGCTCGAACACCGTCGATCGCATCGACTTGTCGACGAGTGGCTCGATGCCCATGCCGATCAGCACCGGTGAGCCGGAGCCCGTCGACGTCGCGGTCGACAACGACGGCAACGTCTACTGGACCTGCCGTACCGCCGGAGTCATCCTGCGCTACGACGCCATGACCGGCGACAAGACGATGCTCCTGAACGGCCTCGACGCGCCGACCGGCATCGACATCGACGACGCCGGCAACATCTACTTCACCGAGGTGCCGACGCCCGGCGTGCCGGGCGACATGGGGGGCACCAACAAGGTTTGGCAGTACGAGCCGGACACGCAGCAGTTCACGCTGATCAGCGTCGGTGAGCCGGAGCCTCTCGACGTCACGGTCTCGCCGGACGGCAACGTCGTCTATTGGACCTGCACCTCGGCCGGCGTGATCATCCGCGCGGACCGCACGGGTAGTCAGCCGGAGATCACGCGACTCGGCGATGCCACGCTCGGCAGCACCGTGCGCTTCATCATCGATGCGCCGGGACTCGGCGGCGAGATGTACGCGCTCGGCAACTCGACCGGCCGCGGCCCGATTCCGGTCGGCATGGAGAGCCTCGCGCTCGAGGACGACTTCCTGCTGACGTCGACGTTCGCGTCGCCGGACACGCCGTTCACGCTCGGCTACCGTGGTCTGCTCGATGCGAACGGCATGGCAACGGCTTCGATCGTGATCCCGGATCTCGCCGCGCTGCAGGGTGTCGTCATCTACACGGCGTATGGCGTCGTCAACACCACGAACGGCGTGCTCGGGCTCAGCAAGACGCTGCGCTTCGAGATCCAGTAGCGCACTAGAGTCCGAGCAACGACGCCGCGCCGCGGGTGCTCACGACGCCGAGGTTGTTGCCCGGCGCGCTCGGGTCGAGGACCAGCCAGCAGTGGTACATCCGCATGCCGATGACCCACGGCTGGTTGGCCAGCTGCAGGAGAACGGACGCTTCCCCTGCGGCCGACGTCGCGCGCGGGATCGTCGCGGCGGCGCCGGTCGCGAGGAAGCAACCGGCGCCAGCGCCGATCACCGACAGGTCGATCGGTAGCGGCAGGCCGTTCAGGGTTTGGTCCTGGAAGTCGGTCAGCAGCGCGGCCTGGCGGTTCGGTGCCGCGGAGTCCAGCTCGATCGTGTAGCTGGTTCCGATCTTCGGCGTGCCGGTCGAGTCGATCTGCGGGATCCCGTTCGAGCCCTGACACGTGTCCGCACCGAACGGGATGAACTGCGCGAGCGGCGTGCGCAGTGCGCCCATGTGGTTGAGCAGTCCGGCGTACGCTTGCGTCTGCGGCTGCGTGAGCCCGCCGGAGAACAGGTTGTTGATCTCCCACGGGTCGACCAGCAGGTCGAACAGCTCGTGGCTTCCGCCGGAGTAGCGGTGGATCAGCTTGTAGCGCTCGTCGCGCACGATCGCGTAGCCGTTCTGATTCGGGGATGGCCACAACGTGCCGGTGAACTGCTCACTGAACGCGAAGTCGCGAAGCGGCGATTGTGCCGGATCCGACAGGTACGGAACCAGGCTGACGCTGTCGTGTACGACGTAGTCCGGCAGGGCCGACATCGCACCGCAGAGCTCGAGCGCGGTCGCGAACAGATCTACCGAACACGCGAGTGCCTCGACTTCGCGGCCGCCGGACACGACCGAAGGGCCCGCGACGATCAGCGGCACGTTGATCCCGCCCTCGTACGGCGTACCCTTCGCGCGGCTCGGGTCGAACGGTGCGACCGCCTGCTGCTGCACGCTGCCGTTGTCGCCGATGAACAGGATGTTCGTGTCATCGATCACCGACTGTCCGAGTTGGGTGAACAGACGTCCCATCTCCGTGTCGAGCGACTCGACCATCGCCTTGTACCACGGTCGGTTCGCGGGGTTGTGGCCACTGCTCGGGGATCCGGGGGGCAGCGACTGCGTGTGGAGGTGGGCGGGCGGTGCGTGATAGGGGATGTGCGGTGCCTGGTAGGTCAACACGCACACCCACGGTCCGGACTGCGCTTGGATCCAGCTCAGCGCATCGTCGGTGTTCTGCGTCGTGCAGTACGCCGTGGTCGAAGCGCTGACGCCGTTGACGACGCGGTTCCAGTTCGTGTAGCTGCCGATCTGACCCTCGAGGGAACCCGCGAAGTGCGAGAATCCACCGACGGTGCGCGGGATGTCCGGGTCGTGCGTCGAGTCATGGAGGTGCCACTTGCCGACCATCGCGTGCGAGTACGGCGAGCCCGCGCGATCGAGCACCTCCGGGATCGTCCACTCGCTGTGCTGCAGCAGGCCGATGTTCTGCGGGTTGGCCCAGTGCCCGATCCAGCGGCCGACGAGCGTGCGGAACGGGTAGCGGCCCGTGAGGATGCACGCGCGGGTTGGCGAGCAGCTCGGGTTTGCCCAGGCGTTGCGGAACAGCACGCCGCGGTTTGCGAGCGCGTCGATGTGGGGCGTGGGCGGGGGAGCCGTCCCTTCGCCGTATGCGCCGACGTAGTCGACGCCGAGGTCGTCGGCGACGATCAGCAGCAGGTTGTGTTGTGCGCGGGCGAGCGTCGGGGTGACGCACAGGCACGCGATGCCGGCGAGCAGAATGCGGGCGTAGATCATGCGAGTGGGGACGACAATCAGTCGGGTTGCATCGAGATCCACAGCGGTCGCGTGGGGGGCGACGCGGGATCGACGGTGAACGAGAGGGTGCCGGCCAAGCCGGAGGGGGATGTCGCGGTGAGGCGCAGCGGGCCGGACGGCAGTCGCATCACGGTCGTCCACGCGCTCAGCGGCGATCCACCGCGACGCTCGGACCACACGATTCGGTTGTCTCCGTCGCGCACCTCGATGTTGAGCGCGGCGAAGCACGAGCCGTCGGCGGGGGGGACGAAGACGGCGCGGCACGGGACCCGCGGTCCGAGCTCGTCACTCGAGCTGCGGTCGAATCGGAGGTTGCCGAGATCGGTGGTTTCGCCGGCCGGGACTTCGAACGGGCCGAACTGGCGTTGCGGATTGGTGCGGACCCAAATCGCGTAGCGACCCGGCGGTATCGGACCCGTGTCGAACGCACCGTCGTCGCCCAGAGGCGAGAACTGCACCCGACGGCGGACTCCGGTCTCCAGGTCGTGGATCGATACACGTTCGGGTGGTGGTGCGCCGTTCTGATCGACGATACGGCCGCGCAAGAATCCGTTGGGGATGCGGTCCGGCGGCACGGAGATCTGCACGTCGTGCATCCCGCAGAAGATCCCGGAAACGGCCACGAGCGGGATGTCACGCGCGACGTGATCGATGTGTCGTGGGTCTCTGTCGTAGACGGCGAGCGTGGCCGATACCTGTGCGTCGAACTCGGGCACCTGGAACTCGAACGAGCCGTCGGACGCGGTGGGCACCACGTCCGAGCCGAGTCCGGTCGAGCGTCGCGACACGAACCCGTCGGCGACCGGCGCGCCGTCCGCGTAGCGGGCGACGCCCGCGATCACGCGGCTCTCGGGCGTGAGCTGCGGGTTCCACTCGGCGACCTCGCCGGCTCCGACCGCGTTCGACCACCGTGCGGACGAGTCTTCGTCCCGCGCTCGGAGACGAACGTGACCGGCGCTGACCTGGAGGCGGAAGCGCCCGTTTTCGTCGGTCACCGTCGAGGTGGAGTCGAGCGCGTTGACGTTCGCAGTGCGGATGTGGACGTTCGCGACAGGTACGCCGTCGACGCCCGTCGCGATGCCCGTCACCGTCGCGGCCGCTGCCAGTTCGATGCGTGTCTCGGCCGTTTCGTCTGTGCGCGCTTCCAACACGATGTCGGTGCGGCTGCTGCCGGAACGCCACGCGGACACGCGCACGGGCCCCGGCGCGATGCCCTCACACCGGAAGGCGCCGTCGGCGCCCGTGATCGTCTGCACCGGGTACGAGGCGATACTGGGCACCGAAGACTGGGAGCTCATGATCGCGTCGAGCGAGTGCCCGATGCGGACTGCGGCGCCGGGAACCGGAGCGCCTTCGGTGTCCACGACGACGCCTCGTACCGTGGCTCCGGGCCCGGCCAGTCGGAATTCGACGTCGTGGTGACGCTCCGCGTCGCGTTGGATGCGGACCGAGATCGGCGCGTGCGCCGCCACCCGCACACCGACGGTGACGGGCGGCCGGACGGTCACGGTGAAGCGGCCGTTGCGGTCGGTCCGTGTCGCGTGCGTCGCAACCGTCAGTTGTCGGGACTGCCCGATCCAGATGCTCGCGTCCGGCACGGCCGCGCCCCATTCGTCGAGCACGAGCCCGGTGACGGTGCAGGTTTCCTCCGAGAGCGTGAACTCGCGCGCGGCGGTTTCGCCGGGTTCGACGATGACGACGCCGAAGCAGCCGGGGCCGCGGACGAGCCACGGTCCGGGGCGCACTTCGGTGAGGTGGCACCAGCCGTCCGTGTCCGTCGTGGTGGTCCGGCGGTTCTGATTCGTGGTCGATTCCGCGGGCTCTGCGATTCGATACGGACCGGCGACGTTGGAGAAGCGCTCGTGGACGAGCAGTCCGGCCGAGCCGACCGGCTCGAACCAGAACGCGGCGCCGCTGGCTGGTGATGTCTCGCCGAGCGCGCGGATCGAGATCGCACCTAGTCGCGCTGCCTCGATGCGATCGGGAGACGTCTCGGTGTCGGTCGTTGCGACTTCCGTCCGCGTGATGTCTACGGTCGGCGCGAACTCGGTGATTTTCGCGGACTCCGGCGCCGACTCGATGACGTTCTCGACGGGTGTCGATTCGCCGAACCAGTCCGACAAGAACAGCGCACCGACCGCGATCGCGGCCGTCGCCAGCGTCGCCTTCAGTCCGGTGCGAACCAGCTCGGCGCGACGCTGCAGCTGCGCGACACGATGGATCGTGCACGCACGGTCGAGCACGACTTCGCGCACCATCGCCAGGCCGCGGTTTGCGGTCAGCGATGCGAAGAGGCCCGCAGCGAATCCCGCCGGCAGGAGCTTGCGCAGCATCTGCAGTCCACGCGTGAGCTGCGCGCGGATCGTGCTCGGGTTGCGATCGAGCGCGATCGCGATGTCGGCCGGGCTCAGTCCGTTGCGGATCCGCAGCAGCACGACCGAACGGTACGGCTGCGCGAGGTTCTGCACGGCGGCTTCGACCGACTCCAGGAGCTCTTCCGATTCGAGCGCCGCATCGGGGCGATCGCCGTCCGTTCGCGTGAGGCGGTCGATGTCGGGCTCGCGGTCCGAGCGTCGGCGCGAACTCCGCACGCAGTTGCCGAGGATGCCGAGCAGCCACGGCACGAGCGGCCGTGATTCGTCCCATCGTTCGGGATGCTCGAGCGCGACCAAGAACGTGTCCTGCACCGCGTCTTCTGCTTCAGCGATCGTGGAGCAGAGGTGTGCGGCCACCGCGAGCAAGCGCGCCGACGTCGTGTCGTAGACGGTGGCGAGGTCGCGGGGATTGCGGGTTTGGCGGTAGCGGAGGAACGAGTTCTCGAGTTCCGAGCGGGTCATCGTCGGACTCAGTCGGCGTGTGAGCGCCGTAAGCGGGTCTTCGTGTATTGGTTTGCTGCGGGGAGAGTTTTCGCTGCGAAATTTCTAAGAGTTTTCGCGCAGCGGATCGCGGGGGCGGGGTGATTCCCTGCGAGCGTCGCGTGGCTCATGCGCTGCTGCGAACGGCCTGGAGACGCTCTGACGGCACGCGTCCGCGTGTCGCGATCGGTTTCCCTTTCTCATCCCTCCAGACTCAGAGATGAATACACGCCACCTGCTCCCCGCTGTCGTCCTGGCCTCCAGCCTCTCGGCGCAAGCCACCTGGACCGAACTCTTCCCCGCCGTGTCCCCGCCCGTCGGCGCCGCGAGCTACTCCGGCAGCGATGGCGCGCTGCTCTACCACTTCGGTGGTCGCACCACAGGCGGCGTGCCGCAGAACGACCTCTGGCTGTTCGACGGCACGAGCTGGTTCAACCCGATGCCGAGCGGCACCCTGCCCTCGGGTCGCCGCTGGGGTGCTGGTTGCTTCGACATCGGCCGGAACAAGTTCGTCATCTTCGGCGGCAACACCACGGGCACGACGCAAGTCGGGGACACCTGGGAGTACGACCCGGTCACGAACACCTGGGCGCAGATGGCCCCGGCCGTTTCCCCGAGCGCGCGTCGTTGGGCCGCGATGGCCTACGACTTCGCCAACGGCAAGTGCCTGATGTACGGCGGTCAGGCCGGTAGCACCTACATGGACGATACCTGGTCTTGGGACGGCACGAACTGGACGCTCGAAACCCCGGCCAACTCGCCGGGCGCGCTCGCGGGCAACGCCGGCATCGGTCGTCACCGCATGGCGTCCAACGTCTTCGATCTCGAGATCCTGATGCACGCCGGTCGCAGCGGTAGCACGCTGCTCAACACCACGTTCAAGTGGGACGGCACGGACTGGAGCCAGATCACGCCGGCCACTTCGCCGCCACCCAACCAAGCCGCTTCGCTGACGTTCGACGAAGCGCGCATGCGCTACGTCGCGTTCGGTGGTGCGAGCTCGGGCGGTGTCCCGCGCGATTGGACCTGGGAGTTCGATGGCACGAACTGGGTCGATCGCGGTGGCTACGCCGGCGCAGCCGTGAGTGGCATGTCGATGGCCTACGTCTCCGGCCTGCAGAAGACCTACGTCTTCGGCGGCTTCAACGGTGCGTTCGTCGGTCGCACGCACGAATACCAGACCAACGCGTTCGCGACGTTCAACCCGAACGGGACCTTCGGTTTGTCCTGCCCGAACAGCGGCGTCGGCACGCCGACCCAGCAGGTGACCGGCTTGCCGTGGATCGGTGAGACGTTCTCGATCAGCGTGCAGAACGTCAACGGCTCGGCGCTGATCCAGGCGATGCTGCTCAACCTCGGCGCGCCGATCTCGCCGATCAATCTCGCGGTGATCGGTGCCCCGGCCTGCAACTTCGTCGCCGGTCCCGAGATCTCCGTGCCGCTGGTCGGTGGCGAGTTCGCGATCTCGATCCCGAACGACGTCGGGAACATCGGTCTGGCCGTGTTCACACAGGCCATGACCGTCGAGCTGCCGTTCCACATCGCGGCGTCCGAGCGTGCGGACGCGGTGATCGGCGCCCTCTGATTCGTTCTCCTTCGATGCGGACACTGATCCTCGCAATCGCGGCGCTCGCCGCGGGCTGTGAACGAACGGCGTCCGCGGGGGACCGCGCGCCGAACGTCCTGCTGATCGCTGCAGAAGGTCTCGAGGTAGACGCGATCGGCGACGCCACTCCGGCCATCGTCGCGCTTCGGCGCGGCGGGGTCCGCTTGGACGCGACCGGTGCGATCGGCCCGCGGATCTCGGCGGTTGCCACCGGCTTCCGGGCCGCTGGCTACGCGACGGCGGTTGCGGGGCGCGACCCCGGCACCGAAGTGCCTCTGGCTTCCATGTTCGGCGATTCGTGTCTGTTGCGATCCAGCGCGAACACTCGCCTGTGGGGCCCCGAGATCTGGCGCGATCGCGTGCGCTCGACGCACCCCGACGACGTGTTCGGGCCGGACGTGTGCGCGGAGTTCGTCGCGGACTTCCTGCGGGATCACAGCGGCGCCCGGTTCGCGTACTACGCGACGAGCCTTCCGGCGCCAGGCGCGCGGATGCCTGGCGAAGCGGGTGACACCACGGACTCCGTCGCGTATCTCGACGCGATCGTCGGCAAACTCGTCGCCGCGGCGGGGGATCGAACGGTCGTCGTCTTCTGCGCCGGGTCGATGCGCCGCCGAGTCTTCGTCCGTTGGCCTGGGCGGATTCCCGACGGACCGGCCCTGCGTGATGCCGTCACGGCGGAAGAACTCGAGGCGACTCTGCTCGACCTCGCTGGTCTGCCCGTCGAAGGACGAGGCAGTTTGTTGCCTCGGCTACTCGGCGGCGTCGAGACCGAGTCGCGCTAGTGCCCCGCGTCCGAAGTCCGCATCATGAGTAGCCGGCCATTTCGACTGACGCGGCTACTTCCACTACGGACCTCAGACGAGGGACACTAGCCGTTCCGCGGAGCCCGAGTGGGGCCACGCGTGACACGGTGCGCCTCGCGCAGTACCACGTGGGTATGCGCGGTATCCTGTCCTCGTTTCGTGACGGCGCCTGGCATCGGGACTTGCGTGAGTCGTCCTGGTTCACGCGGGCGTTCTTCTTGACCGTTCGCACCGTCGTCCACATCGCCGGCAACTTCGAGCGGCACATGCTCAGCGCCCGCGCGGGCGCGCTCACGATGACGACGTTGCTCGCCGTCGTGCCGCTGGCGGCGGTGGTCTTCAGCGTCGCGCGCGCATTCGGGTTCGGCCAAGAGCTGGACCAGGGGCTCGTGAACTTCTCCGCGGAGTTGCCGGCGCACTTCCAGGATGCGATCGCGCAGGTGCGCGAGCTCGTCGCGGCGATCGACTTCCGGCAGCTCGGCGCGTTCAGCTCGTTGATCGTGCTCTACACCGGAATGTCGCTGTTCGTGCGGGTGGAGCGGGCGTTGAATCGAGCGTGGCAGTCGAGCGTGCAGCGCTCGTGGCTACGGCGGTTCTCGGACTTCGTCGCGCTCGTCGTCGTCGTGCCCGGGCTCGCGCTCGGTGGCATGACGTTGAGTTCCCTCCTGCAGAGTGCGGCCGTCGTCGATTCGTGGCGCGAGGCGGCGCCGTGGCTCGGCTGGCTCTACGAGGCGGGACTCGGCTTCTTGCCCTACGTGATGATGGGGCTCGCGTTGACCGCGCTCTACAAGTTCATGCCGAGTGCGCGCGTGCGCTGGCGACCGGCGCTCGTCGGCGGGTTCGTCGCAGGGGCCGCGCTGCTGTTCATGCACGGGCTCTACATCCACTTCCAGATCGGGGTCGCGCAGAACAACGCGATCTACGCGACGCTCGCGGCGCTGCCGCTGCTCATCGTCTATCTGCAGCTGGCTTGGCTGCTCGTGCTGCTCGGCGCGGAGCTGAGCCACGCCGTGCAGCACGTCGACGCGCTCGGCTTCGGCCGCGAAGCACGCGAGGCCTCACCGGTGCTGCGCGAACGCATCGCGCTCGCGATCGTAGATCGCGTCGTGCGGTCGTTCGCGTCGGGCGAAGGCGGGATCGAGCTCGGCGTCGTGTCGACCGATCTCGACGTGCCTCGCTCGATGATCGAGAGCGTGTGCGCCGAGCTCGTGACTGCCGAGTTGATCGCGCGGGTCGGCGCCGAGCGCGTGTTGCCCGCGCGGCCCGGCGACAAGATCTCGCTCGAAGACGTTCGCGCCGCGATTCGCGGCGAGATCCCGGTCGAGCTTCGCGCGCGTCTCGAGCTCAGTCAGCCGATCGAGCACGCGCTCGATCAGGCCGAGGATGCGCAACTCGCTGCGCTCCGCGATGTTCGTTTCTCCGCTTCTGCCTGATACTCCTCGCATGCTCAACACTGTCGTCGCTCTCCTGTCGCTGGTTGCGGTCCCGCAAGATCGGCGGGACTCGTTCACGGTTCGGGGGCGAGTCGTCGACGGGGCTGGCGCGCCGCTGACCGGCGCCGGCGTCGTCGTCGGGCGCGATCTCGAGCTGCGCACGGAGGATGCGCGGAAGAGGCCGCAGGTACGGACGGCGAAGGACGGCCGCTTCGCGATCGAGTTCGCGAAGAACGGCGCGGCCCCGCTGTGGAATCGCGCGCTCGCGGTTTCGCTTGCGGGGCACAGCTCGATGATCGTCGCGCCGTGCGGCGAATACGGCTGGAACGCGCGATACGACGAGCACGAGATCGGCGACCTCGTCTTGGTGCCGACCGGTGACGTGCAGGGTTTCGTGCGCAGTCGCAGTGGTCGCGGGATCCGTGGCGCGCGCGTGCGCGTCGAGGGATTGCTCACGCCGCTGCGCCGAGCGTCTGCGATCTACGCGGCGCAGGCGTTCACGGATGAAAAGGGACGGTTCGTCTTGCCCGGCGTGTTCAAGAGAGCCCTTCGCGTCGTCGTCGACGCGCCGGGTCACTACCGCAAGGTGCTGCGATGCGTGAACAGCGACTCTCCGCTCGTGATCAAGCCGGAGCGAAGCGGCTACGTCGAGGGGCGCGTCTTCGGCGGCAAGGGCGTGCGCGACGTGGCCGTGCAATTCGCGGCTGCGCCGGACGAGAACGCTTGGTTCTCGACGGACAAGCGCGGCGCGTTCAAGGCGACACTGAAGTTTCCGGGTCGCTACGTTGTCGTCGGCGGCGACTTCGCGAGCGGCAACTTCGGCCAGACGGACTGGCTGACCGGTAAGCGCAGGGGCGTCAAGGTGAAGATGCCGGCCAATCCGATCCGCATTCGCGCCAAAGACGCGGAGACGGGCGGGGCGGTTCGTGGCCTACGCGCGGGCGTGTCGTGGGGCGAGTCGATCGACAACGACGAGTGGATGCGGCTCGCGTTCGGCTACTTCGCGCGTCGGGCGGGTGCGGGTGGCGAGGTGTGCCTGATCCCGAGCGGCGAGGCGAAGGCGACCGGCGCGCTGATGGTCTCCGCGCCGGAATACGTCTGGCACCTGCAGAACGGGTTTCGCGCGGACCCGAAGAAGCCAACCGAGATCGAGGTGGAGCTGAAGCGCGGTGCATCCGCGACCGGGACGGTCGTCGATCCGGCGACCGGCAAGCCCTGGTCGGGTGTCGACGTCGTCGCGTACGCGACGCCGCACAGCTGGGAGTTCCCCGATCTCGCGGTCGCCAAGGCACGCACCGATGGATCGGGCGCTTTTCGGATGCGCGGCCTGACGGAGGGGAAATATCTCTTGATGGCGCGCCATCCGGACACGCGAGCCGAGGCGGAGTCGAAGTTCCAGGTCGGAAGTGATGGCGATGTGTCCGGACTGCGCGTGGAACTGCCGAAGCCGTTCGCGCTGGAAGGGACCGTCGATCGTCTCGATCCCAAGCAGCGTCGCCCGTTCGTGTTGGCACTCGGCGATCCGCCTCCGATCTTCCACGAACCGTATGGTCACATGTGGTTCACGGGAACGTCGCCGCAGAACGTGCGGCACGCGAGCCCCGTCGCGGCCGACGGCACGTTCCGGCTCGATGGTTTGTCGCGCAGCAACTACTCCGTGCACATGTTGTGGCCGACGCCGCCGCGGACCGGGATGCCCGTCCGAACCGCGGTCGGGAACGAGGCCGTAGACGGCACGGTCGAACCGATGGGCTTCGATGTTCGTGACCACCGACCGGCGCGGGTCGCGGGCACGCTCCAGGTGCGCGGTGCCAAGGTGCCGGTCGATCGGTTCGCGGTCGTGAGCCTCTGGATCGAGAATCCGGAGTGGAGCACGCGTCTGCGTGATCAGCTCCTGCGCACGCGGTGGGCGCTGCCTGAGAACGACGGAACGTTCGAGCTGACGCTCGCTCCCGGAGATCACCGGATCAGCGTCGTCGACCTCGCCACGGGGGTGCGCGTGCACCTCGAGGAGAGTGTGCTCGAGGTCGCCGCTGGAGAAGCGGCCAAGCTCGACCTCGTGGCCGATGTCGCGACCGTGCGTGTGGCGCTCAATGGCGAGCTCGGATCCGCACGATTCCTAGCGGTCGAAATCCCGCAGCAGGTCGCCGCTACCGGAGATGAGAACTTCGATCCGCTGCTCGGCTTGGTCGAGCACTACCAGCCGGGCGTCTCGCTCAGCCACGGGCCGAAGTCGGTCGAAGTCATCGTGCCCGAAGGCCCGGTGAACCTCATCGCGCTTCCGGGCGCCGACGAGTTCCAGGGCCTCGGGTCCGTCGATGGCGAAGGGGATCGCGGCCGTGCGAGGTGCGGCGCGATTTCCGGCGAGACCACGAAGGTCGCGCTCGATCTCCGCGCCGGTCCCAAGTAGCGCGCTCAGAAGGTGATCACGGCGTCGACCGTGATGCGCCAGTCGAGCACGTCGTCGCGTCCGCCGAGCGGGAACTCGTAGGCGGCACCGAGGCTGACTCGCTCGTGAGCCTGGAAGCGGCCGCCGACGGCGCCCATGAAGACGTTCTGGCCGGCGACGTTGGCCGCACCGAGATTGATCAGGTCACCGCCTTCGAAGCCGGCGAGGGCCGTGTTGTTGCCGCTGCGGGTGTAGCTGATGCCGTGGAACTCGACGAGCGGCGAGAACTGCTCAGTCACCGCGTAGTCCGCGTGGAGGTGGTAGTCGATCGAGTGCGACTCACGGGCCCCGTGGAATGGCAGGTTGAACCCGAGCGAGCCGATCAGGTTGACGTCTTCGACCGTGTAGCCAGCCGACACGAACGGGCGCACGAGGCCGTCGCCGTTGCCCTGGAACACCTCGTGATCGCCGGTGTCCGCTTCGATGATCAGGCCGCCGGTGGCGAGGATGCCACGTTCCTTGTCTTCGTAGAACTCGTACTTCACTCCGGCTGCGATGTCGGCGAAGCCCTCGTCTTCGAGCGCGCCGACGCCTGGGTTGAGATCGATGTAGCCGTCCTTCGTCGCGATGATGCCGAGCTTGTCGTTCACGGCGTAGCGGGCCTGCAGCGCGTAGAGCTGTAGGTCGCCACCCTGGAACACCGAACTGTTCGGGAACTCGTGGTGCATGAACACGGGGCGGAGGCTCGTGTCGACGGACGGCGTCTCGAACGTCACCGGTTGCGAGACCGGGTGCATGAACGACTTCGCGTCGTCACCGGCCGTCGGGGCACTGGCAGTATCCTGCATTGAGTCCTGCACGGTGGGGACGCCGATCGTCGTGACGCACGACGCGAACGGGATCAGAAGAGCGGCGAAAACGGGAGTGGGCTTCATTTCGGATCGATACCGAATCAGAGTTGAGGAAGAGGAACTGTCACGACTGCGAGGGTCGTGTCGCACTGCTGCGAGCCGGACGCGTGTTTTGCATGGTTCGCGGCAGTGTCGTCATGACATGAGCAAGTCGCGTGCCGCGGAAGCTGCGCGAGGGGTGGGGCGTCGAGTAACCTCGGGCGCATGTCAGCAGCCTTCGTTCGCGCGTTCGCCGCGGGTGTCACCCTCGCGTCCGTTTGTTTCGCCCAACAGTCCGGCGTGCGCATCGAATCGGACGTGCCCTACCTCGGTCCGGCGCGGAGCGAGACGCTCGACCTCTACTTCCCGCCGGGTCATCGGAAGGACGGCAAGGCGCCCGCGATCCTGATCGTGCACGGCGGGGGTTGGCGGAATGGTGACAAGGCGGGGCCTCGTGAGGTCGAGTTCGCGACGACGCTCGCGCGTGCCGGCTATGTGTGTGCGAGCGCGAACTACCTGCTAGCCGACGAGGCGCGTGGTGCCCCGTGGCCGCGCAATCTGCACGACTGCCGCAACGCGGTTCGCTTCCTGCGCCATCGCGCCGAGAAGCTCGGCATCGACCCGACGCGGATCGGCGCGATCGGGGGTTCGGCCGGCGGCCACTTGGTCTCGATGATCGCCACGACCGATGCGGACGAGGTCGTCCCCGAAGAGCGGGGGCCGTACGGTCGGGAGTCGTGCGCGATCCAGGCGGTCGCGAGCTTCTACGGCGTGACGAGCTTCCTGACGCGACGGAAGGTCGATGACAAGGGCAAGCCGACCGAGGAGCTACACGACGGTCCGGTCCCGATTCTGCTCGGGAAGTCGCGCGACGAGGCTCCCGACCTCTGGAAGCTCGCCTCGCCGGTGACGCACGTCAGCTCCGACGATCCGCCGTTCTTCATCACGCACGGGACCGCGGACCTGACGGTCGACTATCTGCAGTCGGAGTCGTTGGCCGCCGCGTGCCGTGACGCCTCGGTCCCGCACCGGCTGATGATGGTCGGTGCTGGGGATCACTCGTACAGCTTTCGCCTGCGCGGGGACGGCAAGCCGCTGTCGCGGACGGATCTCGGGCCGGCCGTCATCGCGTTCTTCGACGAGTACCTGAAGTCGAAGCGCCCCGAGAAGGCCCGCCTGACCGACCTCATGGCGGCGCACACGCACGAGTCGTCGCACGGGAAGATGCCGTATCGGCTCTACGATCCGCGCGAGTCGGACAAGTCGACGGCGCGGTACCCGCTGGTGCTGTTCCTGCACGGTGCGGGTGAGCGAGGCACGGACAATCGAGCGCAGCTGGTCCACGGCGTGCGGGACTTCCTCGCGTCGCGCAGCCAGTCGCGTCGGCCGTGCTTCGTGCTGGCGCCGCAGTGTCCGCGGGGCCGCTACTGGAACATCGCGCAGTTCCTCGAGCTGACGCGCGACGTCATCGCGAAGCACCCGATCGACGTCGATCGGGTCTACGTCACAGGACTGTCGATGGGGGGCTACGGCACCTGGCACGCGCTCGCCGAAGCGCCCGGACTCTTCGCCGCCGCTGCGCCGGTGTGCGGGGGTGGTCCAGTCGAAGCGGCCGCGAAGATGGCGGACGTGCCGATCTGGGCATTCCACGGTGACGCGGACCGCGTCGTGCCGGCGCGCAAGTCGCGCGAGATGATCGAGGCGGTGACGGCCGCCGGTGGAACACCGAAGTACACGGAATACCCGGGCGTCCGCCACAACTCGTGGTCGCGGACCTACTCGAACGAGGCCGTGCACGAGTGGCTCTTCACGCAGCAACTCGAGAGCGTCAAGCCGGGGATCAACGACAGCTTCACGGATCCCGAGCTCGACGTCAGTAAGTTCGTGAAGCGGTTCGAGGGCGAGAGCCGCGAGATCTTCGCGCATCGGGCCAAGATCGCGCGCGCGGTCGGGCTGCAGAAGGGACAAGCGGTCGCCGACATCGGCGCGGGCACGGGCCTGTTCGTCGAGATGTTCGCGAAGGACGTCGGCACGGGCGGCAAGGTCTACGCGGTCGACATCGCGGAGAAGTTCGTCGCGCACATCGACGAACGGGCCAAGCGGCATCACCTGTCGCACGTCGAGGGGGTGTTGTGCACGGACCGGGACGCCAAGTTGCCGGAGGCGTCCGTCGACGCGATCTTCGTGTGCGACACCTACCACCACTTCGAGTATCCGGCCGCGACGCTCGCGAGCCTGCACCGCGCGTTGCGACCAGGAGGCCAACTCGTCGTCATCGACTTCGAGCGGATTCCGGGTCAGTCGCGTCCGTGGCTGCTCGGTCACGTGCGCGCGGGCAAGAGCGTCTTCCGCAGTGAGATCGAAGCCGCCGGATTCGAGCTCGAGGAGGAGGTCGAGATCCCCGGTCTGAAAGAGAACTACTTCCTGCGCTTTCGCCGGAAGTAGCCCTCAGCTGCCGCGCGCGAACGCTCCGGCCACGACGACGCAGACGACGAAGCCGATCGCGCCGTAGAGGAACTCGTGGACGAGCACGTTTTCTGCGTTTGCCGCGAGTGTCAGTCCGCCAACCGCGGCCGCGCCGACGAGCGTGCCGAGCACGGCGCCGCGCGGCGTCGCCCAGCCGCATTTGACCGCGAGGAAGAACAGGCCGGCGAGGGCGCCGCCGAAGAACCCGAGGATCGTGTTGAACGTGTCGAACAGCGATCCGGGGTCGAGGTTTGCGAGTAAGAGTGCCGTGCCGGTTCCGATCAGCCCGAGCGCCACGGTCAGCCAACGGCCGAGCCGTAGCTGCGCGCCGTCGTCGGCGTCCGGGCGTGCGCGGCGGTAGAAGTCGCACACCAGGACCGTCGCGACCGAGTTCATCGAGCTGTCGAGCGACGACATCGAGGCCGCGAAGATCGCGGCGATCACGAGACCCGCGAGTCCTGCCGGCATCTGCTGCACGACGAACCACGGCACGATTTGGTTGTCGGACTCCGGCAGCGAGAGCTCGGGCCGCGCGGCGTAGAACGCGAACAGCGCGGTGCCGAGCGCGAAGAACACGAGCGACAGCGGCAGGATGATCGCGAAGTTGATCCACAGGCCGCGCGCCGCCTCGGCTTCGCTTCGCGTTGCCATGTAGCGTTGGATCACGGATTGATCCGACGTGTATGGGATCAGGCTGAGGAAGAAGAACCCGACGACTATCACGGGGAGGCTTGTCCCCGTCATTGACCAGTCGTCGGAGACGATGCGGAACTTGTCGTGCTCGAGTCCGACGCGCAGGAACTCGTCCAAGCCGCCGACGCCCTCGATCGCGAGTCCGAGCGCGAGCAGCGCGCCACCGATCAGTACGATCACCTGCACGACGTCGGTCCAGATCACGGCCTCCAGTCCGCCGAGCACCGTGTAGAGGATGCTCAGCAACCCCATCAGCAGGATACACGTCGTCGGGCTGATGCCGGACGCGGCGGCGAGCGCGAGCGCGGGCAGGTAGAGCACGACACCCATCCGACCGAGCTGGAGGAGCACGAAGAGGCTCGCGGCCATCAACCGCGCGGCTGGTCCGAAGCGACGTTCGAGGAACTCGTATGCCGTGGCGAGTTGGAGTCCGCGGAACTTCGGCAGGTATGCGAAGACGACGATCGGGATGACGACGAGGATCATCCCCTGCCCGACGAGGCGCACCCAGTCTCCCGAGTACGTCGTCTGCGGAATGCCCATGAACGTGATCGCGGACAGTTGCGTGCCGAAGATCGACAGGCCGGCGGCCCACCAGGGAATGCGGCGGCCGGCGAGGAAGAACTCTTCGGTGCCGTCGATCCGGCGCGAACAGCGGACCCCGATCCAGACCATCAGCAGCAGGTAGACGAGCAGTGTCGACCAGTTCCACAGGCCGAAGTCTTGAGCGATCGGCGGTCTGAACGCGAGCACCGCTACGGAGCGCCGGCCGGGCGAGATCTCTCCGGACGGGAGAACGACGTCGTTGCCGTAGCGAACCGCGGTCGTCGTGACCGGCATGCGCATCGCCTCGGGCAACGTCGCGACGATCCGGCAGGATCCGCTTTCGACGTCGAAGGCGAGGACGTCGCGAGAGAAGCCCGGATGGTTCTCGAGGAACTCCGTGCGTCGCTCCGCCGTGAGGGTCAGCGAGTGAGTCAGCGCTCGGCCATCGGCGCCGCCGAGCAGGAGGATCGAGCGATCCGATGCGATCGCCGCCCCGGCCATGATGCAGCGCGAGGCGTCGTCGACCCGGATCGGTATCGGATCGAGCCAGCGGTTCTGCGAGGGATCGAACCGCAGGACGTCGTCGTGGAACTCGAACGGTTCGCCTTCGCCGCGCTTCGGCCCGTAGTCTCGACCGCTGAACACGTGCAGGCGCCCCGCGGCCGCCGCGACGACCGGCAGTCCTCGCCGTGGCCCGGGCATGTCGGGCAGGCGCTCCCAGGTCCGAGGCTCTCTTCCGAGCCCGAGTCGGTAGAGGCTGCGCGTCGGCGAGCCATCCGCGGTCTCCTGGCCGCCAGCGATGTAGATCGCGCCTTCGAGCAGCGCTCCGCCAGCGTGCGCGACGGGGGCCGGCAGATCGGGGAGGCGTTCGACCTCGAGTCGACTCGCCGCGCGATCCCAACGCAGGCGATACACGTCGCGATGACACGTCGACGCGTCGCGTCCGCCGACGTGCACGACCCCACCGTCCGTCGAGACCGAGACGCCGTATGCGGTTTCGCGTGGCAAGCGTTCGTCCGCGGCGCGCCAGGCGCCGTCGACGAAGACGTGCACGCGGTCGGTATAGCGTTTCGTGCCACCGTGCCACGGCATGCCGTCCGGGAAGTTCGCGCCCCCGCCGACGATCAACGCGTCGCCGTGGACCCCGACGACGGGGCCGGCGACGCCCACGGAATCAGGGAGCGGAGGAAGCTCGCGCCATTGCGCGCTCGCGTGAGTCGCGACCGTGATTCCGATCGCGATCCTCAAAAGCTGACGTATCAATGCGAGCCGATCCGGATCCGCGCTGCGTCGGTAAACGCGATCGGCCGCGTCGCTCCTGGCGACGAATCGAGCAGCACGCCCTGCGTGTGTAGCGTGACGCCCACGAGGTCACAGCTGTCGGGGATCAGGAATGCCGCGGTCGACGAGGTTCCGTTCCAGGTCGGTGCCGGCACGAGCAAGACGAGGTGAAGCGACGCGAGTTCGATCAGGATTTCGCCGAGCCCGGGCAGCGTGAAGCCACACGGATAGTTCGCGAGTGCGCGGGTCGAGCCGAGCAGCCACGGCGCCGTGCTGCCCGGGGTCTGCGTCAACGTCGGGTCGTGCAGTCCGAGCGAGACCGTCGTGCCGAGCACCGGTCGCCCGCTCTGCACGACGATGCTGCCGGCCGGGTTGACGCCGCACCCGTACACCTCGATCCCTGGCTCCGCGAGACGTTTGAACGCGATGCTGCGCGGGACGTTGAGGCCGCCCGCGGTGATCGTCTGCACCCACGCGCCGTTCGCGTCGAACTCCACGAGCTTGTGTTGGAAGAACGACGAGGAGAACACGTGGCCGCGGTCGTCGATCGCGACGCCCTGTGGGCCGGTCAGGTCCGGGTGCGTCAGCGCACCGAGGAACGTCCCGTCGGTGGCGAACTTGACGATGTTGTGTGAGCCTCCGCCCGCGACGTAGAGGACGTCGCAGTTGTCCCGAGCGATCCCCATCGGGCTGCTCAGGAACGTCGGCGCCGGCGACGTGAACGAGGTCACGAACTGCTCGCCGGTATCGAACTTGAACACGCGGCCGTTGCCCGCGCTCGCGACGTAGATGTTGCCGTCCGAGTCGAACGCCGCGCAGTTCGGGAAGCTCAGGGTCGGTGCGGTGAACGAGCGCTGAAACGTCCCGTCCATCGCGAACACGCACACGCGCGCGTTGAAGAAGCTCGACACGAGCAGCTCACCCGTCGGGCTCTCCGCCATGCCGGTGGGGCCGTCGAGTTCGGGATGCGAGAACTGTCCGACCAGCTGGCGCGCGGCGTCGAAGGTGTAGACCGTATCGTTGTTCTGGCTCGCGACGAACGTCTGGCCGTTCGAGGCGAACAGGATGCCGCGTGGGCCGTCGAGTCCCGGGGTCGAGAAGTGCCCGGTGTGCGACCCGTCCGCAGCGTAGATCGCGACGCGATCGTTGCCGAAGTCCGACACGAGGAACCCGCCGGAATCGATCGGCGGGAGCTGTGCGGTGAGCGCGGACGTGAGCGTTGCGACGGTCGCGATCGAGAGCACCGGGCGAAGATGAGCCATGGCGGGTGGCAGAGCGGGGCGTGAGCGGCCACACGTAGGCGGCCTAGACGTAAGCGACCGGAGAATCATAGCCGCCGCGCGCGTCGCTCCCCGAGAGAAGAGTCATAGTCTCGGTGTTGCGGCCGCTTCGGCGTGGAAGTTGGTAGCATCCTGGGTGGTGGTCCGGCGCCCCGACCACGCGACCCCTCACACCAGAACGACGATGACCTCCAACCTCCTCCTCGCGCTCTCGGGCGCGGCGTTCGTGTCTTGTCTCTCTCCGGCCGGTCTCGCGCAGACGACGACGTTCACCGACGTGACCGCGTCGGCGGGCGTCACCGCTCAACATTCCCCTGCATACTTCGCCGGGTTCGCAGCGGGCGGCGCTGTCGGCGACTTCGATCGCGACGGCTTCCAGGACATCTTCTTCGCGACCGGCGGCAACGCCCCGGACCGACTCTTCATCAACAACGGGGACGGCACGTTCACGGATCGTGCGATGGAATGGGGAGTCGGGACGCCGCACCGTGGCACCGGCGGCACGGTCGGTGACTTCGATGGCGACGGCTGGCTCGACCTGTTCGTCACGAGCCTCGGTCCGGCGAGCAATGACGCGATCGGGCACCACAAGCTCTACCGCAACATCGAGGGGCGTGCGTTCGTCGACGTCGCTCCCGCGATGAACGTGAGCTCCACCGGGACGACCGACGGCTGGGGCGGCGCGTTCGGTGACTACGACAACGACGGGGATCTCGATCTCGCGGTCTGCGGGTGGCGCACCGGCGCGACGAACAAGCTGTTCCGAAACGACGGCACGACGTTCGTCGACGTTACCGTCAGCTCGGGGCTCGCACCCGCGTTCACGTCCATGAGCGGGTTCGCGGCCAAGTTCGTCGACATGGACGGAGACGTCGACGTCGATCTGATCTGGATCGGCGACTTCGGCACCAGCCGGTACTTCGTGAACAACGGGGACGGCACGTTCACCGACTTCACGGCGCAATCGGGCACGTCACAGGACGGCACCGAGATGGGGGTCACGGTCGCGGACGTCAACGAAGACGGGATGTTCGACTTCTACGTGACGACGATCAGCACGAACAACCTCTACATCAACCAGGGCGGCAACGTGTTCGTCAATCAGGCGAACGCCGCGGGCGTTTCGAACACGGCGTGGGGCTGGGGCACCGTCGCGATCGACATGAATCACGACACGCTGATCGATCTCGTTGCGACGACGCAGAGCAGCCAGCAGTTCGCGTTCCGCAACGTGTCGCCGACGCCGCAGTCGATGCAGTTCCAGCAAGTCGCGCAGTCGATCGGTCTGACCACGACGGTCTCGGGCCGCGGCCTTTCGAACATCGACTACGACAACGACGGGGACCAGGACCTCGTGTTCTTCCCGTCCAACGGGCCGATGAGGCTCTACCGAAACGATCTGTCGAGCGCGGATACGCACTGGCTCCGCGTGTTCCTCGACGATGGCTGCGCTTCGACCATTCCACCGGATGGCGTTGGTGCGATCGTGAAGGCGACCGTCGGAGGGCGCACGTGGATGCGGCCGATCGAGGCGGGTTGCAACTACCTGAGCAACAGCGAGCTGTCGGCCCACTTCGGGCTCGGCGCGTCGACGTCCGTCGACACGCTTACGGTCGAGTGGCCGGATGGTCAGGTCACGACGATCTCGAACGTCGCGGCGGATCAGACGCTGACGGTGCGCGCGCCGGCCGACTCCGCGTGCGTCTCCGCGATCGGTGCTGGTTGTCCGGGTTCGAACGGCGTGCCCTCGCTCTCGGCGCAGGTGGGCTCGGTGCCCGCTCTCGGTGCCACGTTCGCTCTCGACCTCGGCGGCCTTTCGACGAGCGGTGGTGCGGCTGCACTGGCGTTCGCATTCTCTCGACAGGCCCCGCCGCTCGACCTCGGGATCATCGGCATGAGCGGTTGCGACTACCACGTCGGTTCGCTCGCTGCGACCGCGATCCCGGTCGTGAACGTCGGCGGGAGCGGGACCTGGAGCGTCGGCATCTCGACCGACCCGGTGCTGCAGGGGCTCGCGTTCTACCTGCAGGGCTTGTCGACGGACGCCGGTGCGCCGAACCCGATCGGGATCGCGCTTTCGAACGCGCTGCGGGCCATCGCGTACTAGTGGGGTGTCGCTGAAGTGCGTTGCGTATGTCGGTGTTCGTGGAGTTCGCTCGCAAGGCGCTGCGACGACATGGCTTGTCAGTGGACAAGTTGAGGAGCACTAGACACCGTCGGAGAATCCAACAGCCGGACACGGGAGGCCTTCAGGGTGGCCCCCGTCGATTCCGAAATCATGAACCACTTCCCGTCCCCACGGGAACTCCACCTCGAGGCCGTTTCGGCCTGAGGGAGAGGGACATGACGATCGAATCCGCAGAGCACCCCGAGCTCTTCACCCAATCCGCGTGGCTTCAGGACCTGGCGCGCAGCCTGGTCCGAGATCCCGGCGAAGTCGACGACATCCACAACACCGCGCTCGTCGCCGGCTGGCAGAAAGCGCGGCGAGATCGGACACCGCCGTCTCGATCCTGGCTCGCGGGCGTCGTGCGCAACCGGGCCGCGCGCGGTCGACGCGACGGCAGCCGACGCGCACAGCGCGAGCGACGGGCGGCGCGGTCCGAAGCACAGCCGTCCGCGGCGGCGCTCGCCGAACGCTCCGAACTGGAGCGCCGCGTGGTCAACGCAGTGCTGTCCCTCGACGAACCCTACAAGTCGACGGTGTTGCAGCGCTTCTGGGAGGACCGCTCTCCCAAGCTCGTCGCCGCGGAACTCGACGTGCCGGTGGAAACCGTGCGCACGCGCCTCAAGCGTGGACTCGCCGAACTGCGCGGCAAGCTCGATCGCGAGTTCGGGGCGCGCGCGACCTGGGCGACGGCGCTGGCCGAGTGGTCGCGGCCCGAAGTCGCGGCACCCGCTGTCGCCTCGCCCGCACCCTGGCTCGCGGCGATCGCGCTGTCAGGAGTCGCCGGCATCGCCGCGCTCGTCACGTACGAGGACCACGCACCTCCGGCATCCGAACTCGCACGCGTCGAGCCGATCGAGCCCGAACCACGCACACACGGCACCGCGCGCGCCATCCTCGCGAGCGATCCGGATGCCCCAGCCGACGAGTTTTCCACGGACCGAGTCACGGTTGCGTCACAATCCGAAACGCGGACCGAATCGTACTCCGTGGATCGCGGCGCAGACGTCGCGACCCTCGACCACATGCATGCGATCATCGCTGCGCAGACTCGGTTCCAGTCCGACGCAATGCTCGATCGCGACTCCGATGCGAGCGGTGAGTTCGGCTACTTCGCCGAGTTGCTGGGACTCATCCTCGATTCGAACACGCCGCCGAACAAGGCCGGCTTCCTGCGCCGCAACCGCGCGCTCGGACGATTCGAAGACGGGCTCCTTCTGCACGAGGGCTACTGCTACCGGATGCATCTGCCGAGCTCCGCGGGCATCCCGATCGCGGAGTTCCTCGACGGTGGGCCCAGTGCGCCGTTCCCCGAAGCGGACCTCGCCGAACAGTTCTGGTGCGTCTACGCGTGGCCGGAGTCTCGCGAAGGCGCGGCCGCTCGGCCGGTGTTCTTCGCGGACCACACCGGCGAAGTGCGCGTGACCCCCAATACCGGTGGACGTTACGCCGGCAGACTCGGCGGCCCGACTCCGAACGCGGTCTACCTACCGGAGCAACCCGGTCGCATCGACGCGGACAAGTCGAGCGGCTCCGGCGCACCGGGGCGCGATGGTCAGCCGTGGTTCCTCGCGACCGTCGCGGAGGGAACGACGTCGCTACGTGTCTTCGACGGTTCGGGCGCCACAGTGCAGGGCGTGGCCATCCAAGTCGTGTCCCCGCCTCCTGGCTGGCGGCGGGAGAGCCAGTTCGCCCACGTCGTCGCGGAACAACGCGCGGGCCTCGACGCCGTCGGTGCACCGACCCTCGCGATCGGCAACGGCGAGTCGAACGAAGAGGGCGCGACATCCATCCGAGGCCGACTGGTGTCCGACGCGGTGATCGCGATCATGCGACCCCAGGACGAGGTGCCGTGCTTCCCCCACCGCTTCTGGCTCGACGAGAACACGTTGTGCGCCGAGTGGACGGAGCCGGCGGCCGAGGTCGTCGCAGAGGCCCGCGCGAACGCGAACGAGTCCGCGGCCATCGCGACGCTGAAGAACATCGCGTCGGCGCAGGCGCAGTGTCAGGCGAGCGGCGTGATCGACGTCGACGGCGATGGTGCGGGCGAGTACGGCTACTTCGCGGAACTCAGCGGCGCGATCACGCTGCGCGGTAGCGACAAGCGGATGGCCCCCCCGGTGCTCTCGCACGCGTTCTCGCACCTCCAATCCGAACCACAGCCACGGCACGGAATCGTCGTGCGCAGCGGATACTGCTTCCAGCTGTGGCTCCCGGACAGCGCAGGCCAAGCGCTACCCGAGGCAGTCGACGGCGGAGCGAGCGCCATGGCGCCGAACGCGGACATGAGTGAACGGCTCTTCTGCGCCTACGCGTGGCCGGTCGACTTCGGGAAGAGCGGGTCGCGCTGCTTCTTCATCAGTCAGAGCGGGGACGTCCTCGGGGCGACAAACGAGCAGACGCGCTATTCGGGCCCGCTCGCGGGACCGCGAGCAACCGCGGCGTACGACGCCGTCAGCGGCGGTCGCATGACGGATGACGCCGCCGCGAACGAGACGGGCCTCGACGGCCAGAAGTGGTGGGTCGTGAACTGACGGGCTGCACCTCGAGATCCAGTCGGTGCCTACTCGACCGACAGCAGCTCCATGTCGAACTTCAGGTCGCCCTTCGACGGGCCGTACGCGAGCTGCTGCGGCAGCAGGATCGTGAAGCTGTCGCCGATCCGCATCTTCGCGACGACGACGTCCCAGCCCTTGATCGCGCGGCCGGAGCCGACACGGAACGAGAACGGCCGCTTGCCCGGATCGAGGACGTCGCCGTTCGCGAGCATGGCCTTGTACTTGAGCGTCGCCGTCTTGCCGACGCCGCATGGCTCGCCGGAGCCATTCTTGTGGACTTCGAGGATCTGGATGTCGGCGACGCCGGCACGGCCCGAAGGAATCGTGTCCCCTGCCGACCAGCCGCCGCCACTCGATTCGGTGGCCGCGTTCGCATCCGGCGGAGTCGCGTTCTCGGCTTGTTCCGTGCCTGTGCAACCGGCCAGACCGAACAAGAGTAGGGCGATCGTCAATCTGCGCATGGCGCGCACTCTACGCGGCCAGGATCGCCCAAGCGACTACCGCAGCACGAGACTCACCTCGCGCTCCGCGGCAGACCCCGAGCAGAGAGCAGGCAAGCCCACGCAGCATCTGTCCGTGCGCGTTCAGGGTCTCGACGGTCAGCATTCTCATCGAAGGATCGGTCATCGATCCTACAAGTGCCCGCGGCGCGCGAGAGTGATACGCGAAAAGCTCGAGACTGCGCCGTTAAGGAGCGCTCGTGCTCAACTCGCACAGCTCGCGCACCGTCTCGATGAGCCGACGCGCCTTGATCGGCTTGGTCTCGTAGGCCGAGCAGCCGGCGTCGATGCACTTCTCGCGATCCCCGGACATCGCGTGGGCCGTGATCGCGACGATCGGCAGCTCGAAGCCCTGCTCGCGGAGAGCGCCAGTCGCCGCGTATCCGTCGAGGACAGGCATCTGCATGTCCATGAGGACGACGTCGAACTGTGACTCTGCTTCGCTGGCGGCGACGACCGCGTCGATCGCTTCGCGGCCATTCTCGGCGATCGCGACCTCTGCACCCGCCTTCTTCAAGAACAGCGAGATCAGACGCTGGTTGTCGCGACCGTCCTCGGCGAGCAGGATGCGGCGCCCGTCCAGCGGACGAGCGGCGGGCTTGCGAACCTCGGCCGCGGGCTCGTTCGCGGCTGCGGGCCGAGCCGTCTCCGACGCGCCGTCGACCCACTCGAGTTCCGCGACCGGGCCCGTCGGCAATCGCAGTCGGAACGTCGACCCGACGCCGAGCTCCGACTCGACCTGTAGCTCGCCACCGAGGAGCTCGGAGAAACGCGTCGAGATCGCCAGTCCGAGGCCGGTGCCGCCGAACTTCCGCGTCACCGTCTCGTCAGCCTGCGTGAACGGCTCGAAGATCCGCGCAACCATCTCCGGCGACATGCCGACGCCCGTGTCGATGACTTCGAACACGTAGTGCCCGACCTCGCCGTCCTCGACGAACGAGATCACGACCTCCACGCCGCCCTTCTCCGTGAACTTCAGCGCGTTCCCGGTCAGGTTGATCAAGATCTGGGACAGGCGTGTCGGGTCGGTCTGGATCGTCCGCGGCACGCGGCCGCGCACCGTGCACTCGAGCGCCAGCCCCTTGGACGAAGCGCGCACGGCGAGCAGGTCGAGCGCGTCACGCGCGATGCTCCGCGGATCGACCCGCAGACTCTCGATCTCGAACTTGCCGGCCTCGAGCTTCGACAGGTCGAGGATGTCGTTGATGATCCGCAGCAGCTGCTCGCCGTTGCGACGCACCGTCTGGACACAGTCGATCCGCTGTTCGTCGTCGATGTCCGGTTCGAGCAACAGGTCGCTGTAGCCGAGAATCGCGGTCATCGGCGTGCGGATCTCGTGACTCATGTTCGCGAGGAAGTTCGACTTCGCGACGTTCGCCTCGACAGCCTCGGCGCGCGAGTGTTCGAGACTTTCAGTCAGCTCCTGAACGTCGCGCACCATTCGGTCGAAGGAGTGCGCGAGCTCACCGATCTCGCCGCTGGCGGCGACACCCGCGCGCGCCGATAGGTCCCCCCGCGCGACGCGTCGAGTCGCTCGCACGAGCGCCGCGACGGGCGCCGTGATCCCCGATGCGACGAAGAAAGCGATGATCACCGACAGCAGAAGCGTGATCACGGACCCGAGCACCGTGGACTGGCGCGTGCGCGAGGCGACTTCGTTCGCCTCCTGGCGAAGCGCGTGCATCCGCGATTCCTGCGCGGCGATGAATTCCCCGAGCTCACGGCGGACCCGCGCCATCGTATCGCTGCCCTCGCCCGAGTACAGACGCACCCGCGCGGCCTCGATCGCTCGGTGGATCCGCTCCTGTTCGGAACGGGCATTGATCTCCGGCTCCAGCGCGCCATTGACCCACTCGTCGCGCAACTTCTGCAGCCGCGTGACACGGTCGCTCAGACGCGCGAGTTCCGGGGCCGTCGATTGCTCGGATCGCAGCGACTCAGCGAGATCCGAAAGCGTGGCGTCGAATCGCTCGAGCGCTCCCCGGTACGCGACCAGGAAGTCCGCATCCCCCGTCAACAGAAAGCCGCGCTGCGTCGTGCCGACCGTCGCGTAGTCACGCGCGGCGCGCAGCGCGAGAACGCCGAGTTCCGAGTGACCCGCATCCCGAAGTCGCTTCGCCATGGAATCGAGTTCCGAGTCCATGCGATCGCACAGTTCCCGCACGGCACCCCGCGCAACCAGGTTGCGTAGGAAGCTCTGGTCCTTGACCTCATTGAACAACTTCGAGGCCAGCGCAATCGAAGGTTCGGCGATGCGTTCGAGCCAGTAGCGAACGACGGCCCGCACGTCGCGCAGCTGCGCGACCTGATCCGGTTCGTCCTGGATGAGTTCGTACGTCGCGTCGAACGCGAGGATGAGCCCGGCTTTGCCGGACACGAACGGATTCAGCAGCTCTTCGTTGCCGGTCGCGATGAAGCCGTTGCGACCACGTTCCAGGTCGGCGATCACCTGCTGCAGCTGGAGCGCGCTGACGATCACGTCGTGGCGGTGCTCGACGCGCGCGTTGCTCTCCGATAGCTCTTTCGAGGACATCGAAGCCCCGATCGCCAACACCGCCGTCGCCGCCAGAGGGATCCCGCTCGTGAGCAGAATCCGGGCGCGCAGCGATTCACGACGAGGCATATGTACCTATCGGATTCCCACGTCGTCCAACTTCGAGATCACCCGGCCAGATCTGCGTCGAATCGATCCCGAATCACTCCGAGACGCAGTGTCGAATCTCCCTACAGTCACAAAATGACAACGGCCGATGAGGAGTGACGTGCGGAGCCCAGAGGGCATCCGGGCAAAGCGGCGACGCGTTCTACGCGAACAGGATGAAGACCAGTTGTCGAGACGACGGTGGGACGGCCCTCATCTGGGCGCTTCTCTTCGTGATCATCACGTCGGGGCTGGTCGTGTCGCACACCACCTTCCTCGCATCGCGCCGCAGCGAGCGCGACGCCCGCTACACACGTGCTACGATGGCCGACACGTTCGCTCGGTCCGGCTTGCAGGACGCCGTCGGTTGGTTCCACCGCCGTTCGAACCAACCGATCACGACTTTCGACCCCGTCAACGAGCCGGACTCGAACCCGCCGCGTGTCGAGACCATCGATCCCGCGCTCGGGCTCGTGCGTGAGTTCCGAATCAACGGGAGCCTCTGGGGCCGCTACGAAGTCCGACACGAGGACGCACGAGACATCTCTTCGCAACGCGGAGAACTCACGCCCGGTAGCGTCTGGGAGCTCGGCGTGCGCGCGTACGTGTATCGGAATCGAGATCCCGAGCAGCCCTTCGACGCTTCGCCCAACCAGCTCATCGGCACCACCGCGCTGAAGTCCGAGATCCGCTGGCTGCGGGTCAATCCGCCGGTTCCGGCCGCGCTCTGTGTGGACGACCCGGGCAGCATCGAGGTCGGTCCGAACACGACGATCGACGGCGGACCGTCGATCGGGATCGGCTATCGCGATCCGGCCGCGACGGATGGCGCCACGCCGTCCGAGCCTGTCATCGACCCGGCCGCGCTCGTCACCGGTGTACCCGCGAAGCTCGCAACGCCAGCCTACGACGCGGACGCGATGCGCGTGTTCTCGATGCGTCTCGACGAACTGCGTTGCTACACCGACGTCCTGATACCCGCGAGTATGACCTTCGAAGAGTGGAAGGAAGCGCGGGACGCGGAGAAGCTCGACTGGCTCGAGGACAAGAGCGCTGAGAGGGAGGCGTGGCAGGCCCAGAAAGACGCGGAAGCCGCGGCTTGGTCGGAGCAGTACGACGCGGAGAAGGCAGCGATGAATGACGCACCCCAGGCGGAGAAGGACGCTTGGGAGGCGGAGAAGCAAGCGGAGAAAGACGCGTGGCTCGCGCAGAAGAAGGTGGAGGCCGAGGCGTGGAGGGCCGAGAAGCAGGCGGAGAAAGACGCCTGGATCGCCGAGGGTCAGCGCCAGATCGCCACCGGCTTCGACTCGTCCGAGATCGAGGCTCAGCTGATCTACACCGAGGACCTGAAGCTGGCCGGCGAACTCCGGACGAATCACACTCTGCTGCTCGTCGACGGCGACCTCACCGACGATGGCTATCACGACACTGTGCTGAACGGCGTCGTCTACGTCACTGGGGACGTGAAGATCGAC
Organism: Planctomycetota bacterium; assembly: GCA_028281765.1. Lineage (GTDB taxonomy): Bacteria > Planctomycetota > UBA1135 > UBA1135 > UBA2386 > JANQJF01. The sequence continues at coordinate 3,141 of JANQJF010000010.1, read as the reverse complement.
AGCGGCAAGCTGAACGTGCAGGGCGTCATGATCGTGCGCGGCAAGGCGGAGCTCGGGGGCTCGAGCGAGATCCAGATGACCTACGACCCGCAGATCCTCGAGAACGTCCGTCGCATGGTCGGGAAGTACCGAAAGCGCCGCGGCAGCGACCCGAGCAACCCGTAGCGGCGATCCGAACCGGCGTCCGCTTCGAGGCTCGTGGTCGGATTCTTTACAGAATCTGCTCGCCGCCCGCCGATTGACGAAGTGCACGTGCGACTCCGCTTCGGAGTCGCAATAAGAGATTGGAAGCCGCGGACAGCCGCGGCAGGCACAATGAAGACGCGGCGCTGTAGCGCGAACGAGCACGGAACCGCCCTCATATGGGCGCTTCTGTTCGTGATCATTACGTCGGGCCTCGTCGTGTCGCACACGACGTTTCTCGCGTCACGACGGGGCGAACGCGACGCGCGCTACACGCGGACGACGATGGCGGACACTTTCGCCCGATCCGGGCTGCAGGACGCCGTCGGCTGGTTCCACCGCCGTTCCAACCAACCGATCACGCAATTCGATCCGGTGTACGAACCGACCGCGAACCCGCCGAGGATCGAGACGATCGATCCTTCGATCGGACTCGTCCGCGAGTTCGAGATCAGCGGCAATCTCTGGGGTCGCTACGAAGTGCGCCACGAGGAAGCGAAGGACATCTCGACGCAGCGCGGCGATCTGACGCCAGGCAGCGTGTGGGAGCTCGGCGTGCGCGCGCACGTGTATCGGAAGCGCGATGCGAGCAAGGCCTACGACGAGTCCCCCAACCAGCTCGTCGGCAGCACCGCGATGAAGTCGGAGATCCGCTGGCTGCGGGTCAATCCACCGGTGCCGGCAGCGCTGTGCGTCGACAACCCCGGCAACATCGAAATCGGTCCGAACACGACGATCGACGGCGGCCCGGCGATCGGCATCGGGTTTCGCGACCCGGCAGCGACGGAGGGCTGGACGCCATCCGAACCGACGATCGACCCGAACGCCCTCGTAACCGGTGTCCCGGCGCAACTAGCTTCGCCGACGTACGACGCGGAAGCCGGGCGCGTGTTCTCGATGCGCCTCGACGAGCTGCGCGCCTACACCGACGTTTTGATCCCCGAGAAGTCCTCCGAGAAGGCTTGGGACAACTGGTGGGACTGGGCCGAAGGTCAGGACTGGAGCGACTGGGGCAAGAACGTCGACTGGAGTACCTGGGACGGCGGCAGCGACTCGGGCGGCTCAGACGGTGGTAGCAGCTGGGGCAGCTGGGGCAAGGATTCGGGAACCGATGGCACGTCGGACACCACGGACAGCGGAGACAGCTCATCATCCGATGCCACGTCACCGACCAACCAGTCGATCCAAGCGCAGCTCGTCTACACCGAGAACCTGAAGCTGACCGGCGAACTCACGACCGACCACAGCCTGCTCGTGGTCGACGGTGATCTCACGGACGAAGGCAATCACAGCACGTCCCTGAATGGCATCGTGTACGTCACCGGCGACGTTAAGATCGACAGCGGCAAGCTCGAGGTCCAGGGCGTCATGATCGTCCGCGGCAAGGCCGACGTCGGCGGCTCGAGCACGGTCAAGATGTCCTACGACCCGGAAGTCGTCGAAAACGTCCGCCGCTTGGTCGGCAAGTACCGCAAGCGCCGGGGGAGTGACCCGCAGAACCCGTAAGGACCGATGACTCGCCACCCCCATCGATACGAACTCGCAGAACGACGGCCGAACGAACGCGGCCTGTCGCTGATCGAGGTGTCGATGATCACGATCATCATCGCGGTCACTTCGGTGGTCATCATCCGGTCGATCAAGGGGCTGTCCCACGCACAGTGGGAGATGTCGACGCGCGTCAAGGTCGAGTCGCTGTGCGAACGGGTCGCCGTCGCCCTCGAAACGGATGTCGGCCACACCTACCGAATGTTCGCGGAGGACAGCGACGGCCGCAGCTTCCTCGCACGGATGGAGCTCGACGATCGCGATCCTCTCGCAGGTAGCCGGATGCCGGTCGCGACGTCGACGGGCACGTTCGAGCCCGATCCCGTGGACGAAGTGCTGACGGGCAACCTCCTGTTCCTCGCCGCAAAAGACGGTCACCTCGTCCTCGACACCCGTGAATCGGGTGCGCCCGACCCGCACGATCTGCGCGTCGACACGTTCCGATTCGTCGCCTGGTTCCTGGAAGAGGGTCGTGAGACGGGCGTCGACCTCAGCCGCTGGTCCAGCGTGAGGATTGCGAAGCATCAGGACCTGGGCTCCGCCAGCAACGCGGACCAACTCAGACGCCTCGCGGCCGCGCTGTTCGACGCGGGTGTCCACTACACCTGGAATCCGAACGAGCCGGCCGACACGGCGTTCCAGTCGATCGACTCGACGGGCTCGCTCTCCGCGGTCTCGTCGTCCGACCTCATCCCAGGCGACCCCGGAGAAACGGACCTCGGCATCTTCAGCATGCGATTCCTGGGCATCGCCGCGAATGGCACCGTCGGCGCGCAGGTGCCATTGTACGCGCAGCAGACCGAGACCTTCCCGCACGGTTTCGAACTGAAGCGCGACGGCGACGGCTCCGGGGACCTGTTGATGATCCGGATCGTCGGCGCAACGCCCTCCGGCCCGGCCCGCACGGTGCTCCACACCGAGGCGACGCGCCAGGTCGCGTTCCGCGAAGAGTGACTCGACACTCTTCGTCTCATTCCGCGCCTCACGAATCCGCGCGAGCTCAGGGCGAGACCGTCGCGGCCGGAACGAACGCTCCGGACACCCCCCGACCGAATGGCCGCCGAACTTGAGGGGATCCGCAGATTTTCTCTACAGGCAGGACTCAATGCCGCCGAGGAGATCATTGGCGATTCATATAGCGGAAAGCGGATCGTCGATTCGGAGGGGAGGCCGAGGGGTTTGAAGATCGATCACATCCGTCGCGCTGCACGCGAGCGCGGCACCACGTTCATGGAGCTCACGGTCGCGATCGCGATCGTCGGCATCACGGTCATGGTGCAAGTCCAGCAGATCACGCTGTCGCTGCGCGAGCAGCACGTCGAGGTCGACACCCAGTTCGCGCAGAGCAAGGCCACCGGCATGCTCGCCGAGCTTCAGGCCTACGTCGACCAAGGCGCGATCGAGTCCGCC
>JANQJF010000074.1 GCA_028281765.1 Planctomycetota bacterium | reverse complement strand
CAGGCCTATCTCGCGACGGGTGACGAGGCTCTGAAGACCAAGGCGATCCGTCGCACGCGCGACGTCGTCAAGGCGCAGCAGCTTACGGATCATCCGAGCCGGGTGATCCGAACCGACAACCCCGACAACCGCGTCGAGATCCCGGGCGACGACTACCGTTGGTACCCGGCTTGGCAGCACTACGCGCTGTTCTACGGCTACATGGGCGCCTACCGGTTCTTCGGGGACGACGTCTTCCTCGAGCTGTGCGAAGAGGGCGTGCACTCGGTCAGCTACGCGTCGGTCGAGAACTACACGGATCCCGTGTCCGGCGACTTCTACGAGTTCGGGCTGCGCTACGGCTGCCTGACGCACTACGAGGGCGTCGAGGTCGCGGCCGACCACTTGGACAGCCTGCCGGACTACAGCATCCTGATCTCGCGGAGCACCGAGCGCACCGTCGCGGCCGGCATGCTGCACGTCGCGTCGTGGACGCAAGACGCCGCGGTCGCCGCGGAGGCGCGACGGATCGCGAAGCGGATCGTTCCGGAAGTCGACGACAACGGCCGCTGGAGCAAGTGGACCTACCTGGTCCCCGAGAGCGAATACGAGTCGCTCCAGCAGTGACCCGCTCGCGCGTCGTCGTGACGTGGCGTGGCCGGAAATTGGTCAGGCCATGCGCACGGCGACGACGCTGAGCAGGTTCTTGATTTGATCTTCGACGACGTTCACGTTGGGAACGTTGTCGATGACGATCGCCTCGTGTGACGTCGGTGTCACGAAGATCAGGCGGCCGCTGCGCAGCAGCGCGAACTCGACGAGGTCGTAGATCTCCTTGTTGAACCGCAGGCCGTGCGTCGGGACCCGGGTGATGTCGCCGAGGTAGCCGTGGTGGTGCAAGATCTCGCGGTGGTTGATCTCGTAGTAGTTGAAGCGCGTGTTGATCAACACGAGTAGCAACGAGACGAACAAGAACGCCGCCATCCAGCCGTAGAACTGCGCGTTCATCTGGATGTTGACCTGGCCGAGCGCGCTCATGATGCCGGTCGTCACGCCCCATCTACCGTCGGCCCAGGCGAGCCCGAACCCGAGCCCGATCACGGCGACGAGGATCGTGATCGACTTGATTCGCGAGAAGTCGAAGCTGAACACGAGCAGGTTCAGGAAGAACACGATCATGAACACGTTGCCGAGGATGCTCGGATCCTCCTGGCTCGACTCGGCCTCGGCGCCCGCGGGATTCGCGGCTGCGCCGGTTTCCGTCGGAGTGACGGTTTCCGTCACCGCAGCGGGGTTCGTGTCCACGGCTCCCGGGTCGCCCTGGATCAGCAGGATGAACCAGCAGATCACCGAGCAGATCAGCGTCGGGTAGAGAAAGATCACCTTCGGCCAGGGCCGGATGATGACCTTCAGATCTTCGACGTTGGGTGGGACCGGCTCGGACGGCGGGGGCGTTGGAGGCGCGGGCTCGGGAGTGGCGGCAGCTTCGGGAGTTTCCGTCATGGTCGGCTCGGCGGTCGCGAAAGGTGCATGAATAGGCGCGGCCGAACTTCGGTCAACCCGATTCCTGTGCTCGGTCGTCACAGGGCGCCACGGCGCGTGCTTCGGGTCAGACTTCGGGCCGGTTCGGCCGATTCGCGAGGACTACGCGAACCGCGTCCGAGTATTCAGCTTCGCCGTCGCGCTGGGCCGTCCGCTCCAGTGCGGCCGTCGAGGCGGCGTCTGGCGCCGCTTGCAGGAGGGCGGCGATTGCGGTGGTCGTGCCGCAGCCGAGAATCCGGTCGGCGGCGTCGGCGGTCGGCGGGATCTCGAGCAAGAACGCCGTGAGGCCGGGTCGCGCGGCGGTGGTCGCTGTCTCCGCGACGGACTCCCACCAGTTCGCGTTGCAGACTTCGCTCGCCGCGTGCCGTAGGCCGGCGCTGACCGCGCCTGTCGTGTCGCCTCGACTCGCGGCCGCGAGCAGCTCTGCGGCCGTCGGCACGTCGCGATCCTCGAGCGCCGTGACGAACAGCTTCGTGACGAACTCCAGTTCCGCGGCGGACGTCGAGTCGCCGTCTCGGGTTCTCAGCAGCGTCGACGCGACGCGCACCTTGGGGTCGATCGACACCTCGCGTTCCACCGCGGATCGGAGTGCGTGCGCGGATTCGCCCACCGGGATCCCCGCGAGGCGAATCCCGCGCGAGGCGTGGGAGACATGGAAGCCGGTCGCGTCGCCGTGACGCCACTCCACTCCGGGAATCGTCTGCTCCCAAACGGCCTGAGAGTCGTCGTGCGAGTCGTCGAAGCCGCGATTCAGAAACTCGACGAGTTCGAGGATGGCCGGCACGTTGGCGAGCTCGTGGGAGAGTTCGATCCTGTGCACGCCGAATGACTCCAGGCGTCGGATCGGGCTGTCGTTCGCGATCTCGGAGAGCACGAGGTGGTCGCCGGAGTAGATGCGACCGTCCTCGACGTCGAGAATCAGCGGCCCGTCCGCGAGAGTGTGCTGGGCAACGTCGACGAGCGCGTCGAGGCTGCGCCGCCGCAGCTCGAGGTTGCCCGGATAGAGCAGCAGCGTCTTGCGAGCGCGCTGCAGCTCGGTCATGAGCGCTCGAGCGGCATCCGCTCGCTGCAGCTCCGTGTTCGTCGGTGATCCGGTTTCCACACCGCTCCTATCGGGATCCGGCCGGGTGCGAGTGAACTCGGCGCGCCGGGGATCCTCCGCGCGCGGGTCGGTGACGGCGAGCGGTCGGCGAAAAACCTTGCGCGATGTGCTAAACCAGTTCCTTCGGCGGGCTTTCGAGCCTGGTTCGCCGATTCAGGAGCCAAACGACGGATTCCACAGTGCACGACGAACCGACCCATCGCCCCGAGCGCGGATCCCCGCGGGCGGGGTGGCTCTGGTTGCTGTTGACGGCGATCTTCGCGCTCGGACCGGCGCCCGCGCGAGCCCAACCGGCGAGCCCCATCGAGCCCGAAGTCCTGATTGTCCCGGTCTACGCCGAGATCGGAACTACGACCGTCGCGCTGATCCGGCGGGCGATGAGCGAGGCTCGTTCGCTCGGGGTCGGGTGGGTGTTGCTCGAGGTCGACACTCCGGGCGGTCCGATCACTTCGATGCGCGAGGTCGAGGCGACACTCGCAGCGATCCGAGAGAGCGGCGTGAAAACCGTCGCGTACGTGCGCGACCAAGCGCTCTCCGCCGGCGGGTATCTGGCGCTCGCGTGCAGCGAGACCTACATGGCCCCGGGGGCGACCCTCGGCGCGATCACGCCGGTGATGGCCGGGCCGGCCGGCGTCCAGCAGATCGCCGACGACGATGCGCGGCGGAAGCTGCTGTCTGCATTCCGCGCAGACGTCCGGTCTCTGATCGAACGTCGCGGACTGTCCGGAGATGCACTGACCCTCGCTGAGGCGATGGTCGATCCGCGCATGCGCGTGTTCGAGATCACGTACGAAGACGAGTCCGGAGCGGACGTCGTGCGCGTCGTTTCGGATGATGAGCTCACCGCGCTCGAGTCGCGCGGCGTGAAGATCCGCGGCCAGCAGCAGGTCGGCCTGAAGACGCCGCTGACGCTGACTGCCGACGAGGCGTCGCGATACAACTTCTCGAGCGGCACGTTCGAAACGCTGAACGACATGTTGCGCGATGCCCTCGGCATCGATCCCGACACGGCCATCCGCCTCGATCCCAGCTGGTCGGAAAGCGCGGCCGACTGGCTCGAGTCGATGAAGCTGATCATCTTCTTGTTCGGCTTCATGCTGCTCATGGTCGAGTTCAAGATGCCGGGCTTCGGCGTGCCCGGCGCTCTCGGCATCCTGCTGCTCAGTGTCGGTCTGTTCAGTAGCTACCTGGTCGGACTCGCCGAGTGGACGGAAATCATCCTGTTCTTCCTCGGCCTGATCTTGATCGGGATCGAGATGTTCGTGATGCCGGGCACGATCATCTCCGGCGCCGTCGGATTCGTATGCGTCGTCGCTGCGCTGATCCTGTCGCAGCAGTCGTTCCTCATCCCGACGAACGCGACGCAGACCGAGATTCTCACTGACAATCTGGTCTCGCTGCTGCAGCTGTTGATCCTCCTCGTGATTTCGACGGCGTTGGTCTACAAGCTGCTGCCGCGCATCCCGTTCGTGAACCGCGTGCTCCTCGCCCCGCCGGAGGACGCGCGTACCGGAGATGCCAGTGCGTTCGCGAAGGCGGGTGCCGTGGCGCGCGACGCCCTCATGGGGCGAGTTGGCGCGGCGATCACCGACCTCCGACCAGCTGGTGTGCTCGAACTCGACGATGGACCGGTCGACGTCGTGACTCAGGGTGACTTCGTCGAACGCGGCACTCGCGTCAAAGTCGTCGAGGTGTCGGGCAACCGCGTCGTCGTCGCGCCGCTCGATCCCGAATCCGGTGCCGCGGACATCGCTTGGCTGGTGCTGCTCGTCGTCGTCGGATTCGCTCTTGTCATCGCGGAAGTGTTCTTCGTGTCGTTCGGGATCCTCTCGATCGGCGCGGCGGTATCGCTCGTGTCGGCGGTGTTCCTCGCGTTCACGGAGTACGGCCAGTTCGCGGGCTTCGTGTTCCTCGGTGTCTGTGCGATCGGTGCTCCGGTTTGCGTTCTCTACGCGCTCCGTGTGCTGCCGAGCACGCGCTTCGGCAAGACGCTGATGCTCGCAGGGCCCGAACACGAGGCCGTAGCCAAAGCCGCGGAAGAACCCGGCATCGCGGAACTCCGCGGCAAGGATGGGGAGGCCATGTCCGATCTTCGCCCCGCCGGCTACGCCAAGATCGACGGTTCGCGCGTCGACGTCGTCACCCGCGGTGAGATGATCACGCGCGGCACTCGCATCCAGGTCGTCGACGTCGAGGGCAACCGCGTCGTCGTCGCCGCCCACAAGGAATCAACCAATACCGTTTAGGAGATTCGCGTGCTCTACCTCGCGCAAGATACCGGCGACAGCAACATCCTGATCTACGTGATCGCAGCGCTGCTGTTGCTGCTGCTGATCCTGGTCATCTTCCTGCTGAAGTTCATCAACCTGTGGATCCAGGCCTACATGTCGAAGGCCGCGATCAGCCTGTTCCAGCTGGTCGGAATGCAGCTTCGGAAGGTGAACCCGACGGTCATCGTGCGCGCGAAGATCAGCTCCGTGCAGGCCGGCCTCGAGATCGGGGTGCGGGATCTCGAGGCGCACTATCTCGCCGGTGGCAACGTGATCAACGTCGTCAGCTCGTTGATCGCGGCGGACCGGGCAAACCTGGGTCTCGATTTCCGACGCTCGGCGGCGATCGACCTCGCCGGCCGGAACGTGCTCGAGGCGGTGCAGACGTGCGTGAACCCGAAGGTCATCGACTGTCCGCACCCGTCGAGTGGCAAGGTCGCCGCGATGGCAAAGGATGGCATTCAGGTTCTCGCTCGCGCGCGCGTGACCGTGCGCGCGAACATCAATCGGTTGGTCGGGGGTGCGACGGAGGAGACCATCATCGCGCGCGTCGGTGAAGGTATCGTCTCGACGATCGGCTCTTCGAACACGCACAAGGAAGTGCTCGAGAACCCGGACATGATCTCGAAGACGGTCCTCGCGAAGGGACTGGATGCCGGCACGGCGTTCGAGATCCTGTCGATCGACATCGCGGACGTCGATATCGGCGAGAACATCGGTTCGCGCCTGCAGGCGGACCAGGCCGAGGCGGACAAGCGCGTCGCGCAGGCCAAGGCCGAGGAGCGTCGCGCGATGGCGGTTGCCGCCGAGCAGGAGCAGACCGCGGCCGTCATGGAGAACCGCGCGAAGGTCGTCCTCGCCGAGGCCGAGGTGCCGAAGGCGATGGCCGACGCGTTCCGCAGCGGCAACCTCGGCATCATGGACTACTACAAGATGCGCAACATCGAGTCCGACACGAAGATGCGCCGGCAGATCGCCGGGGATACCGACGACGCGGACCCGACCGGTTCGTAGACCATGGACATCTGGGAACTCATCCGCCAGAACCCCTGGCTACCGCTCGTCCTCGGCGCGTCGCTCGTCTCGTGGCTGAGTGGCGCGATGACGAAGGCGGCGCGCAAGGCGGACGAAGAGAAGCGTCGGCAGGCGCGTCGGGGGACCGAACCGAAGCCGGCCAAGCCGGCGGCGGACGCCCACCGCGGCACGATGCGAGAACTCGCGGAGGCCGGGCAACAACGCAAACTCGCGGACGCCGGGCAACAACGCCCGCTGCAGACACAGTCGCAAGCGCCGCTCCAACCGCAGGCTGCCCCGCAGCAGTCTCGGCCGCAGCCGCAGCCGCAGCCGGAGACTCCCGAGGACCTTGCGGCGGAGATCCGCCGCATGATGGGGCTCGACGACGGGTCTTCGCCCCGTCCCCAGCAGCCACGTCCGCGCGTCGTCGTCGCCGAACCGGAACCGCCGCCGATCGTCGCCCACGTCGAGCCTTCCCACGGGGGTGATCTAGCCGCCGAACTCGAGGCGAAGGCGCTGCAGCGCGAAGCCCGGTCGCACAGCGCGATCGAGGATCGCGGTGCGGAGCTCGGCGCGTCGATTCGCGATCGTTCTTTCGGCGATCGGTACGCGCACATGGCGGAGCTGGATGCGCACCCTACGCGACATCGGGCGACCAAGGCGCGGCGACTCTTCGACGCGAAGAACCCGGCGGCGGCGATCGTCGCGATGGAAATCCTCGGGAAGCCGCGCGCGCTGCGCAGCTTCGAGGAGGCGCGGAACGACTACTCCCAGTTGTGACCGACGTTCTTGGTGCTCGGTCGGCCGAGCGCCTCGTTGCGCGACGTGATCTGGTCGAGCTCTTCGTCGGTGAGTGGCCGGGGTCCGCCGAATGCCTGCGTCGCCGCCAGCGTCTTTGCCGTCTCGGTCGCGAGGACGGTGATCGCGAGCGCGTGATCGGCGTGGTCTGCGAGCGCGATCATGCCGTTGTTCTGCACCAGCACCAGATTGGGGTGGGTGCCGTGCTTGCCGACGAACGCGCTCAGGCCCGCACGCACTGCTCGTGCCAGCTCGACGCCGGGCGAGGTGTAGGGGATGAGCAATGACTCCCGGCCGCAGATCGCCACTTCGTCCGGAGTCAGTCGCAGCGTCGCGAGATCCGAGAACTGGCGCGAACACGTCAGTGCGTTCACGGATGTCGGGTGCACGCGCACGACCCACTGCACTCCTGGGACGTCCATGCAGACGGCGTGCAGCAGGGTCTCTCGGGATGGCAGAGCCGGAATCTCCGGGTCGACCTTCGCGTCTTCGAGTCCCAGTCGCGTCTGTCGGTAGTCCAGTTCGCCCGCGTCGAGCATCTTCAGGGCGCGCGACCGGCTCACGGGCACGAAGCTGTCCGGCGTCGCCGAGCAGAGCGTGGTGCCCGTCGCCTTCACGAAGAACGAGTCGTCGTCGATCCGCGCGGCGGTGTTGCCCTCTCCGTTCACGGAGCAGCGCCGATCAGAGGCGCTGATCTCCCGCGACAACGCCGCGAGCTGGTCGAGGAGGCGGCTCATTTGGACGGGCCTTCGTCGTCGGCCTCGGGGTAGCTCTTGTCGGCGCTGAGCGCGCGCTGCGCGCGGCGCTCGATGTCCGGCTCTTCGAACAGCTCTCCGAGTTCGGTCGTGGGCATCGGGATGCACTGCGACAGGAGATCGGTGAGCAGGCCGATCGGCAGGTCTTCGCCGAGCTCGAGGTCGTTGTCGACGCGGCGCGAGATGGCTTCCATCAGCGGCTGCCTCAGGTCGGCCGCGCGATCGTGACTCGGCGGGATCTCATCCGCGAGTTCGCAGCGGACGCGTCGATACATGCGGTCGCTGGGCACTTCTTCGATGCGAACGCGTGCCACGCCGCCTAGCCAGATCAAGAAGCGTCCGTCGGGGAGCTTGTCGTGGCGCGCGATCTCCCCGAGTCCGGCGATCTTGCGCAGCGGCGGCGTGTCCGCGTCTCCGGCTTCGACTTCGTCTTCGGCGCACGCGATCGCGATGCGACCTGGCCCGTCGAGCGAATCCTCGATCATCTGGCGGTAGCGCGGTTCGAAGATGTGCAGCGGTAGCACCTGGCCCGGGAACAGAAAGACCTCCGGCAGGGGAAACACCGGCACGGTCACTTCGAGAGACGGCCGACGGTCTTCGTCGGGCGGCCAGTGATCGGGAATGCGCACCATCCGGTCGCATCATAAGACGTGATTCGGTCGGGTCCGAGATCTCCAGTTGCGGCGGAACCAAATGTCGTGAGAGTGAAGCGGCACGGCGCCAACCCCGACTCGGTTGCCAGCACAAGTGTCTATGCAGGCTCGGTTTGTGAATGCCCCCGCAGCGCGGGTCAGTCGTCGAGTCGGTAGACGCCGAATTGATTCGTGCCGTGATCGCCCCAGGAGTGGATCTCGGGGACGTCCTCGAACTTCACGAGGTCGCGCTCGATGGGCTTTTCCGAGAAGAAGCGCAGGAACTCCGCACCCCAGGACCAGAGCACGTAGTAGTCGATCCGTTGCTTTCCGAGATAGGTGAGCATGCGTCCGTCCTGCAGCGCTTCGAACGCCGAGCGATTGACGACGCCGTCGAGATTGAGCACCGTGCACTCGTCGGCGTAGTAGCCCATCGCGCCGGATTGTTTGGCGCCGATGACCGTGCCGGCCGGGAATCGGTCTCGGACCCAGAGGCCGATCGCGCGATAGCCGAAGTTGCCGTCGCGTCCCGTCTCGGTCACCGTCGCGAACTCATTCGTCATCGTCGAGCCGAGGATCAGGACCGTGCTGACGGCGAGCGTCGCGAGCGTCTGCCGCGACGGGCGCATCTCGCGAATCCACACGTGGAACGCGACCGCCGTCCCGAGCGTGATCGGCAGCATGACCGGGTAGAGGTAGCGGTGGAAGAACCAGGTGCCGTGGATGTAGATCGCGTAGGCCGAGAACACGAGCAGCGCGTGGATCCACAGCGCGCTGAGCGGCCGCATCGCCGCGAAGACGTTGCGGCGGCCGGCGCGTGTCGCCGACATCGCCGCCAGGATGCCGGCGAGAACCGTCAGCAGGACGAAATTGCCGCGGAAGATCTCGCCACCCGCGCGGCGCAGGTGGATCCATGTCGTGCTCACGTTCTGCGGAAACATCACGTAGTGGGCGTCCGCTTGGAAACGCACTGCCCGCCCGCTGACCGGATAGACGTCGCCGGTGTACGCGTAGCTGTACACGAGCCACGGTGCGAACAGGACGACCACCCCGAGTCCCCAGACCACGGCGGTTCGCCATGGCATCGCGATCCGCAGCTGCCGACGCCAGACGCGCCACAGGACGAACGCGCCGAACGCGGGCACCAGGAGAATCGAATCGACGCGCGTGAGCATGGCCAAGCCGACGCTCGCACCGGCGAGCAACGCCCGAGGCCCGCTCCACGTCACCTCACGCTCTTGGAACAGCGCGCGGTGGGTGGCGATCGCCACGACCAGCCAGAGCAGTGCGACCGCCGTCTCCATCCCGTTGAGTGTGTTGCGGAGGACGTTGTGATTGCACGCCCACGCGGCCGCGACGATCACTGCCGGATACCACGACCCGTTGCAGAGGCGGATCGCGAGCCACGCCAGAGCGAGCACGCTCAGCGTGTCGAACACCGTGAGCATGACGAGCGTCGCGTGGACCGGCGTGTCCCCGCCCGCGGAGAACCAGAATATCGGCGCGAGCAAGAACGCGAACAGCGGCTGGAAACCGTTCGTGAAATCGCGCCCGTACAGCGGTCCGTCGCCGTCCGCGATGCTGCGTGCGATGTCCAAGAACAGGTAGGTGTCGTCGGGCATGCAGTGCCCGTCGATGTTCTCGAGCGGTCCGAGCGCGAGCGAGAGGCGCAGCGCCAGGCTGCCCAGGATCAGCACCGCGAAGGCGAGGCGGAGCAAGAGTTTGTCAGACACCACCGGCGATTCGCTGCGGACGAGACTTCACGCGAGTCATTCAAGCACGCCTTCGCTCGCAAGTCGCGTGTTAGCCGAGGCCGCGCGTGCGCAACTTGACGAGGAGCTTGGCCTGCACGTCCAGAAACGACTGGCGCGCGGTTTCGGCCGATGCGTAGCCGAGCTTGGTCGCGATCGCGGGGAAGGTCTCACCTTCCATCATGCGCATCGTCAGGAGGGCTCGATGGCGTTCGTTGAACTCGTCGAGTACGCCGCGCAGCAGGTCCGCCTGTTCGGCGAGATCCGCAGCGAGTTCGGGAGCGGACGACTGGGTGCGGGCCATGTCCGCGATCGCGGTGTTGGCGCCGTCGACCTTGCGACGCGCGTCCCGCTTGCCGGCTTCGTGATGGCGAACGGCGTCCAGCAGTCGATTGCGCACCATCGTGATCAAGTAGCCGACGAAGGCGTCCTCATTGGGGAAGTCTGCGGATTCGTCGAGCCCCGCGACCACGGACGCGAACACGTCGTGGACGATGTCACGCGTGCTGAACAGCGGCATGATCCAACGGTGGCTCTTGCGGAAGTCCTGCTCGAGCTGGCGGTGCACGATCGACTGCACCTTCGGGTAGTAGCGGGTGACCAGTGCGGCCTGCGCGTCTTCGTCGCCGCACGCGGCGCCGTGAATCAGATCGTCGAGGCTTTGCGTGTTCTCGTGCATCGGGACCCCGGTTCGCTAGAGGCGGATCCGCAGCGGGTGGACGTCGTGGATCTCGGTCAGGGCGAGGTCCGCGACCCACCAACGGAGATCGAAGTCGAAGTTCGTGAGGATCAGACCCAGCGGAACGTTGATCACGACGCGCTTCGGGTCGCCACAGAACACCGGCGTGACGTTCCGGAAGCTGCTACCGAGAGTGAGTAGCGGAGATGCCATGCCCGGAGGCGAGAACGTGCACAGCGCGATGCCCGGACCGACTCCGGTCTGCGTCGGCCAGCCCACGAGCTGGGTGACGAGCTGGGGGGTGCCGAGGTTCTGTCGCTTGAACGCCGAAGCCTGGACCGTCGGGTTGGCCGGCGCCGGGATCACCGGGGCTGTCGGCGTCCCGCAGAAGTAGTACCACGCGTTGAGATTCGTCAGCGATCCGGCGCGCACCGACGGGTCGATACCGCAGACGGCGTCGACGTCGTCGCCCTCGAGTAGACCGATCTTGGTCTTCACGGGGGTTCCGATCGGGTCCTTGAGCGGCTCGGGAATCGCGAAGTCCGTGCTGCAATCCAAGAACAGGATCGGATCCAACGTCGGGTTCGTCGTCGAGAACACGATCTGCTCGTTCGCGAGGTCGATCGCGAGCGCATCGATGTCGTCGGCCTGGGTGAGACCGATCTCGGCGAACGTCTTGAACACCGATGGTGGCGTCCATCCCGCGGACGGAGTCGTGAATTGCATCATCAGAATGGTCGCGGCGCTCGGTGGGGTGCCGTTCCACCAGAAAGCGGGGACCTGTCCGACGGTCGCGGCGGACACGCTGAAGAAATACATCGGCGTGATCGGCAGCGTCGTCAGGAGCGCCGGGTCCAGCGTGTAGAGCGACATGAACTGGTCGAGCGCGTCGACCTCGCGCTGAGCGAGGCCGGTGCCGACGTCGATCTCGCGACTGTCATGCGAGCGTGTGACCTTGTCGACGAGTTCGCTCGGCAGCGTGCTGCCGGGCAACGTGTACGTGAAGAGGTCGGCTCCCGGGCCGTCCGGACTCTGGGCCTCGGCGTGCACGGTCGAGTTCGGGGCCCCGACCGTCGTGCGCGTGACCGAGAAGTTCAGCACGCCCCATCGGTCGACCGGCACGTCGATCCGTGCGGTGGTCGGGTCGACGAGCAGCCAGTCCTGGCCGAGGCTGTGCGCGTTGATGTCGGGTGGGTTCGCTGCCCCGCTCGCGACCATCTCGTCGCGGATGTTGAAGTTGAGCGTGAACGGCGGGCTGCTCCACGGCGCCGGCGGGTTCGTGTGCAGGCCGACTTCCGTGAAGTACACGTGGGATCCGTCGAATGGAACCGCCGCGTTCTCGGCTAGTGAGATCCCGGTCGGAGCGCCGGCGAGGAAGCTCAGGCTCGGGTCGCATTGGGCCGCGATCGCGCCCGTGCACGCCGCGCCCAGAAGGATGGTGGTGGAGAGTATGCGCATGTCGCCGCTCCTCTGAGGTGGTGCACCCAAGAGCGTAGCAGAGGGGGTGAACCCCAGGTGGATTCCGGAGAAAGTTCAGGGAGAGCCGGTGCGATGGGCGGGAGGCGATCTCACCGCCCCTTCTGCACGACCTCGACCAGCTCCGCCCACTGCCGCGCCCGGAACTCCTTGTCTCCTGGCGCGAGTTCCCAGGACAGGCGCAACAGGTAGGCCTGCAGGCGGTCGCGGATCTCTCCGTCCAGCTCGCTCCACCCGACCATCATGGCCAGGTTCGCGATCGCGTAGGGGTCGTCCGCCTCCGGTGAGAGGGCGAGAAGATCGAGCATCGCGATGGCCGCGTCTCTCCACGCGCCCGTGCGCACTGCTTCCGCCGCTTCTCGATTGAGGCGGATCCGCGCGTGGCGAGACGCGGGGGCGGCCGCGAGGGCGTCGTCGAAGTGCGCGACCGCGTCCGCGGCGAGCTGTTCGCGAAACTCATCGGAGAGGTTCGCGCGGTTGCGAGCGATCAAGCCGAGCAGATTCGCCCGCATCCATCGAGCCTGCGACGATTCCGGCGGGATCTGTCGCGCGACTTCGTCCGCGAGGTCGAACTCGGCCGGATCGTCGCGCGCGGTGGCCTTGTTCATGTGCACCGTCGCAAGCGTGTGCTTGAGGCGCCAGTCGAGCGGGCGAATCCGCGTCGCGAGCACGAGGTAGCGCGTGGCTTCGTCGAGCTGCGCGAGCTTCCGGTGACAGATCGCGAGGTTCAGGACGACGAGATACTGGTCCGGGCAGAGGGCGTCGGACTGTTCGAGCAGCGCGATCGCGTCCCGCGGGTTGCGGCGGAAGATCAACGCGATGCCCTTCGCGGCCAGGGTTCGCGCGGTGTCGTGCCCGAGTGCCGCCGCGACCGCGTCGGCTTCGCGGAACATCTCTTCGACCACCGACTGTTGTCGTTCGGCCTGCGCGCCGAGGGCGACCAAGCGAAGCGCGCGCGCAGGCGGGAAGTCGGCTGCGGCCGCGCCGAGGTGTTCTGCGGCCCGCTCCGGATACTTCTTGTCTGAGCGTGCGCGCAGCTCCAGGAATCCGGCGACGAATCTGTCAAATGCGGAGGAGGGCTCGGGCAACCCCGAGAGCTCGAGCGAGAGCACGCCGGGCTTCGTGGGGTCAGCCGAACAGTAGACGTTCGCCCAGGCGTCGACGTACGGACTCCGCCGCTGCCGCGCGACGATCGTCGCGTCGGCTTTCGCGTCTTCGTGCCGGCCGGCGTCGAGTCGCAGCGCGGCGCGATACACGCGGTGAGTGGCGTCGTTCGGGGTGAGGGCGAGCAATTCGTCGAGTCGGGCCAGGCGCGCGTCCCGCTGCGCGGGATCGAACGTGACGCGCTGTTTCGGATTGCCCTCGACCGCGAGCGTCATCGGCAGCGCGCGCACGATCTCGCGCACGCGCTCGCGCCGGGCCGTCTCGGCCGTGTCGAGTCCGAGCCAGGTCGCGACGATCGCGACGGGCACCAACACCGCGATCGCGACGACGGCGAGAGCGCGGGCGGGCCGACGCTGCGCTCGGCGCCACCAGCGACCGACGCCGGTCAGCGGCCGCACCGACACCGGACGGTGTTCGAGGAACGCACGCAGGTCTGCTTCGAGCGCGGCCATCGTCGGATAGCGTCGCCTCGGATCCCGCTCCATGCCGCGATCGAGGATCGCGACGAGGTCGCGCGGCAGGCTCGGGCAGACCTTGGCGATCGGCATCGGATCCAGGTGTTCGATGTTGCTGAACACCTGCGCGGCGGTGCCGTCGTACGGCGGCCGCAGCGCGAGCATGTGGTAGAGCGTCGCGCACACCGCGTAGACGTCGGTCGTGGGTTCTTCGCGACCGCGTCCGCGGACCTGCTCCGGCGCCATGTACCAAGGCGTGCCGATGCCGGTGTTCGTCGCCGTGAGTGCGGCGTCTCCCGAACGCGTCGCGATCCCGAAGTCGATCAGCACCGCCGCGAGGTCGTCGCGAATGAAGATGTTCGACGGCTTCACGTCCCGGTGGAACACGCCGCGCTCGTGCGCGGACTGCAGCCCGGACGCGACCTCCGCGAGCCACTTCACGACGGTTCGGAGATAGGCCGATCGTGGATGGGTCTCGCCGAACAACGGCTCGGACCATTCGCCGAACTCGGCGGACGCACCGGAGTGGTGGTGGTCGGCACACGCGATCAAGATCGACGACAGCGGCCGGCCGGACAGGCACTCCATGACGACGTACAGCTCGTCGCGATCGGTCGCGCCGCGATCGTGCACACGCACGACGTGTTCGTGCTCCACGCTCGCGAGCGTCTTCGCTTCCCTGATGAAGCGTTCGCGATCATCGTCGAGCTGGCCTGGGCCGCCCCAGAACAGCTTCACCGCGACGGTCCGTTCGAGCTCTTGATCGAACGCTCGGTACACGATGCCCATGGCGCCGCGGCCCAGGCTGTCCTCGAGTCGATAGCGATCGCCGAGCACCCGGCCGACGAACGGATCCGTCTCCTCGGCGACCCGATGGACCTCGGCCAGCCCGCTGCGCAGGCCGAGCGCTTCGGCTACCGGTTCGGCGTATTCCGGATGCTCCTTGCACAGCTCCGCGGGATCCACGTGCTCCCCGCTCTCGATAGCTTCGAGAGCGCGACGCACGTATTGGATCAGCAGATCTTCGGTCACGAGCGGGGGCGCCGACGGGATGGGGCGATGCGAAGGAGGGTTCCCAGCGTAACCGCCGGCGGACGGATTGTCGGTTACCGGATCTCGTCGTTGGGATAGAGTGCGCCGAACAATGACCATCTTGAGCACAGCCTGGCGATTTACCGATCCGTCCGAAGGGCGGGTCCGTACGAGCTGAGCTCAGGAAGCTTTCTTCCGAAGACCCACCCGCGGACGCGTCGGTGGGTCTCTTGCGTTTCAGGGGGACCGGTCGGCGAGTCTGTGCACACCAGAAAGTCGACCGATGACCGACCCAATCAACCCAGATCTCGATCACGCTCGTCAAGAGATCGACGACGTCGATGGCCAGCTCGTCCGTCTGATCGCGCAACGCATGGCCGCCGTCGAGCGGATCGGCGCTGCGAAGGCCGCCGCCGTGCCCGTCGTGGATCGTGATCGCGAGCGCGCCGTGGAACAAGCGTGGCAGCGCGAGGCCGAGGCTCAGGGCCTGTCGAAGTACTTCGTCGGGCGCATTCTCAAAGAGGTGCTCCGCTACTCGCATCGCGGCCAGGAACAGTTCGCTCGGGATCTCGATCAGGCCGGCGCGCCGCGCGTCGGCTACCAGGGTGTGACAGGCGCTTACAGCGAGGCCGCGATCGAGAAGCTGTTCGTGACCCGCGGCACGCCCGAGGTCGACTGCGTCGGCTATCCGTCGTTCTTGGCGGTTGCCGACGCTCTCGCGAACGGCGCGATCGACTACGCGCTGTTGCCGATCGAGAACTCGATCTGCGGCAGCGTTCCCGAAGTCGCGCAGCTCCTCACGAACCGCAAGCTCGTCGTCGTCGACGAAGAGATCACCCACATCGAGCACTGCATCGCCGCGATGCCGGGTGCGTCGCTTGCCGGTCTCAAGACGCTGCGTTCGCATCCGATCGCCTTGCTGCAGTGCCAGCGTGCGATCGACGGCTTCGACACGATGCAGACCGAGGTGTGGTACGACACCGCGGCCGCGGCGGACTCGGTCGCCGAGAGCGGGGACATGACGCTCGGCGCGATCTGTTCCGAGGACGCGGCGCGTCGTGCCGGCCTCGAGGTGCTCGCGACCGACGTCGCGGACCACGACTCGAACCAAACGCGCTTCTTGCTGATCGGCAAGCAGGCCGAACCCTGCGGCGCGAACCAGCCGATGAAGACTTCGCTCGTGTTCGAAGTACAGCACCGCCACGGTGCGCTGCTCGAGTGCTTGCAGGTGTTCGAAGACCACGACGTCAACCTGACGCGCCTCGAGAGTCGGCCGATCCCGGACAAGCCTTGGGAGTACATGTTCCTCGCGGACATCGAGGGACACCCGGACGAAGGCGAGGTCGGTGCCGCGCTCAACGAGCTGCGCCGCGTGACCGGCCACCTGCGCGTGCTCGGCAGCTATCCCAACCGCTCCGAGGCGCCAGTGGCCCCGCCGCGCCCGCGTCTCGAGGCGAAGAAGGCCGAATCGGGCGCACCGGCCTGCAAGCCGATCTCGAACTCGAAGCTGCCGCTCGTCAGCCACGGCGACAAGCTGCGATCGAGCGTCGTCACGGTCGGCAGCGTGCCGATCGGTGGCGACAAGTTCACGCTGATCTCCGGACCGTGTGCGATCGAGAGCGAAGAGCAGGTGCGCGCGGCCGCCGAGATGGTGCACCGCAACGGTGCGCGCATTCTGCGCGGCGGCGCGTTCAAGCCGCGCAGCTCGCCGTACTCGTTCCAGGGTCTCGGGCTACCCGGACTCGACATGCTCGTCGAAGCCGGCAAGACGCACGGCATGCCGGTCGTCACCGAGGTGCTGCGGATCGAAGACCTCGGCGGCATCGTCGATCGCGCGGACATGCTGCAGGTCGGCGCGCGCAACATGCAGAACTTCGCGCTGCTCAAGGCGATCGGTCAGACCAAGCTGCCGGTGCTGTTGAAGCGCGGCATGAGCGCCACGATCCAGGAGCTGCTGCAGGCCGCCGAGTACATCATGGCCGAAGGCAACCACCGCGTCGTCTTGTGCGAGCGTGGCATCCGCACGTTCGAGACAGCGACCCGCGCTACGCTCGACGTCAGCGCGATCCCGGTACTCAAGCAGCGCACGCACCTGCCGGTGATCGTCGACCCGTCGCACGCGGCGGGCGTGCGCAACCTCGTCGTGCCGCTCGCGCTGTCCGCGGCCGCAGCCGGCGCCGACGGCTTGATCGTCGAGGCGCACCCGAACCCGGATGAGGCGCTGTGCGACAAGGATCAGGCGCTGACAAACGAGTTGCTCGGTGAGCTGGTGCACGGGCTCGACCCGATCCTAGAAGGGCTCGGCAAGAGCTGGGCCTGAAAGACACGTGCTCAATGCGTGTGCGTCATCGCGCGATCCCCGATCGCCGGCGCACCGTTTCCGGCGCTCAGGGTGACGTGCCCCTCGACCGTGTTCCCTCGGCCAGCGGTGATCAGGATCTCGCCCTTGTAGATCGGTTCCGTCGGGTCGACGCACGCGAAGCGCATACCGACGAAGTGGGGGAGGAAGGTGGCCGGATCTTCGAGCCTGAGTGTGACTGCGCGGGCATCGACGCCGGTCACGCGGGCGGTCAGGCGCGGAGGAACGAAGTCGGGCACCATCGGCGTGCCGTACGCGACCCGCGTCATGCGAGTCACCTCCGTGCGCGCCTCGCTGTCACCTTCGTCGGCGAAACGCAGGAGCGTCTCCAGAACGGCTCGGTAGGGTAGTCCGGTTCGCTGGCCTTGCGCGAGGCACTCGGGTGTCGCGTTGCGTTCCGCCCAGCGATCGGTGATCCGGCACAGATACGTGTCGCCTCGTTTCCGAATCACGCGTGCTTCTGCAACGAGATCGAGTCCGTCCTTCACGACGAAGCGGTATCGAGTCGCGTCATCGACCGAGGGCTCATTGGGAAGGCTCTGGATCGCGATCAGATCCCCGTCGATCGCGACGACGCGGCCGTGTGGGGTCGGCGAGTTGCGACCCACTTCGCGATCCCGGCGAATGCCGGCCAGCGTGGTGGGGATTTCGGGTTCGGGCAGGGGTTGGCGCGCCAGCTCCGCGAGTTCGTTCCGCCAGTCGATCGGAACCGTGTGACTCTCGTGAGCTGTCGTCGGCAGCTTCTGTTCCGTCGTCTCGCATGCCGTGACGACTACGACGGTGAGAATTGGAACGCAGTGTCGCACGCTGCCATTCTACGGTCTGCGACGTGCGGCTCGATCCGATCTTCGGATCGTAACCGTTCCCCTCAGCGGCTCTGACTCGCGACGCCGCTGAGTGGGATCGAGAGCCCGAGGAACCAGTACGCGTCGTCGGTGCCGAAGTTGTAGCCGTAGCCCAGCTGGACCCAGTCCCGGAACATCGAGAGCGTTCCGCCGACGCCGAGCTCCGGATTGTCGTCGCCATCGAAGTCCAGCGCCGCGACGTTGATCCCGATTCCCGGGTCGAAGAAGCGGTTGTAGAGCATCGACTTTCGACTACCCGACTTGAGGAGGAAGCTCATGCCGGGTGCGTAGTGGAAGTCGCCCTGGACCGCGTTCGTGCGGCTCTCCGGGTTTGCGAGCACGAGTGCGGCGGCAGGCTCGACGTGGGGCAGGACTTGGAACATCGAGATCGTGTGCTCCTCGAGCGTGCGGCGTGTCTTCGGGTCGTCACCCTTGCCGGCGGCGAGCTTGAACACGAGCTGATCGCCGGATCGTCGCTGCCCGGTATTGATCAGGTTGAGCTCCGTTTGCGTCGGAACGGAGCCGACCGCGAGCTTGAAGACCTTTTCCCCGAACTCGAGCGTGTCGGTATTGATCTGCTGTCCGCCGGTCAGAATTCGGAACTGCGCGATCATCGTCTCGATCGGCGCCCTGACGAGTTGCACGATCTTTGCGGCCTCGGCGCCGAGTTCGTTCGCCTTGGCGGTGAGTTGGACTGCGAGTTGCCCGAGTTGGCGCACCTTGTCCTTCAGGGACGCTTCGAGAGCGCGGGATCGCGCGAGGAGTTCACCGAGGTCGCTCTGCAGGCCGGCGACCAAGGACAGCGCATCGCCGGGATTGCTCGAAGCCGCCGAGTACTTCCCGATCAGCTGTCTCGCGAAGCCCAGGCACACGTCGATGTCGCGCTTCGTGCCGTCGATCAGAGTCACGAGTTGGGCGGCCGCACCGTCCGCGAGTCCCGCGCCGGCCGTCGTCACTTCGTCGGCCTTGGCTTTGATCCCGGCTATCGTCGCTTCGAGATCGATACCGAGCCTCGCCAGGAGTGCTCGTCCTTGTCGTTCGAGATCGATCGCGGCGAGTAGTCCCTGTTCGTTCGCTTGCTTCGCAATCTCGGCGTACGTCTTCAGCTGGGCTTGTTGTGCCGCGTCCAGCTCGAGCACGATGCGTTCGACGACGAATCTCTCACCTTCGGGATACTCGTCGAATCCCGGTAGGTGCAGCGGCCGCCTGGCTCCTCGAGAGACGATCCAGCCGCCGAACTGCACGAATACGCCCTTCGCGTCGGCCTGCGCGGCGAGCGCGGTCGTGGCGCGATCGACTGCGTCGGTCGCTTCCTCGAACAGGAATCGATACTGGTCGACGATCTCGACCTGGCCCGTGGCCGCAGCCGTGGCGAGTCGCTCCCCGAACTTGGCTTCGAAGCCCGGAAGGTCGCTGGTCAAGACGGCGATTGCCGCATTGGCCACTCCGCGCAGCTCGGCCGAAAGAGCGTTCGCGTCGTCCCGGGTCTTCGCGCTGCTCATGTAACGGTCCATGGCTCGGCTCAGCAGCGGTAGCGCGTCGAGAGCTTGCTTCGAGACCCGCTGAGCAACGTCCAACTCGTCGAGCTGCCCTTGGTCGAACTCGAGGCTTGCACTGTCTCCGACCTTACGGAGCAGCTTCACGCGGTCGAGGTCGATGACCAGCGTGCTGTTGATGTCGACGATGTGCCCGCGCGGAACGGGTTGGACCCCGTTGTCCTCGTCGCGCTCGGTGAACGAGACGACGCGCGCCGAGTTCGTGCCCGAGGACCCGGACGACGGGGACGTCGTACCACAGCCGCCGGTCAGGAGCACGAGACTGGTGGCAACAGCTCGATGCCACGCGATCACGACGCCGCCTCCGCCTTCGCGAATGCCGTGAACGCTCTCAGGAAGTTCACGGGTTCGTCCGTCTTGATCACGTCGCGAATCTCGTCGTCCAGGGACAGCGCGAACGCGCGCACCTTCGGGTCGAATTTGCCGAGCTCGGAGCGATCGTCATCGGGCGGAACCGCGGCGAGCACGCTTGGACCGTGCGTCAGCTCCGCTGTCTCCTCGTCGATTTGCGTCGGCTTCCGCGCCCAGATCACGACTCGCGGGCCACCTGCCGAACCGGTCAACTTGGCCGCCTTCTCGACGAGCGCCTTGGCCTCGTCGTCCTTGCCGAGCACCACGAGCAACACGCGGGCTTCGTTGTGGACGTAGTGCGTGAAGATATCCTTCGACAGGCTCTGGTCGTCGGACGGCAGAATGATCGTATTGATCAGCTCCATGGCTCTCTCCTTCTCGATGGGTTGACACGTGGTCGGTCCGAGAGGCCATCCTAGCGTTGTAGGCTGATCGAACCAAGCGTGGCGGAGCGCGTGGAGGTCACCGGGCGCGCCCACGCCGTCGCCTGGCGAACCCCTACATCACCCGGTGCTCGACCAGGTCGTAGGTCACGACGCCGAGCGGGTTGGCTCCGGGCTCGAGCCAGGCCCACTGTGAGTAGAGGTTGCCGATGAACAGGGGGAAGTCCGGCAGCGCGAACTCCACGCTGGCGAACCCGCTCGGCCCGACGACCGACGGTAGCGTCGCGATCTGGAGTGTCGGGTCCGTGCCGAAGATGCAGCCGGTCATGCCGATCGGCGTGAGGTCGATGTTGGTCTGGCCGAACGACAGGAAGAACACGACCGGAGTGCCGTTTGCGAGGTTGTTGATCCGCTGCTGGAAGAACTCGGTGCCCGCGTAGACCCGAAAGCCCGAGCTGAAGACGCCGGTCGCGCACGAACCCGCGACGAGTGCGGAAATCGCGCCGGACGGGTAGGCAAACTGCCGAACGTAGACTGGGTTGGTGGCTTCGAGGGTCGAGTAGCCGACCTGGAAGATGCCTTCGAAGTTCGGGCGTGCGAGCGCGACGGACGGGACGCCCGAGCCGTCGTTTGGCTGGAGGTCCTGCGCTTCGACCTTGGCGCCGGTGTAGCCGACGCGGGTGAGCTTGGCTTCCCGACCGGTCGCCGCGCGGTCGATGTCGTATGCGATCGCCCAGTGGGACCGCGTGCCGTAGTCGTACGCGAGGTCGTGATTCGTGATCTGGTCGCCGGCAGGCGCGTTGTCGACGAGGCGCAGCGGTCCTGGCGTCGGTGTGCCGGCCTCGGGCCATGCCAGTCGCACGGCGAAGAGTTCGTCCCCGGTCAGGCTGGCCGCGGTCACCACCAGGAGGTATCGCTCGTCCGCGCCAGCGATCGTCGGGCGTTCGAGCTGGGTGCCGGTTTGCAGCAGCTGATGGTGCGGCAAGGACGTTCCGTCGTAGCGCACGGTTCCGCCACGCACTTCGGGCGTTGCGTTCCATTGCGTCGCCGCCCAGCGCCACGAATCCGAGGTTCTGGCCAGTGGGTTGACCGACGGATGGGTGGGTTGCGGGTTCGAGCCGATGCCGAGCGCCAGGGTCGGCTGCGCGGTCAGCGTCGTCGTCGTGAACAGCTTGCCTCTGGTGTGGTAGTTGGCGCCCGACTGCTCGTCGTACGCGAGGAAGATACGCAGGGCGAAGCGGGTGCCACCGAGACTCGGATTCGTCAGAGACCCGGTCGACCCGACGACGTTGGTCGAGAGGCCGCTCGCGAACACGTTGCTCGACGCGTCGTGGGAGTAGATCGTAAGAGTCGACGCGGCGCCCGCTGCGGAAGAGCGAACGAACGCGATCGCGAATCGCGTGTCGCCTCCCGAGTAGCAGGCCGTGACGTCGTCCGTCGAGCGCGTCGGCACGACATCGGAGTACACGAGCACCGGATTCGAGCCGTCCAGGTCGCACAGATACGCGAATACGTCTTGGTCGCCGCTTGCGAAGAGCCGTGAGAAGCAGGTGATCATCCGCGGATTGGAGGGTGCCGTAGACGCAGCCGTCGCAAGCGACGTGACGCGCGCGGAGACATCGGTCGAAAGCACCGTGGTACTCGTCAGTGGGTCGAGCGTGAGCGGATAGCGCGCGGACTCGACCGTCGCCGCGTCGAGTCGCAGCACGATCCGTTCGCCGTCGAAGCTCGTGGTCATCGGAGTACGCCGGCCCGCCGCGTCGATGGCGGCCGCGCGGCCGTAGCGGACGATCGCTTCGCCGTTTGCGTCGGCAAACGTGAGTGCGGTGTGCTCCGGCGACTGCACCGAGGACGTCAGGGTTGATGTGACCCGGCAGGTCACGAGGATCTCACCGGGATGCGCGGGTCGAGTCGGCAGTCGGAACGACTGCTCGACGCCGTCCGCGCGCACGTCGTAGGCTTCGACGATGCCGTCGTGGGTTCGCTCGCAGCGGTGGTCGTGCACCAGGCGCGCACGGGAGGTCGCGAGCGCATGCTCCTCGCCGCCGATCGTGATCGACTCGGTCGTCAGGCGGAATGGCGCGTTCGGTCGATCCGCGCCTCGGCGTGGATAGAACGTGAAGCCCTGATCGAATCCGGCTTTGTAGTTCGGGCCGGCGGCCCAGAGGGCTCCGTCCGCGGCATGGAGCGGGATGAGCTGCGGAGGCGCGATCGCTTGCTGGGCGTGGAGGGGGGCTGCGAACGCGAGCGGGGAAACGAGCAGGAGGCGAAGGAGTGGATACATCGGGTGCCCATGTCGGGGACGGGGTCGATCGGCCAAGTTGGCGCCGGAAATCGGGGGCGTGGCGATCGGGGTTCGCGGAGGGCAGCGTTGGATCCGGGGGGGATCGCACAGCGGATCGGGGGTTTTTTGGGGGTTTGCCCGTCGTATCGGGGGGAATGGGATCGGGGCCGCGTGACCCGCCCGGTCCCGGTCCCCTACAGCAGCTTCCGAATCACCGTCTGCAGGATCCCACCATTCCGGTAGTAATCCACCTCGACCGGCGTATCGATCCGGCACATCACGTCCACCGTCTTCGTCGACCCATCCGCACCCGTCACCGTCATCTTCAGCGTCTGCCGCGCCTGCAGATCGGACGGCAATTCCACGCTGAACGTCTCCTGACCGGTGATGCCCAAGCTCTCGGGCGAGTCACCCTCCTGGAACTGCAGCGGCAGGACGCCCATGCCGACCAGGTTGCTGCGGTGGATGCGCTCGTAACTTTCCGCGATCACGAGCTTGACGCCGAGCAGCAGCGTGCCCTTCGCCGCCCAGTCGCGACTCGAGCCGGTGCCGTACTCCTTGCCGGCGAGCACCATCAATGGCGTGCTGTCGGCTTTGTACTTCTGCGCCGCGTCGAAGATCGACATCTGCTCGCCGCTCGGCACGTGCGTGGTTACGCCGCCCTCGGTTCCGGGGGCCATCTGGTTGCGGAGGCGGATGTTCGCGAACGTGCCGCGCGTCATGATGCGGTCGTTGCCGCGACGCGAGCCGTAGCTGTTGAAGTCGCCGGGGGCGACGCCGCGCTCCTGCAGGAACTTCCCGGCCGGGCTGTCGGCCTTGATCGCGCCGGCGGGGGAGATGTGGTCTGTCGTCGTCGAGTCGCCGACCTTGACGAGGCAACGCGCGCCCTCGATCGAGGTGATCGTGCCGGCTTCGCGACCCATGCCTTCGAAGAACGGCGGGTGCTGAATGTAGGTGCTGTCGTCCGAGAACGTGTAGAGCTCGCTCGCGTCGACGGCGATGTCCTGCCAAGCCTGCGGCCCGTCCATGTTTGCGTACTGCGCGCGGAACATCTCCGGAGACACGCACGACCGAACCGCGTCGGAGACTTCTTGCGCCGACGGCCAGACGTCCTTGAGGAACACATCGTTGCCGTCGCGGTCCTTGCCGAGCGGATCGTTCTGCAGGTCGTGGTCGACCGTGCCGGCGATCGCGTACGCGACGACGAGCGGCGGCGACGCGAGGTAGTTGGCGCGGACGTCCTGGCTGACGCGACCCTCGAAGTTGCGGTTGCCGCTGAGTACCGACGCGGCGACCAGATCGGCGTCACGCACGGCTTGGGCCACCGGGTCCGGCAGCGGACCCGAGTTGCCGATGCACGTCGTGCAGCCGTAGCCGACGGTCTGGAAGCCGAGCGTGTCGAGCGCTGAGTCGAGACCGGCCTTCTCGAGGTAGTCGGTGACCACGCGGGAGCCCGGTGCGAGGCTCGTCTTGACCCACGGTTTGACGGTCAGGCCCTTCTCGACCGCCTTCTTCGCGACGAGGCCGGCGGCGACGAGAACGTCGGGGTTCGACGTGTTCGTGCACGAAGTGATCGCCGCGATCACAACGGCGCCGTGCGTGATGTCGTGCGACGCGCCGTTCGCGACGGTGCCCGTGCGGGTCAAAGCGTCGCCGTCGAGTGCGAAGCCGCGCTCCGCAACCGGGCGTTCGAGGGCCGAGCGGAACTCGGGCTTCATGTCGCTGAGTGCGACGCGGTCCTGCGGGCGCTTTGGACCGGCGAGACTCGGCACTACGCTGGCGAGGTCGAGCTTCATCGTGTCCGTGAACTCCGGCGTCGGTGCGTCCGCGGATGCGAACATGCCCTGCGCCTTCAGGTAGTCCTCGACGAGGCGCACCTGCGCTTCATCGCGCCCAGTGAGGCGCATGTAGCTCAGCGTCTCCTCGTCGACCGGGAAGAAGCCCATCGTCGCGCCGTATTCCGGCGCCATGTTCGCGATCGTCGCGCGGTCGGCGAGGCTCATCGCGCGCATACCGTCGCCGAAAAACTCGACGAACTTGCCGACGACGCCGCGGGCGCGCAACTGCTCGACGACGGTGAGCACCAAGTCGGTGGCCGTCGCGCCTTCCGGCAGTCTGCCCGTCAGCTCGAAGCCGATGACTTCGGGCATCAGCATGTAGACCGGCTGGCCGAGCATGACGGCCTCGGCCTCGATACCGCCGACGCCCCAGCCGACGACGCCGATGCCGTTGATCATCGTCGTGTGGCTGTCGGTGCCAACGCAGGAGTCCGGGTAGGCGAGCGTGTCCCCGTCGCGCGAACCGCGGAGGACGACGTCGGCGAGATACTCGAGGTTGACCTGGTGTACGATGCCGGTCGCCGGCGGCACGCAGCGGAAGTTCTGCAGGGACTTCTGACCCCACTTCAGGAACTCGTAGCGCTCCTTGTTGCGCTCGAACTCGCGCTGGACGTTCTTCTCCAGCGCGTCGTCGCTGCCGAAATAGTCGATCTGGACCGAGTGGTCGATGACGAGGTCACACGGCACGAGCGGATTGATCTTGTTCGGATCGCCGCCGAGATCCTTCATCGTCGCGCGCATCGCGGCGAGGTCGACGACACAGGGCACGCCCGTGAAGTCCTGCAGCACGACGCGGCCGGGCAAGAACGGGATCTCGACCTTGCCGGCCGTGTCCGGGCCCCAGCTCGCGATGCGTTCGACATCGGACTTGTCGATCACGAAGTCGTCGAGATTGCGGAGGGCGGACTCGAGCAGGACGCGAATGCTGTACGGCAAGCGGCTCGGATTCGCGACGCCCGCGCGCTCGAGCGCGTCGAGGGCGTAATACGTGAAAGAGCCGGCCTGGGTCGAGAGCGTCGTGCGCGCGGAGAACGGGTCGGGTCGGGTCATAGTGCGTCCGGTAGCAGACGCACTTTGTATCGGCCCGGCCGACTCGACGCGAGAGTCTCGCTAGAGTTCGAAGGGCGCGGGCTGGCGCAGCCACTCCGCGAGCCGCACCTCGCGGCCGGTCGCGAGGCGCACGAAGTACGGTTCGTCGGTCAAACTCGACTTGGTCGCGAAGCGCGCAATGAACGCTTCTCGATCCGTGAGGTCGCCGCCGCCACCAGCCGAGGAGAACTTGCGGCGTATGTGTTCCGCGGCTTCCTTCCCGGTGTGCTCTCGGCCGTTGCGGACGAACGTGAGCTTCGAGGCCTCGAGCCGCGCGAACAGGCGCTCGACGTGGCTGTTGCCGACGGTGCTCGGCGAGCCGACGTGGAACTCGGCGAAGTCGCCGTCGAACAGGAAATTCGCGAGTCGGGCGAGTCCGAGCGCGTATTCGCCGCCCGGAAGCCGAAACGTCCTGCTGTCCCCTTCCCGCATCGACTGCGGCGGAAGCACCGTGCGGCCGTCTCGGGCCTCGAGGGAGACGATGACCTGGCCGCCGGTCACGTCCCCGATCCGCAGCACGAGCTCGTCCTCCGAGCCGGGCACGAAAGCCGTGCTGCGCTGCTCGACCGAAACGACGGTCGGGTCCTGTTCGAGCGAGAGTCCGGACGGTGAGCTCGCTTGGCATGCGGCGAGCACGGCGACCGGCATGGCGGCGAACGGGGTCAGGTGTCGCATTCGAGGCTCGTGGCCGATGGTGTTCGGAGACTGTCGCGCTATTGTCGCGCCGATGCCGGAGAAGTCCCCGCGATTTTGGCTGTTCAAGTCCGA
>JANQJF010000014.1 GCA_028281765.1 Planctomycetota bacterium | reverse complement strand
GCGGAGCTGCGGGGCGGGCGACGCGAGTCCTTTGCGCACCGGGCGCGGCGCGATCCGCGTGACGTAACAGGCTCTGGTGATCAGCAGCGGCCGAGCTGGCGTGCGGGCCGCGGTCAGTCCGTCACCCGAGATCGCGGCAGGAGTTGGCGCTCGACGAGAGCAAAAGCGCCCGCGGCAAGGACGAGGATCGGGGCGGCGACCACGAACCCGAAGTAGAACGCGAGGTAACACGCGGCTCGGAATTCGTCCTGGCCGCGGTCGCCCGACGGGTAGGTGCCGGACAGCACCGTCGTCATTTCTCGCCAACCGAGGAGATGCACGATCAGGTAGCCGAGCGCGAACACCATCGCGATTGTGCAGAGCCAGGTCGGGATCGACTTCAGCGGCCTCATCACGCCCTCCGGAGCCTTTTCCACAAGGGACCCTGGGCCAAGGAGTACAGCAGCACCGCGTCGCCCACCTGGTTCGATGCACAGTATCGGAGGCGACCGTCCTCTTGCGCAGGCATACCCGCGAAGTCGATCGTGGCGAGCAGCGCTGCCAAGTACTCGCGGTCGTGGAAGCCTGCCGCACCGAGGAATGCCATGCCGCTGGAGCCGGCGCTGACATCGAGGAAGGGGATCACGGCACCCGAGTCGATGTCTTTCGGACCGATCCAAGACTTGGGCCATTCCGAGGCGAACCCGAAGCCGAGGATGTTCCGGCCGAGTTCCCTACGAGCCCGTGCGTATTGGTCGGCCGCGAAGTCGGGGTCGAGCACGCGCAGGCACTGGATGACGAACCAGATCGTCGAGCCCTCTGGTCCGTGCGTCGGCGTGCCGTCCCAAGTGAATGCCGAGACGAGTAGGCCCGTCTGCTCGTGCCGGAGATCTCGCTTGACGCTGGTGAGCCAGCCGTCGGTCGCTTCGCCATGGTCGGCGCCGTCGAGAACTTCGGCCATGCGCGCCGCGACGAGCGCCGCCGCGTTGCAGAACATCCAGCATTCGTTCGGATAGCTCTCGCTGCAGTGAAGTGGAGATTCACGCATTCGCTCTACGCAGGCCGCGACGCGACTCGTGAACGGCGCGCGATATCGATCGGATTCTTCGACCAATCGACGCGCACCGAGCATGAGGGCGATCTCCCCGTCGACGAAGATGCTGCGCGCCGGCTGTTGCCGGAACTTGCCGGTTCGGGCGTACGGCATCAAGAAGTGGTACATCCCGTGCGTGCGCTCGACATCGAGCGTGTCGTCGAGGATCTGATCGATCACTGCGAGGAGGCGAGGTGCTTCCTCAGGGCTTCGGAGGCAGAGATTGCTCAGCGCCAGCACGAGGAACGTGCGACCCATGAAGTCCCACTCCGCGTTGCTCCTTCTCATGCGCTGTCGCTCGCGTTGACGCAGCGCCTCGTCTTCCCAGAGCCGAAGGTGGCGGGCTGCCAGTGCCTCGACTCGTGCGGGCACCGCGCCGCCCGAGAAGTAGGGAGCGACGTCTTCCGTGTAGAACGCGTGGAGCACCGGCAACCAAACGACCGCGCCGAAGAGCAGGGCAGCGATCGCGAGTCCCGTCCGCAGTAAGGCCCGCTGCATCCGGACCAGTCTAGCCGAGACCCTCCTGGACAAGGGTCGGGGACTGGCTCAGCGCGACCCGACCGTGAGCACCAGGGGGCTCGAAGTCACGAGCCCGAGCGGATTCACGCCCGTGCCCAGTCCTGTCGTGATCCCCTGCACAAAGTACTCGAAGCCCACGAGCACCGGATCCGGACCGAGTGAGTAGCTGACCTGCGAGTTCAGGTCGCTCGCGCCGGCGTTCACGACGGTGACGATCTCGATTCCGAGGACGCAGCCGGGCGCACCGATCGGGTCGAGGAGCACGAACGGCGACAGTCGGTTCCAGCCGAAGGCGAGGAACATAGATGCGACGGCGCCCGACTGTTGCTGCATGATGATCGTGTGCGTCTCGCCGATCCATGGCCCGGTGCTGATGTCGCCGGTCGCGAGGAGCATCCGGACGCCGTTGGGTTCACACAAGCCGCCTAGCGTGAACACGGAAGCCGGATCGTTCGGGGATCCCAGGGTCGGCGTGCTGTCTTCGTAGAACACGACGGGCCCGACGAATGGGCCGGCGATGCTCCTACCGTAGTAGGCGATCGAGCTGCCTTCGGCGACGGCCGGGATGATGTCGATCTGCGAGTTCCACGCGCCTGCCTGGACCGCGGTGTCGATGTTGAACGTGGAGATTCCCCAAGCGAGGTAGTCGACGACTTCCGCTGGGTCGGAGATCTGCGTGCTGCGGTAGATGCCGATGGTTCCGGTGTTGGGGAGGAGCTGGGGCGCGGTGGGGAAGAAGAGCTGGTTGGGACCGGCCCCGGGGACGCCCAGGTTGAGGGTGATCGTTCGGTCGGCCGGTAGGATCAGGCTCGGGAACGGCACGAGCGTTGTGTCGATCGCGAGCTGGTAGCCGGTGACATCGACCGGGATGTTCCGGGTCGAGATCTCGATCTGTTGGGCGCCAGCGTTCGGGCCGAACGGGTCGGCCATGACTTCTTCGATCGCGATCTCGCGGAAGTGGTGCTGTGCGGGGAGCGAAGCGGCGGCGAGCAGAACGCAGAGGGGGAAGGCGCGTGGAGTCATGTGTCTCCCGTAGAGTACAGGTTCGGGGCGAATCCGTGTGAGGTCCGTCCGGGTCGCAAGCCGCGTGCCGACGCGAGCTGTCTCGTCCCGACGGGAGTCGCTATCCTTCCGTCACGCGTGTTGACCACCGAGCTCCTCGCTGTTCTGTCGCTGCTGCCGATCGGCTCGGTCGCGTTGTTCCTGGTCGTGTGGCGTTGGCCGGCGAAGCGGGCGATGCCGATCTCCTACGTGGTCGCCGCCGCGCTGGCGCTGTTCGTCTGGCAAGTCCCGTTGGTGCGAGTCGCGGCGGCTTCCGTGCGCGGACTGGTGATCGCAGCGACGCTGCTGTTCATCGTGTTCGGCGCGATCCTCTTGCTGCAGACGCTGCAGCAGAGCGGAGCGATGCGTGAGATCCGTCGCGGCTTCACGCGGATCTCACCCGACCGTCGCGTGCAGGTCATCATCATCGCCTGGCTGTTCGGAGCGTTCATCGAGGGCTCGGCCGGCTTCGGCACGCCCGCCGCGGTCTGCGTTCCGTTGCTCGTGAGTCTCGGGTTCCCGGCGATGGCCGCCGTCGTCGCCGGGATGATCATCCAGAGCACGCCCGTGTCGTTCGGCGCGGCCGGCACGCCGATTCTTGTAGGCGTGAACACCGGTCTATCGACGAGCGAGGCGGTGCGCGAGTACGCCGCGCAGGTGGGCTTCGCGGAATGGAGCGAACTCCTCGCGTCGATCGGTTTGCGCGTCGCGATCCTCCACACGATCGCGGGCACGCTGATCCCGCTGTTCGTCGTCGCACTCATGACGCGGTTCTTCGGCAGGAACCGCACGGTCGACGAGGGGCTGCGCGTCTGGCGGTTTGCGCTGTTCGCGGCGGTGTCGATGACCTTTCCGTATCTCGTGGTGGCCTGGCTGCTCGGGCCCGAGTTCCCGTCGATCGTCGGTGGACTGACGGGGCTCGCGGTCGTCGTGACGGCCGCCCGGCGTGGCTGGTTCATGCCGAGCCCCGAGGAGACGTGGGAGTTTCCGGATCGCGACGGATGGCCAGCCCAGTGGAGCGGGACGTGGAACGTCGATGACGCACCGTCGTCCGCATCGCGAATCGGATTCGTGCGGGCGTGGGCGCCCTACGTCCTCGTCGCCCTGCTACTCGTCGTGACGCGGATCCGCGCGCTGCCGTTCGGCGCGTGGCTCAAGGAGTGGACCCTCGGCGTCTCGAATCTGTTCGGCACCGACATCGGTGTGGGCACGGCGCCGCTCCATCTACCCGGAACGATCTTCGTCGTCGCGTCGTTGTTCGCGTTCTTCCTGAATCGCATGGACCGGGCGTCGTACGCGCGAGCGTGGCGCGCGTCGTCGAAGACGATGGTCAGCGCGTCGGCCGCGCTCGTGTTCACGGTTCCGATGGTGCAGGTGTTCATCAACTCGGACGGCGGTGCGGCTGGCCACGCGGAGATGCCGAGAGCTCTGGCCGACGGCGTCGCCGGGTTGGTGGGGGCGGCGTGGCCGGCTCTCTCTCCGTTCATCGGCGGGCTCGGGGCGTTCGTCGCCGGTAGCAACACGGTGAGCAACATGATGTTCTCGTCGTTCCAGTTCGACGTGGGGCAGCGCATCGGGGTCGATCCGCTCTGGGTCGTCGCGCTGCAGGCGGTCGGTGGGGCCGCGGGCAACATCATCTGCGTGCACAACGTCGTGGCCGCGTCGGCGGTCGTCGGTTTGCTCGGGCGTGAGGGCGCGGTGATTCGGATCACGCTTGTGCCGTTCGTCTACTACGCCGGGATCGCGGGGTTGGTCGGATACGTGCTCGTGCACGTGTGAGCGGTCCTCACGGCGTGCTCGACGTGGTCCACGCGCCGATCCGAGCCGCGAATGCCTCGGTTGTCGTCGCGCCGAACGGATTGCCGCTCGGGTCGAGCACGTAGCCCTGACCGTAGAACCATTCGCCGAGCAACGCGTGGTTCACGGGGATCGGGACGGTCCACGTCGCGGATGCACCCGCGACCGGGAGCAAGACCGCGATGGTCGGATTCACGGACAGGACGCAACCCGGCATCCCGATTCCGTCGAGCGGGAGCGGCAGCGCGAGCGAGTTCGAACTCGTCGCGGAGTCGCCGAGCAGTCCGACGGCGGCGAACGAGGGAAGCTGCGCCAGATCGATCGAAAACGTCTGTCCGAGGCGTGCGTCGGGGACGGTCGTGAGCGACGGCGTCGTCGACCCCTGGCACGCGGTACCGAACACGTCGACGAGCGTGGGTTCCCCCGGGCGATACAGCCACGTCGTCGTCGGACAGTTCATGGGTGCGCTGCAGCCGCCGTACAGCACGAGTTCGCCGCGGGCCTCGTCGAAGTCCACCATGGCCGAAAGGCCGGGGGGATCGAAGAAGTCCCCGGTCCGCCAGTGCAGTCCGGGACCCGTGCCCATGCCTAGACGGACCTCCGAGCCGTTGACGTGCACGATCCAGTTCAGGCGCCGATCGGGATCGTGCACGACGTGCAGGCCACCCCACGGCCATGTCTGCTGCGGTGCGGGTCCTTCGTGCGCGAGAGTCCAGGTCGAGCCGTCCCACTCCCAGATCCTCGTCGAGCTGTCGGCGTCCACGGCGACGACTCGTTCCCGCGTGCTGTCGTAGGTGAGAGCGCGCACGGCTGGACCCGTCGAGTACGGGAATTGGGACCAGGCGGTGCCGTCCCATTCCCACACCTCGAAGTTGTCGACGAGGACGAGGACGTCGCGCGCGGAGTCGTACACGATCTGTGAGGTCGGCGAGGGTCCGGCGGCGATGATGCCCTGCGTCCAATCGATCCCGTCCCACTCCCACAACTCCGGCGTTCCGGTCGTGCCGGCGGGGTCGCCGAACAGCACGGCGCGGCCCCGCGCTCGATCGAACGCGATTCCGAAGAAGTCCAGCGGCGGCGGTCGGTGGTCCGGAAGACGCTCTGCCCAGTGGCTGCCGTTCCACACCCACGTATCCGGGCTGATGCCAGGGGTGAGGCCGGTCGAGACCATCAACACCTCGGCGCGCGCCGAGTCGTAGCAGGTCAGGCCGCGATCACTCGGGAACTGCCGTGGCGCGTAGCGCTGCCAGTCGACACCGTCCCAGCGCCAAGTCTCCTGCGATCGGAACAGCGTGAGGTAGCCGCGCGCCTCGTCGTACGACACTCTGGCGGGCCGACCCGTGGGGCGTGTGGGAGAGAGGATCCGGGACCAGTCCGTGCCGTCCCATTCCCACGTCTGCACGAGGCCCGAACCGTCGGGCGTCTCGCCGACGAGCACGGTGCGCGACCGCACGGTGTCGTACGCCATGCCGAGCGTGATCAGCGATGGTGGAGACGTCGTCGGAAGTCGCTGCGTCCAGTCGTTGCCGTTCCACGTCCAGGTCGTGCCGCCCACGGACATCACGACTTCACGCCGGGCGGCGTCGAACGCGATTGGTCCCGCGAACGGCGGCGATGGCTGGGAGGTTTGCGCTGGTGTCCAAGTCGAGCCGTCCCAGGTCCAGGTGTCCGTGAATCCGATTCCGCCGAAGAGCACGACTGCGTCGCGTGCGGGGTCGTAGACCATCGCGTGATTCCGACGCGCCGCGGGCGCCGTCGCGGTCGCCCGAAGTGTCCATGTGGTGCCGTCCCACTCCCAGGTGTCGTCGAGTACTCCCGCTTCGGAAACCCCACCGAACATCACGACGACGCCACGGCCCGCGTCGTAGGCCATCGCGTGGTCGGCCCGCGGACTCGGGGTGACCGTGAGATCTCGCGCGATCCAGAACCCGTCCCAAGTCCAAGTTGCGTTCGCGCTAAGCAACACGTGCTGGTCGCGGGCGGCGTCGTACGCGAGAGCACCGTGCTCGATGCCGGGAGCCGGCGCCGCCTGGATCCACGTCCCCTGGGCGACCGCCACGTTCGCTACGGTCAGAAAGATTGTCCACGCCAGGATTCGGTTGGTCGACTTCGTGCGCATCGAGTTCACGGCCCTCACGAGTTCGAAGGCCCGAAGTCGTCGGTTGGGGACAGGAAAAGTTGGGAACTCCATCCCGTAGGATAGGCGCATGGAGCCGCGTCGCGAATGCCCCGGATGTGCCGGTCCCATGACGCGGCGGAACTTTGCGTCCGCTCACGGACGAGGAGCGCGATCGTAACGCCGCGATTCGCGAGCGCTTGCGGACGCGAGAACGCTATCGGCGCGGCCGCAACAAGCGCCAGGCGATCCTCGCCGCGCGGCAGTCCGCTCGAGGCGCTGGCACTCGTTGTTTTGAGTCCGGGTCGACCGGCCGATCAGTTCTCGAAGTGCACCGACGCTTCGTTGATGAAGATCGAACTCGCGACCGTGTTGTCGGCGCGGATCGAGAAGCGGAAGCCCGTGCGCTGGCCGTCGTGGAGCGACGGGATGCCGGCGTTCTGGCTGACGGCGCGGTACCACTGGGTCGGACTCTGCGAGTCGTCCGGGATGCCGGTCGTCGCGTCGACGTCCTGGCCCTGGAACCAAGCCTGGATGGCCGCGCCCGGCAACGCCGGGATGCCAACCGCCGGGTCGTCGCTGAACGTCGTCGGAACGCCGTCGATCGTCGCCACGATCTCGTAGTGCGTGTAGGTGGGCGCGTCGTCGAGACCGGTCGCGTAGAACTTCGAGGTGAAGCCCACCATGTCGTCCTGATCCGAGAGGATCGCGGTGCTGTTGCCGTCCGGGGCGGGCAAGAGCACTGCCTGAGACGTGTCGACGACTCCCGTTGCCTCGAAGCGATAGAGGCCGTCGGCGCCGTTGCCGGCTCGGTTGTGACCCATGAACAGCGGGCCGACGAGGTTGTTCTCACCGCCGAGTCCGCCACGCGTGTTGATCAAGCCCTGCAGCGTCAGGTTCGACGTGCCGCACTGCACGACGCAGGTGCCGCCGGAGCCGCCGCCGCCGCATGCGGGGTAGGTGCCGCCGATGCCGGACACGGTCTGCTGCTGGTAGCCGGCGCCGCCGGACACGTCGATCCGCGCACCCGACGCCAGGAGGAACGAGCGGCCGGCACGGAACGCGGTGACGCCACCGCCACCGGCGCCACCCGCGCCCGCCATGAAGAAGCGTCGGTAAAACGTGTGGCTACCGCCACCGCCGCCGCCCGAGCCACCGAGGGTGAGGTGATCGAGCACGCTCGTTCCGACGATCGGGAAGACGGGGAACGCGCTCCCGCCGGCGGTGGGAATCGCGGGTTGCGGAACCGGCGTAGGGTCCGCGCCCGCCCGGCCGGTTTCGATGACTTCCCCGGATCCGCCCGCGGTGCGATAGCCGCCGCCGCCGCCACCGTTCCCGGCCATGCCGCTGTACGAGAAGACGTTGAAGACGATCGACGAAGCCAGCCCGTCCGTCGGGAACATCTCCGAGCCGTTGCCGGCCGTTCCGATCGCCGAGCCCGCGTATGCGTGGCCCGCGGGGACGCTCATGTCGTCGCCGTCGCGGCCGTCGTTGTTCGGCAGGTCGCCGGTGCCGTCGCACTGGTCGCCGCCGGCCCCGCCGGCACCGCCACCGGGGCCGCCGAAGGCGCCGGCCTGACCGAGAACACCGCTCAGGGATTCGGAGCCGGGCTGCGGGAACACCGCGACGTCTCGTCCACTACCGAGCAGGCTTCCCGCGATGTCGCACGACCCGCACACTCGGATGATCGCCGGGAAGGGCCCGACGAACCGCACGGTGATGCCGGCCGGCACCTCGAACTTCGTGAACTGATAGCGTCCAGCCGGGTTGTCGACCGTGGACGTGGCCTGCTCGTCGCCGATCCATCCGACGGCCGTGTCGAAGACCCATTCGTCGTTCGTCGCGTCGTAGGTGCCCGCGGTGTAGTCGAAGTCACCGTGTCGGCCGTCGCCGCCGACATTGAAGAATGTCGCGCTGCCGCTGATCCAATCCGCGGCCGACCGGTCGAGGTCGAGCTGGGCCGACGAGTCGAACGTCTCGGTGACGACGCCGGGGACCGGTGCGCCGAACGTGCCTTGTCCGGCGTTCGTGACGACGAGGCCGAACGGGTTGGCCGCGGCGTCCAGCACGAAGCCCTGCTGGAAGAACGGCACGCCGATGAGTCCGTCGCTGGCCGGAATCGGGAACGTCCAGTTCGCGATGCCGCCTTGGTTCGCCAGCGGATACACGACGCGATGGTCGATGTACAGCGTGCATCCGGTCATGCCGATCGACGTGGCGTCGAACGGAAGCGGGATGCCGCCGAGGCTGACGTTCTGGAACCCGAGCACGCCGAACGGCACGTTGAGGACGCCGGCGCCGATGTTCGAGAGCTCGACGTCGAAGTCACGACCGATCACCGGCATGTTGCCCGGAACCGCCGCGAGTTGCGGAACGCCTCCGGATCCGTTGCAGCCGCTACCGAACGTGGTGTATGTGGCCTGGGCGGAGGTGGCCTGAGCGAAGGTGGACTGGGCAACCAGAGGGATGGCGGCCGCGAGAAGAAGCGTGAGTTGGGCCCTTTTCATCGAGGTCACCATAGCGCGTTCGCGCTCGGCGGTTTCGAGCGGATGACCTCGGAATCGACACGGCCCGGGCGCACGGGTCACCCAGGCTCGCGAATTTCCCGACTCACGTTTGCGGCGCGGGAGTCGCGCCGTGGCGGTCGACGAGCGCTAGAAGTCGCCGACGGTCAGCGTGAGTCCGTTCGAGGTGGTGACGCCCAGGGCGTTGGCGCCGGGCTCGATGACCGCGACCTGCGTGTAGTAGGTGTCCCCGATGAGCGCGGGATCCGCGGGGATGTCGAGGTTCACGGTCGCGATGGAGCCCGTGATCCCGAACGGCATCGACGCTTCGACGCTCGTCAGGAGCGTGCAGCCGTCCGCGCCGATCACGCCGAGGTCGAGCTGCTGCTGGGCCACGCCCAAGAACAGCGCGCCGGCAGTCACTGCGGACGACAGGTTGGAGGCCTCGAGAGCGACCGTCTGACCGAGCGCGGGCACGGAGCCCGGGGCCACGTCGAGCGCGATCGGGTTGCTCGGTGCCGCCGTCGCGAACGGCACGTCCGTCGACAGCTGGATGGCCTCGACGGCCGTGGCGCCGTAGCCTGGCGACCAGCCGGTCAGCACCTGGAGCAGAGTGACTGCCGTGCTGCTGCCGTAGCTGAGCGTGACCGAGCCGTCGGCCCACAGGATGCACTGGGCGGTCAGCGGCGTGGTCCCGTTGTAGCGCACGCAGTCGTTCCAGGTGATGACGACGCGGTTCGACAGGACGTTGACGTAGACACCGTCGGACAGCGGGTCGGCCGGGTTGAGGTCGACCCAGAACGGCGCGAGGCGCGTGGGCAGGTCGAAGAAGCTCGTGACGTTCGCCTGGAACGCGGTGTTCGAGGTCGAGCCGGCCTCGAGCCAGAGGAAGCCGTTCGAGCAGACGTCGATCGAGCTCGTGCCGATCGGGTTCGTCGGATAGGCGAACGAGAACGGCAGGTCGACGGTCTCGAGGTCGTCGTCGTTCAGGTCGCGGTTCGTGCCGATCGCGGATTCGAACAGGTTTGTCGCGCTGACGTCGACGTCGTAGCCGCCGGCCGCGTTCGGCGTCATGCGGTACGAGGTGCTCGCGAGATCACTCCCGTCGCCGAGCTGGTAGAACGATGCCGGGACGTCGCTGGCGCAGCCGCTGCCGTAGGCCATCGCGACGGACGGCGCGCACAGGTTGCTCAGGTCCGCGCCCGCGAAGCCGCCCTCGATCGGAGCCGAGGTGAAGACCCGCGAGCCGTGCGGGTTCGGGTTCGGCAGGGGCTGCCAGAACCAGCCGGCGTCGAACGTGTTGCTCCAGGACGATTGCGTCGCGATGTTCAGCGGTCCGGGCTGGTTGATCGCCGTGTTTCCGGCGACGACCGCGGTGATCCAGGCAACGGCGGGGATCTCGCCGATGTGGGCGAACTGCACGCGGCCGTTCGGGAACATCGTGCACTGCACGGTGAACATCTGCGGGCGGTTGAGGATGCTGACGTTCTTCCAGGTGATGACGGCGCGACCCGGCAGGGCGTGGAAGTGCACATCACTCCCACTCGTCGGCATGATCAGGTTGCTCCACAGCGCGCAGATCCGCGGCGGGTTCTGCCACAGTTGGGGCAGCACCGCGGCCTGCCCGGTATCCGACGAGGAGCCCGCCTGCAGCCAGACGAAGCCGTTGCTGCTGATGTCGATCGCGTTCGTCGTGCCGCCACCCGGGAGCGGGAAGTCGAAGCCGAGGGCGTGGTTCGTCGACAGGGTGTCGTCGCCCATGCCGAGCGCCGGGCCGATGTCGCCCTCGAAGCACGAGGACGGCTGGCCATACTCGGCGACGATCGTCGTGTCCGCCGCGATGGTCGTGGTCAGCAGACCGTCGGCGGAGGGGACAACGACGCCGTCGACGCGCCACTGCGTGAACACGCAGTCGCCGAGCAGCGGAGCTGCGGAGAAGGTGACTTCCGTCAGGCGGCGGAATTCGAGCGTGTCGCCACTCATCGCGATCGAGGTGCCGAAGCGGTCCGCGGGCGAGCTGGTGACCGACGTCACGGCGGCGTTACCGTCACAGTTCGCCTGCAACGTCACGATCCGCGGGTGGTCGTAGGTGGCCGTGAGATTCTGGTTGCCGCCCGACGTCCTCGAGATCGATCGCTGAAACAGCGTCTGCTCGACACCGTCGACCTTCCAGTGGTCGAACAGCAGCCCGTTGCTGTTGGTCGTTCCGGGTGCGGTGAACGTCACCGTCGAATCGAACGGATAGAACAGCGAAGATGAGCCCTGGCCCCCCGTTTCGCCATACACGTCTGCGGGGCTCGCCCAGAGAGGCGTCGTCAGCAGCGGACCGTTCGGCGCCTCCGTCGACATGTTGAAGCGGCCGTAGGGACCGACGTGGTATCGGACGCAGACTCCGACCATGCGGGACCGGAGGGTCCCGCTGAAGATGCCGGACCGGACCTGCCCGCCCGAGATCGACGCGCCCGGTCCCGAGTCGCCCGCGAACGAGGTCGTGTACGGGGTCGTCTGGGAACCGCTCGAAACCCGCACGAGAGCGATTCCGTACGTGCCTGAATCGAAGTGTCGGTCGGCGATGTCGAGCGGGAGATACGCGGTGATCGGCAGATTCGTCGGCGTCACGTAGTTCCCGAGAAGGGTCCAACTGCCCTGATTGCTCGTGTGGCCGGAGTAGCCGCCGGCTCGAAAGTAGACCTGCCATTCCGATCCGGCGTCGGCGTGGACATCGAAGGAGGACACGGTGATACCGTTGCTCGAGGTCACGGAGAGATCGAAGAACCAGGAGCGGTTGCTGGAAGTGGTCAGCGTCGAGCCGACCTCCCAGGGCGAGCACACGCTCTCCTGGGCGGTGAGGCCCATCGAGGCGGCCAGAATGGCGGAGGTGACGAGAGAGATGGTCTTCATGGTGGGATCGTGGTGAATGGGTCGTTTGGTTGACCCACGCGGGTAGGAGGGCGGGCGCACCCCAGGGCGTGAAAAAAGGGGCTTTTCACGTTTCGGTGGTTCGGGAAGCGGGCGTGGGCCGAGGCTCTCGCGCTGCGAGCGCGCGCGCGCCCGGACCGCATCTCGCGCCTGCTGTCCGGGAATCTCGACCCGCTCCCGCTCCCGACATCTGCGAGCCTCTGGGATCCAAGTAAGGATCCGGCGTGGTTCCGTTCCGTGTGCATCCCGCTCCGGCGGCTCACCGCCGCAGAGTTCGGGCCGGGCTTCGGTTAGATTCGCGCCCCGTCCCATGACCGACTCCTCCCAGGACCAGCCGACCATCGTCCTCGTCGAACGCGCGCAGTCCGACGACTCCGCTGCCGTCGAACAGCTGTTTGCGCGGTTCTTGCCGCGCGTCCGGCGCGTGGTCGCGATCCGACTCGGGCAGACTCGCGAGCAGTTTCTCGATGTCGACGACCTCGCGCAGGAAGCGATGATCGACGCGTTCCGCGGACTGTCGAAGTTCGACGTGAAGTCCGATGGCAAGCTCTGCAACTGGCTCGCGAAGCTCGTCGAGAACCGCATCCGCTCGACGCTACGCGAAGGGCGTGCGCAGAAGCGGGGCGGTGGCGACGTCAAGCGCTTTGCCGATGCGGCCCAGTCGGTGGCGGCGTCGGCCTTGCGCGGTCACGACGCCACTCCGAGTCAGAACGCGGTCGGCTCCGAGCTGCAGGACCGGATCGAAGAGCACATCCACAGCTTGCGGGAACGGTACCGTGAGGTGATCCTGCACCGCCTGTTCTGCGACATGGCGTACGACGACATCGCGGAGGAGATGGGGCTGGCGGGAGCCAACGTGGCGCGGTCGCTCTACAGTAAGGCTCTGGACGAGCTCGGTTCCCTCCTCGAGCCCGGTGCCGAGGAGTAGGGCGTCTGCTCGCTCGCCGGCTACACCATGTCGAACCAAGACCCGATCGATTCCTCGTCGTCCGATCACCTCCCTGACGAGGTCGAGCGTGAGATCACCGGCTTGCTGCTGCGCCCAAAGCAAGAGCAGGCCGAGCGCATCGCCGAGTTGTGTGGCGCGCATCCGACCCTCGCCCGGGCGATCCGCGCGCTCGCGAAGGTGCTCTCGGTCGAGAGCTTCGCGGCGCAACCGGACGCCATCGCGGGCTACGAGATCGTCAAGGTGCTCGGCGAAGGCGGCATGGGCACCGTGTACCTCGCTCGGCAGTCGAAGCCGCTCGATCGCCAGGTGGCGCTCAAGGTCATCAAGCTCGGGATGGACACGCGGTCGGTCCTCACGCGATTCGAGCACGAGCGCCAAGTGCTCGCGGGGATGGACCACGACGCGATTGCACGCGTCTTCGACGCCGGGACGACCGAACGTGGGCAGCCATTCTTTGTCATGGAGTACGTCGCGGGCTCGCCTCTCACCGAGTACTGCGCCGCGCAGCGGCTAACGGTCGATGAACGTCTGCAGCTGCTCCTGAGGATATGCGCTGGCGTTCGTCACGCGCACCAGCGAGGCGTGATCCACCGCGACCTGAAGCCGAACAACGTCGTCGTCTCCAACGTCGACGGCGAACACGTGCCGAAGATCATCGACTTCGGCCTCGCGCGAGCGACCGAACGCGACGAGAACCGTTCGTTGCAGACCGTCGAGGGTCAGTTTCTCGGGACGCCCGACTACATGTCCCCCGAGCAAGCGCGCGGATCCGCCATCGATACGCGCACCGATGTCTACGCGATCGGCGTGATCTTGTATGAGCTCCTGTCGGGCGAACGGCCTCTGACGGCGACGTCATTGGACGGTGCCGGCATCGTCGAAATCCAGCGCGCCATCCTCGAGCACGAGCCCAGGACCCCGAGCACGCGCGTGTCGACTTCGGGTGGCGAGGAGACGTTCCTGCACTCCGCGAGTTGCCGCACCACACCCGCGGCGCTCAAGCGCCGGTTGCGAGGCGAACTCGATTGGATCGTGATGCGCGCGATCGAGAAAGATCCGGAGCGGCGATACGCGTCGGTCGGTGAGCTGGCGGCGGACCTCCAGCGGTACCGAAGCCACGAACCCGTCGTGGCGCGTCCGGCGAGCTTCGCGTATCGAGCCCGGAAGTTCGCTCGTAAATACCGAGTCCAGGTCATCGCGGCAATGCTGGTGTTGCTCGCTCTCGTCGGTGGCATCATCGGAACTTCGGTCGGAATGCGCGACGCGGAAGCCGCGCGCGACGTCGCCGAGAAGAGCCTCGCGAACTTCGACTCGCTGGCGCTGATCGTGAAGCTCGATGAGCTGAAGCGGAGCAAGCGCGGGCTTCCGCCGGGTTGGCCCGAGCACGTCGAGGACTTGCGCGCGTGGTGTGACGACGCAGCTGGACTGGTCGGGGCCTTGCCTGCGATCCGGAGCACGATCGAGTCGATTCGATCCCGTGCGACCGAGCGTTCGGCGGACGAGTCCGTAGCCGATGATCCACGACTCGGGTCGGTCTCAAGCGAGCGTGACCGGCTGCTCGAGTTGGTGCGCAAAGCCGAACGCGTCATGGCAGTGAGCCGCGGTGTTGCCGAGCCGGACGTCCCGGTGCTCGACCAGGCGACGCGTGACCTGTCGACGGACGAACTGTGGCGGCGAGCATGGCGGGTGGTGAAGCCGGTCAACCCGGGCGACGGAGACGAACGTGAGTCGCTCGCGTTGGCGCGGTTGGCCTACGAGAAGGCGGCGGATGACCGGGAGCGAAGACTCGCGTTGCGCGCGCTGGTCGCGGCGCTGAGCGCGAATGGCGCGCACGATGAGGCACTCGCTCGCTGCGAGGAGCTGATGTCCCTGCGCAGCGGCGATTGGGAGGAGTCCGCCGAGGGGGACGGCGCGGTCGTCTGGGCTCGACACCTCGCCGATCGCCGGCATACGATCGCGCACTCGGGAGGAGCCGCGGACCGAGTCGTGCGATGCACCGAGCTCGACGTGCAGCTCGGTCTCTGGCAGGTCGAGGACGGTCGGGATC
This sequence comes from Planctomycetota bacterium, assembly GCA_028281765.1. Lineage (GTDB taxonomy): Bacteria > Planctomycetota > UBA1135 > UBA1135 > UBA2386 > JANQJF01. The sequence goes on along the minus strand of JANQJF010000014.1, from coordinate 49,761 downwards.
AGTTTCTGCACGACACACTGGTTACGCTGAGTGCGCGCATCGAGGCGTTCGCCGCCCGCGAGCTCACGGAGGTGGGTCGGCGGATCACTTGGTCCGAGCGCATCGTCGAAGCGTCGACGGGTCGGCACGCGTCACGATGGGAGGAGGCGCGTGACGCGATCCGGCGTGCGGATGGCGTGACCGCGCACGAGGCGTACGGGAACGTTCCGATCGATCTGCAACCGCATCTGGGGTTGGTGCCGATCGGCATGAATCCGGTGACGCGGCTCTGGGAGTTCTACCACCTCGCGTCGGCGCGCCCGCCCGAACCCGGTCACGACCCCCGTGACCTCCCGATGCCGGTCCATCGCGCGGACGGGACGGTCGACTCGCGAACGACGCCCGGGATCGTCTTCGTGCTCGTGCCGGGCGGGGAGTTCGACATGGGATCCTCGAGCGCGATCGATACGAGCCTGACCGCAATCGAAGAGAAGATCGCGGCAGCCGCCGAGCTGACGGAGCGACCGAGGCGACGGGTCGCGCTCGATCCGTTCTTCTTGTCGCGCCACGAGGTCACCCAGGGGCAGTGGTTTCAGCTGACGAATGGCGAGACCCCGAGCCACTACCGGATCGGCAACATCTATCTCGGCAACCCGGGGCTGGACGGGGTACAGCGGGAGTTCATCTCCGAGGTCGCGGACTATCGGCTGCCGGTCGAGGGCATGTCTTGGAGCGACTGCTTCGACGTGATGCATTCCCACGGTCTCGACCTGCCGACGGAGGCGCAGTGGGAATACGCCTGCCGCGCCGGGACGACCACACTGTGGCACGCCGGGGACTCGCCCGCCGACATGGCGGGTTACTGCAACACGAAGGACAAGACCGCGGAACGCTTCTATCCCCGCTGGGGGGTGAGCAGGGTCGACTTCGAGGACGGCTACAGCGGGCCTGCGCCGGTCGGAAGTTTCGCCCCCAACGCTTGGGGGATGCACGACATGCACGGCAACTACTGGGAGTGGTGCCGAGACGTGAGGGCTGCCTACACCGTGGATCCACGTCCTGGAGACGGGCTTCGTGAGCCGCAGGACCCGTCCCGTCAGGTCGTGAGGCGGGGAGGCTCATCGGGAGACGACCTGAGGCTGTCTCGTTGCGCGAGTCGAGCGTTCGCGGAGCGGGACCAGCCGTCGCGCACCACCCTTCGCGCGGCCCGGCGATTGCGGAAGTAATAGACGATCGACCGATCCGGGAGCCTTGCCGAGGTCTTGCGGATAGAACACACGGATGCAGCACGCCGCGTCGATTCCGCCTGGCGAACGCATCGTCGCCATGGACGTGCTGCGTGGCTTCGCGCTGCTCGGAATCTGCGTCGTGCACATGCCGCACTTCGGGATGGTGTCGAGCGACGCGATGCTCGAGGGCGACTTCGGTCGGATGCCCGCGGTCGACAGGTGGGCGGCCTGGACGCAGCACCTCTTCTTCGTCAGCCGGTCGTTCCCGCTGTTCTCGATCCTGTTCGGTATGGGAATGGTGTTGCAGATGCGCAGCGCGGCGCGGGCGGGGCGGGACTTCGTGCAGTTCTATCGGCGTCGCCTTGCGCTCCTGGCGCTCTTCGGCCTCGCGCACGGGGTGCTGCTGTTTCCCGGAGACGTGTTGTTCTTGTACTCCGTGGCGGGGTGTGTGCTGCTCGCGTGGCGGCACGGCTCGCCGCGCGCGCACATCGCGGGCGCGATGCTGCTCTTCGGGTTCGGCGTCGTGCTGACGCTCGGGTTGCGTGTGTTGTTCGGTGGCGGAATGGAGGAGGTCGTAGCTCCGGTCTGGACCGCGAGCGAGGCCGTCACTCTGGAACAGCTCGCCTCCGCGAACGAAGCGAACTGGGACGCGTTCGAGCGAAAGGCGTACGCCGTCGGCCCGATCTGGTCGACGCTACTCGTCAACGCCGCCGGATTCGCGGCTTGGCTCGTCGAGGGAGTGACGTCGTCGTACGACTGGCGAGTTCTCGGGTTCTTCCTGCTCGGCGCGGCGCTGATGAAACTCGAGTTCTTCGGTGACGCGTGGCGACCGTGGCACGCGCGGATGGCGACGGTCGGACTCGGGGTCGGCATCCCGATCAGTTTTGCGGGGTTGTGGCTCGGCGACTCTGCGTCACCGTCTCTGTCGATCGGTGCGTTGTTGTTGAACGGCTTCGGTTCGCTCTTCATGGTCGCGGGCTATCTCGGCGTGCTCACGTGTTGGGCGCGCAGTGGCAGGTTCACGTTGGTGCTTGCCCTCTTTGCAGCCGCTGGGCGGACCGCGCTGACGAACTACGTGTTGCAGTCCGTCGTCGCGAACGTGCTGTTTCGATGGTTCGGCTTCGGGTGGTTCGAGCGCTTCTCGTACGGCGCGCTCTGTGGGATCGCCGTGCTCGTGTTCACAGCGCAGGCCGCGTGTAGCGCGTGGTGGCTGCGGCGCTTCCGCATGGGGCCTCTGGAGTGGGTGTGTCGGCGCGGTGCCTACGGCAGGGGGTTCGGGCGTCCGGCGTGACGCGCGGCAACGTCCGCGGATTCGGCGATCGCCGCCCGCTCAGCGGTTCTGTTCGGAGCGAGTAATGCGCATGATCGACGCTCGGCGTCCCATCCGCGTCCTGCGACAGAGTCGCGAGCCGCGAGCGGATCACGGTGTCATGTCATCGTCGGAAGAACCGGATTCCCGAGCGCGACGTTCTCCGAACATCGCGACGGTTGGTCATCGTTCGCCGTCCTCCGGCGTGGCCTCGGCGGCGCTTGACGAACGAGACGAGCGGATCAGCATGAAGATGCCCAGAGCGATCGCGGCCACGAGCCCTACGAATCCGCCGATTGCAGACGGTGTGTGCGTGAGCCGGACGTTCTCGCGCACTTTCAGCGTGATCGACTTCACTGCGATGTCCCGATCCGAAGTCTCCTCGACGAGGAACGCGTAGTCCCCCGCGCTCTCGACGTCGAAGGACCGAATGCCGGTCGTGTGGTAGGACGTCGCCTCGAGCAGGCGCGAGCCGTCGGTGTCCTCGTCGTCTCGGACCTCGATCCCGAACGTCTGGGACCACAGCGTGTCGTCGCCGAGCTGGAGCTTTGCGGCATAGCGAGTGCGCTCGGAGATCCCGATGATCATGCGCGGCTTCGTGTACACCAGCGTGGCGTTGAACCGGAGCGGGTTCTGCTCGGGCCGCAGCTCGATCGTGAGTGGGTTGCCGGGCTCGACCTCGTGTTCACCGGCGGACGATCCCGACAGGAACACGCAGTAGGCGACTTGGCCCGGGCCGAGCACGAGCCCAGCCAGGCCGACGATCGCGAGTAGGGCAAACTTGATCACGGTGTAGGGGCCAGTGTTCGGGGGCGCAGTGGGGGAATCCTCGCAGGATAGGATGCCGCTACGGGGCGGCGACGCACAGGGGCGACCAGGCGCGAGACGCCGGATGCCGCGCTCACCGAGGAGTCTCTCGAGGTCTTGTCCCGATCCGGTGCTTCCTGGCCTTTTCCTGGGCGATGACTCACACGATGCAGCTCGAGTTCAAGGACGAGTTCGCCCCGAAGTACAAGGGCAAGCTGTTCAAGGTCACGCCTGCCAAGCTCGCCTACAAGATCGACGTGCCGGTCGAGCCGATGACCCGAGAGGGCAAGGCGCTCCAGAAGCTCGTCGAGAAGCTGTGGCGCAAGGAGATGGATCACTTCCGCACGCAGAAGGAGAAGGAGTACACCGAGGCGATCAAAGCCACCGAGCGGAACATCTACAAGACGCTCGCCAAGCGGGCCAAGCACGAGAAGGACGTCAAGAAGCTCGAACACTGGCTCGACGAGGAGGCCAAGGGCGCCAACGTCATGATCAAGAATGCGATCAAGACGCTGGAGTCGCTCGTCGGGAAGAAGGCCCGAGAGGTGTACGAGAAGGCCGCCAAGGCGATCGACAAGGAGTACAAGACCAAGCTCACGAAGATGAAGGTCAAGGCGGGGCTGAAGATCTTCACCCACGTCACTCTGATCCTCGTCGCGGGTGCGCTCGGTATCGCGGCGTCCGTCGCCGGCATCGTGCTCACGGCCACGACGGGAGGGCTGGGGGCGGCTTCGTTCCTCGCGATCGTTCCCGGAGTCGTCGCGATCGGAGCGCGCATCCTCAAGTCGAGCGCGGCGATCTACAAGACGGTCGATCGTGACTGGCCGAAGTGCAGCCGCTGCATCCAGCAACTGGAGAAGGCGACGAAGGTGCTGCTGAAGTCGGTTACCTACAAGCGGCAGGCTCGCGAGGACAAGGATCTCGCCGGCAAGATCAGCCTCAAGCAGCGGTTCAATCTCTGGAAGATGGATCTCAAGGGCGACGTCGAGAGCGTGAAGACCGCGCTGGACGCGTGCAAGGCACACTCCGTCGGGCTCAGCAAGCAGATCGAGCTGCTCGCGCAGCAAGTGACGAAGCTACAGGAGCCGATCGACAAGCTGCTGGCCGCGCCGAACGACAAGGCCAAGTCGAAGTTCAAGAGCAAGGCGCAGAAGCTCGTCACGAAGCAGGTTCAGGCGATCAAGAAGATCACCAAAGCACGTCGCTATCTGGATCTCCTGGTGCCGACGATGCTCGAGGGGCGCAAGCTCGTCGAGTCGACGGACCTGATGGAGCCCGGCAAGGTGAAGAAGTTCCTGCTGAAGATTCAGGCGTTCGTCAAGAACGATGCGGTGAAGGTCGCGGTGGCGGAGGGACAGGCGGTGATCACGGACGGAGCGGCCTTTGTGAAGGCGCTGAGCAAGTTCTGATCCGAACGGACCAACCAGCGGGTGCTTTCTCGCCCGCCGGTTTCGTGCTCCCTGCTCTCTCTTGCGGGCGTGAGTTCAGGTGACGGCAGGGTCCTGGGTGCGTCGCTGGCGGAGTCGCCGTCGCAGCACCGAGTCCCGACTTGCGGCCAGCACGACCACCGCGAGCAGCCCACCCTGCGTGAGCGCGATCATGCCAGCCGACGACGTGTCGCTGACTCGCGCGCCGACTTCGGGGCCGAGGAGCGCGCGTGCGAACGGGCCCGGGAGCACGACCGCGAAGACGTGACCCACGACCGAGCTGACGACCCCGATCCCGATCGCCAGGCCGAGGACCATGCCGAGGCGGTGCACGAGCAGCATCGCCGTGACGACGGGGATCACCATCAGCGCGACCACGAGGATGCTGCCGACGGCTTCGAACGCGGCGATCGTCGTGACGGCCGTCATGACCATCAAGAGCTGGTGCATCCACTCCGGGCGCAGCCCCTGCAGTCGGGCGTGGTCCGGGTCGAACACGCTGGCGACGAGCGGTCGCCAGAACAGTGTCAGCACGAGTGCGTTCCCGAGCGCGACCAAGAGCAGTAGCCACGCGCTACGGGGCATGTGGATCCCGAAGTACGTCACCTGGTCGGTTGCGGCGAGCGTCAGACGTCCTTCGATCACGCAGTCTGCGTGAAGGTGGACGCCTTCCGCGAAGACGCGGAGCATGACGAGGCCGAGTGCGAACATCGCCGTGAACACGATGCCCGTAGCCGCGCCTTGTTCGACGCCAGCCCAGCTCGTGAGTCGCTGGATCAGCATCGAAGTCAGCACCCCGATCACGAGCGCGCCGAGCATCAGGACGCCGACGTCGAGCGTGCCGGCCAGCAGGAACGCGATCACGAGCCCCGGCAGCACGGCGTGCGCGATGGCGTGGGTGAGCATGCTCATGCGCCGCAGCACGAGGAACGTGCCGGGCATCACGCAGGCCACCGCGGTGAGGCTCGCGATCAGCACGATGCGCGTGTCGAGGCTGGTCCACTCCATCAGCGGGCCTCCGTTTGGAGTCGAGGAGCCGACCCGGCGCGACGACCCCGCAGCGTGCCCTGGGCGGATCCGAACAACAGGGAGAGTCCGAAGATGGCGGCTGCGACGAGCACGATGAGAGGGCCACTCGGCAGGCCGTTGGCGAGTGCCGAGATCCACGCTCCCGCGATGCCGCTGATGGCGCCGATCGCCGCGGAGTACGCCGCGACGCGTGGCAAGCGATCGGACCAGCGGCGGGCGGCCGCCGGAGGGATCACGAGCATCGCGATGATCAGGATCAGGCCGACGGCGCGCAGGCCGGCTACGGTGACGAGCACGACGAGCAGCAGCTGCGCGAACTCGAGACGTCGCACGGGGAGACCCTGCAGCTGCGCGAGCTCGCGATCGAACGCGATCACCGTGAATTCCTTGAAGAGCGCGAGGGTCACGATCGTCCCGCCGAGCGCGAGGGCGGCCATCGTCCAGGCGTCACCCGCGCTCATCGACGCGATGCTGCCCTCGATGAACGCGTCGAGCCCCGCCGCGCTACCCGTGCCGAGCTGTTGGATCACGCCGAGCGCGACGAGGCCGAAGCCGAACAGCGCGCCGAGCACGCTCGCCAGTGCGGCATCTTCGCGAACCTGCGGCAGGCGCTGCATCGCGGCCACGAGCCATGCGGCTAGGCACGCGCTTGCGGCGGCGCCGAACATCAGTCCTGGTTGCGATCGCGGGGAGCCGCCGACCGCGACGAGCACGAGGAACGCGATGGCGATCCCCGGCAACGTGCTGTGCCCGAGCGTGTCGGCCATCAGCGCACGGCGGCGCAGCACCAAGAACGTGCCGACGAGCCCGGCCGCGGCGCCGAGGCAACCGGCACCGAGCAGCGTGACCCGCGTGTTGTAGTCCTGCAATGACAGCAGGCTCCAGAGGTCCGCGATTCCCACCATGTCTAGACGGTGCGATGAAACCGCTCGTGCTGCCGGGCTTCGACGAGCGCGAGCGGCACGACGCCTCCGTACGCATCCGCGACGCGCTCGGCGGTCAAGACTTCGCCGACGGGACCGGTGCCTCGCACGTGGCGATTCAGCAGGACGCACGAGTCGAAGGTGCGGAGCACGGACACGAGATCGTGGTGGACGACGACGACGGTCGCGCCGCCGTCACGCAGCGCTTCGAGTTCTCGTTCGATAATCGATTGGCTCACGGCATCGATGCCGGCAAACGGCTCGTCCATGATGAACAGCTCGGCGCCCTGCACGATCGTGCGCGCGAGGAAGACCCGCTTCTGCTCACCGCCCGACAGCTCGCCGATTTGGCGTTTGGCGTAGCCGAGCATGCCGACGCGATCGAGCGCGGCTCGCGCTGCGTCACGATGCTCGCCGCGCAAGCGACGCAGCCAGCCGATCTCGCCGTAGAGACCCATCAGCACGACGTCGATCACGCGTGCCGGGAAGTGCCAGTCGATCTGCTCGCGCTGCGGCATGTAGGCCACACGGCGGCGCACCTCGGCGAGCGGACGTCCGAAGAACTCCACCTCGGCGCCGTCTCGCGCGGGTTCGAGCCCCAGCGTGGCGCGCAGCATCGTGCTCTTGCCGCCACCGTTCGGGCCGACGATCGCGACGAGCTGCGCCGGCGCGAGTTCGAACCCGACGTCGTCGACGACCGGCTCCGCGCCGTAGGCGACCGTCAGTCCGCGGACGCGGAGTGGCGAGGGTGCGCCGTCGGCTCTCGGTTTCCAGGACGTCGGGGAGGGCATGAGGGGACGGTCAGAGCTTGTTCTGGAAGCCGGCCTCCGGCGCTTCGCCGCCGAGTGCGCGTGTGATCAGAGTGACGTTGTGGTCGACCATCCCGACGAACGTGCCGCCGTACGTGCCGGGTTCGCCCATCGCGTCGCTGTAGAGCTTGCCGCCGACACGCAGGTTGTGTCCGTTGGCGCGCGCGCCTTCGACGACGGCCTTGACCTGTCGCTCCTCGAAGGCCTGCTCGACGAAGATCGCACCGATCTTTCGATCGCACAGCATGCGCACGAGTCGGTTGATCTCACTCAGACCCGCTTCGTGTTCGGTCGTGATGCCCTGCACCCCGTGCACCTCGAGTCCATAGGCGCGGCCGAAGTAGTTGAAGGCGTCATGCGCGGTCACGAGCACGCGGCTCCGTTCGGGGATCGTCGCGATGCATTGCTTTGCGTATTCGTGAACGGCGCGGATCTTCTGTTCGAGTTCCGCCGCGCGGACGCCGTAGTCGGCTTCGCCTGCGGGGTCCTGCGCTGCGAGCGTATCCCGGATGACCGAGACGGTGTCGGCCCACAGCGACGCGTCGTTCCACACGTGGGGGTCGTAGTGGCCTTCGAACTCGTCCGGCTCGAGGAGCTTGTCCTGCGCGATCCCCCGGGTCACCGGCACCACGCGCTTGCCGGATCCCGCCATGCGAACCAGCGTGTCGGCGAGTCGCGCTTCGAGGTTCAGACCGCTGTAAAAGATGACGTCCGCGGCCTCGAGCTTCGCGATGTCGTTGCGCGTCGGGTTGTAGGTGTGCGGGTCGATGTCGTTACCCATCATCGGGTCGACCTCGGCCCGGTCGCCGGCGACGCGGCGGACGAGGTCCGTGACCATGCCGCAAGTCGTGACCACGCGATATCCCGGTTCGGAGGTTTGGGACGAGACGTCTTCGTCGGTCTGGCGGTCACAGCCGGCCAGCGCCGACATCCAGAAGGCGGAGAGGGTCAGAATCGAGAGAGTCAGGAGTCGCTTCATGTTCGTGCCCACCGCGGCCACGGCCCGGTCGCGGTTGTTGAGATCGGGTCTCAAGAAGCATGGTGTGACACATGGAGCCGCTCGGGTCAAGCCCGCCGTGCACAAGCTTCGGAAGCGAATCGGTCGGCGGCGGCCCTGCTTTCGCCATCGCCGGGTGTGATTCGCGCCGAATGGGGGCATCGTCCCATGCGGAGCCGCGAATTCGGGACGCGTCAGCCGCCTTGTGCCAGGATCCGGTGGTAGGCCAGGAGGGCCGACACGTTGTGCTGCACGAAGTCGATCCGGACCTCGAAGTTCTCGAGCCCGTGGGTGAACCCGCCGATCGTCCACTCGGGGTCCGGCAGATACATGGCACGGACCGGGCGCAGCTGGTTGTGGATCTGGAACCGCGCGGTGCGCTCGATGCCGGCCAGGATCGACTCGGCGAACTCGACGCGACCGAAGTCGCGCGCGAGCGCGTAGGCCGCGGTCAGCCCTTCGGTGCGGGTCGCCGAAGGCGTCGACCGGGGGGGTGAGTAGTAGCTGCCGAGCCAGTCCGGAAACATCGGCTTCGTGCGATTCCGCCCGAGGATCGCCTCCGCAATGCGCATGGCGTGCTCCAGGTAGATCGAATTCGGGCGCGCCCGGTGCAGATCGTTCAGCGCGTAGAGCAGCCAGTGGTCGTGGATGAGCTTCCGCGTCGGCACACCCTTGTCCCGCACGGTGATCAGGTAGCGAGCGTTGCGCGCGGCGACGTCGAGCCAGCGCTCGTCTCCGTCGACCGCGTGCACGCGCGTTAGCGCGAGAATGGCCTCGCCGGGGTAGTACTCGGACACGAACGGCAGCGCATCGAAGGTCGGGTGTGCACGCTGGTGCGTGAACGAGCCGTCGCCCAGCTGGGAGAGCTCGATGTAGCGGCAGAGGCGTCGCGCCAGTTCGAGATGTCGGTCGGACTTCGTGACCGTGCAGTGTTCGGCGAGGGCGACGGCGGTCAGCGCGACGCCGCCGAGCTTCACCTTGCCCCGATACGCGAGGCACGCGGCGCGGTCCGCCTCTTCTCCATACGGCTGAACCCAGCGCAGCAGGTGGGCGAGGGCCGCCTCGGCGGCCTCGAGCAACGCCTCGTCGTGCGTCGTCTCCCACAGGTCGAGCATCGCGTACACCGTGCCGGCGTGCCGAACCATGTTGTAGCTGGTCTTGTTCGTGTTGGTCTTCGGCAGGTAGCTGTATACGAACACGCCATCGGAGCCGACGGCTCGCTTCAGGTACTCGCCACCGAGGCGAGCGCTCACGAGCAGGCCGTGCGGGGTCGTGTCCGCCTCCGCACGATGTCCGCGGTAGAGCGCGAACACGTCGTCCCCATGCATCCCATAGCTCTCCGTGCGGAAGCTCCGAACCGCGAGGGTGCCGCCGGCGCGCAGCGACTCGGGGACGCTCCGACCGGTCGCGCGCAGGTGCTTGACGATGTTCTTCGGCCGCAGGATCCCATCGCTGTTGATCACTGTGCGCGCGACGACTTCCTCGGGTAGGGCCGCGTATCCCGATTCGAGCGCCACGCCGCACAGGCTGCGCTCGAACGGCATCTTGCGTCTGGCGTTCGTGCGCACTTCGAAGCGTGGGCCGACGTCGCGGACGACGTCGAGCTTCCACGTCGGCGCGCTGTCGGTCACACCCTGGCGCCGCAGGCCTTCGATGGCCTCCGTGACCGCCGCGTTCCAGCCGTGGCCGGCGCCACGGGCGACGCGGGCCGCGGATTGGTCGTCGCTCGCGGACAGGAACACGATGCGGGGCCGGGTGTCGGAGCGCAGTGCCGCGGGGACCGGCTCCGTCGCGGGGTTCGAGATCGCTTCGCGCACGCGCCGCATCACGAGGCCGGCGTGGTCGAGAGCAAGCGCGGGAGCGCCGCTGGAGTCGTCCTTCAGCATCGCGAAATCGACCGGGCCGCGCGGTGGCTCGGAGCACGATACGAGCGCGAAGAGTGCCCAGATCGTGGCGCAGAGGCTGAAGTATCGACGGCTCATGAAGAAGGAGCGGCTGCCCGCCGCCTGCGAGGCGAGGAAACAGCATGTCTCGATGTTCCGCAACCGAAACGCCCGCGCAGGTCCGGCTGTGGCCTGCCGGCGCTGACACGGGTGGTTTCGGGGCGGTGCGGTTCCTCCGAAGAAATCTCGAGCTCGCTGTCCCCCCGCGCTTCGGCCTGGGGATTCACCCTCTGGATACACTGCACGATTCCCGAGGTTGCTCATGAATGCCCTCCGCACCCGCCTGTCCCTCGCGTTGCTCGTCTTGGTCACTGCCTGTGGTAGTGGAGGCGGCGGTGGGGGCGGCGGCGACTCCACCGTCATCACACCGGAGGTGCAGCAGGCCTTGGATCGAGCAGCGACGCTGTCCGGAACCTCCGATCTTCTGACGGCATCCGGCTCGGCCGACGGCCTGCGAGCGCGCCTCGAAGAGGGCTTCCCCGAGCTCACGAACCTGATCCAGGGCGGCGGCGGCACCGCGGCCGCGTTGCGCTCCGTGTTCCAGGGCGCGCCGGATCCGACGCGGGACTACCAGCTCTTGGTCAACGCGTACGCGATCGAGAAGCGCCGGGACACCGACAGCATCCCGACGCTGCAGGCGTTCCTCGAGACCGAGATCACGGGTGGGCTCTACTGGACCCCGCACTTCGTGACCCACGCTCTCAAGTCGTTGCGGGGTCGCTCCGATTTGCGCGAGGACGCGTTCTACGATCTCGTCGAGATGGAGCCGGAGCTCGCGGCGTCGCCGTCGCAGTCCCTCGCGACGTTCGCGGCGCAGGCCGGCGACGGCGCGACGCGGAGCTGTGGCCGGCGATACGTGCTCGTCGACGGTTCCGGACAGCCGCTGACCTACACCGACGCGAGCGGCGCGACGCAGAACCTGACGGTCGAGGGGCGCCAGTTCAACGTCGACCCGATGACGTCCGATCGCGCGCGCCATTTCGTCGAGCAGGTCGAGGACGGCGGCGGCACGTACGTCGATGACGACCCGCTGTTCCCGGGCTCGCCGACTTGGAGCTTCAACTGCGCGGGCTACGCGTTCCGCGGCCTGAACGGCGGTCGTCCGTGGGCTGCCGATCCCTCGCGGTTCTACCAGGCACTCGTGCAGAACTCCGACCTCCTGATGGAGGTGCCGGAGAGCGACGCGCGACCCGGCGACAAGGTCTTCTACTTCCAGGGTGGGCGCAGCCTGCCGGGGCACGTGGCTGAAGTCCGGCGGGTCGAGACTTCGATGCTCGGGTTCTCGACGACGATCACCGTGCGCAACGCCGACGAACAGTCGGGTCTGTGGGAGGCGCCGATCGACGCGTCGTACTTCACCGGGACCTGGGTCTCGTCGGCCAAGTTCCCGACGCGCAAGGTCTACCGCTGGCGCAACGGCGCGCCGCCGACGGCGCTGCCGGACCCGGCGGTCGCGACGAATCCACGCTACTGCAAAGACGATGGTCTCGGCAGTGGGTCTCTCGACGTCTCGATCTCGGTGCCGGGCTTCAGTCTGAGTTTCGACCCGCAGCTGACGATCGCGACGTCCGTGTCGAGCTTCGAGGGCGAGATCACGATTCCCAACGTGCCGTCGATCTTCGCGAGCGAGTCGCTCGTCGGACTCGGCGAGATCGTGTGGATCTTCTTCGATCCGCGGCAGATCACCGGGCCCGGAACCTACACGTTCGGCGAGCCTCTCGAAGTGTTCGAGGACATGCTCGACGAGGTGCTGATCACCTACAACTCGCCGGACATCATGAACCTCGACGACGGTTCGCCGGTCGTGTTCACGTCCACGGGTGGCACCGTGACGCTGACGTCGTACGGCGTGCTCGACGGCGATCGCCTCGAGGGAACGTTCTCCGCGACGATCGCGGGTCGACGCACGACGAGCGGGCCCGACGAAGACCCGCGCACCGAGGTGACGCTGACGGGCACGATCACGGGCGCGTTCGATCTCGAGATCGTGAACGGCAACTGATTCGGCGCTCAGCCGGTGGGCGCGGACGTGCCGCGCCACTGACGTACACCTTCGGCGACGTACAGTGCCCCGCTGACGACCACGAGGATCGTGATGGCGGCCGTCGTGTATGTGATCGCCGGAATCGGGGCGCCGGCATTGGCCAGGACCAGGAGCGCGAACAGCGCAAGGCTCGACGCCTTGCCGTGGAACGCGTGATCGAACTCGACCCGGCCGCGCCGCGCGCGCACGCACAGCGATCCGGCAACGAGGACGCCGTCCCGCGCGATCAGGGTCAGCATGAACCACAGCGGAAGCGGCGCGAGCGAACCGGTCTCGGTCGCGCGCAGCGTCAGCCAGGTCACGACGAAGACCTGGCAGAGCTTGTCGGCGACGGCGTCGAGCAGGGCCCCGAGGCGTGAACTCAGGCCGAAGCGGCGTGCGAGCCAGCCGTCGACGACGTCGCTCGCGCCGATCACCAGCAGGATCGCCAGCGGGCCGATGCAGGGAGCGGAGGCCTCGCGGCAAGTCTCGGCTGACCAGATCCAGATCGGTACGAGCAGGACGCGCGCTGCCGAGATCGCGTTCGGGAGCCAGCTTGGGACAGGCACGCCGCGATCTTAGTGCGCGAGCCCCTCGCCTACATCAGCGTGTCGTGAATCGGTCCGATCGGTTCGGGGATCGAGGCGGGATCCTCGTCCAGGATCTGTCGCATGTCGATCTCCATACCGCGCGACATGCTCGAGATTGGGACGTCGTTGGCGCTGCCTTCGAACGGGTTCTCCGTGACGCGGCCGATGCGTTCCATCGTGTGGAAGACCCAGCAGACGATGACCGTGAACGGGATCGACAGCCACACGAACGACGGACCCATCGTCGGAAACTCCGCGACGATGTCCTCGCCGATCTTGCTGAACTCGTGCATGACGCCGAACGGCAGGAGAACCACGAAGATCCACAGGAAGTACTTGTTGAGCGTCGCGTACTGCCGCGGGTACGGGAAGTTCTTGATGCGCTCCGAGCGGCCCTGCAGATCGATCAGGTTCGTCAGCATGCCTTGCAGCTCCATGTGCCGGAAATCCTCGATCAGACCGCGCTCGCGTAGCTCGCGGAGTCGCTTCGACTGGATCGCGAGGATCTGCGCAGGCAGGTTCGCCTTGGCCGCGAGCAGGCTGCATTCGGCCTCGGGCATGAACGCCTTGATCTCGTCATGGATCGGCATCGTCTGCTCGCGTACGCCGATCGCCTCCCACCATTCGCGGTTGCTCTTCTTCGAAAGGAAGTCCTCCCACGTGCGGGGCTGGCGCATCGCGTAGCGCAGCGCGGTCAACCAGGCGACGTGGCGATGCACGAGTTCGCGGTGGATGGTCTGGAGCTCGGCTTCGCTGACGGGGTTGTCGGTGAACTGATTCGTGACGAAGTCCCGCACCGTCATCGCCCACGAGCGCGAGGCATTCGTGATGCCGCCCCAGATCTTGCGTGCCTCCCAAGTGCGGCCGTAGCTCGCGTTGTTTTGGAAGCCGATGATGAAAGCGACCGCCGTGCCGACCAGCGCGATCGGCAGCCATGGCAAGTGCAGCCAGCGCATCTCGAGGTTCTCGTAGAGGACGACCGGCAGCGTCGCAATGATGAGGAACGCGAGGATGTCGTGCCGCGTCCAGAGCAGCATGTCGCGTAAGGAGAAGTTGCGTCGGGTGTACATGGCGAGCTGTGCGGTGGGCCGAAGTTGGCCCGCGTCTCCATGAGACCGATTGCCGGCGTCAGGGCAACAGGCGTGTTAGCCTGCGAGTGCAGGGGGTCGTCGGAGTCCGATCATGCAAAAGCTCTCATTGGTGTTCCCGATCTTGTGCTTGGCCACAGCTACGTCCGTTGTGGCGCAGGCTTCGTGGCAGCTGCAGTTCCCGGACCACAGTCCGCCGTCCCGGCGCTGGCACGCGATGACATACGACCCGGATTCGGAGCGTGTGATGTTGTACGGCGGGCAGGGCGAGGACGGGAACGAGCGCAATGACCTGTGGGCGTGGGACGGCAACGACTGGACCGAGCTCGGACCGGGTATCGTCACGCCGCCGGCCCGTGAGCTGCATGCGATGTGCTACGACGCGAATCTCGGTCGCGCCATCGTCGTCGGTGGTCGCAGTCCGAGCGGCCTGAATCCGACGGGGATCTGGGGGTGGAACGGCACCCAGTGGTCTGCGGTCGTCGGGGGGCAGATCGGCCTGACCGGTCGCGAGCAGCCGGCGATGGCATTCGACGAAGGGCTCGGCCGCGTCGTGCTGTTCGGTGGGCAGTTGCAGAACGATACTTGGCCACGCGACACCTGGGAATGGGATGGAGTCGCTTGGACGCAGCGGTTCCCGACGCATGTTCCGAATATTCGCATCGGACAGATGGCGTACGACCGCGAGCGTGGCGTCACGGTGCTCTACGGTCGGAACAACTTCAGTGGGAACGACATCAGCGAGACCTGGGAGTGGGACGGCAACGACTGGACGTTGGTGCCGACGCCGTTGGTCCCGTTTGCCTTCGGTCCGATCGCCTACCACGATGGGAGGCAGCGAGTCGTTCTGTTCCGAAATGGTTCGGGCGAGACGCCGTTGCGAACCTGGGAGTACGACGGTGTGACGTGGGACTTGATCCTCGACGCGCCGCGGCCGGCGTCGTTCGACAACCAGCTCGCGTATCATTCGCCGACCGACGCGTTGATCTCGTATGGCGGCCAAAACTCGACGCTGACGTGGGCGTACGTGCCACGCCCCGTCGGCTCGTTGACGCCGTTCGGCTCGGGCTGCCTTGGGACGGGTGGCATTCCGCAGCTCGCGCTCGCGCCGGGTCAGGAGCCACGTCTCGGTGCGAGTATCGCGATCGAGATCTCCTCGCTGCCCCCGACGACGACTGCGTTCGGTCTGCTCGGCGGCTCGGACAGCGACTACCAGGGATTGCCGTTGCCCGCGCCTCTCGGCGTCATCGGCATGACGGGCTGTTCGCTGCTCGTCAGTCCCGAGGCGACGGTTGGCGTGCCGACGCTCGGGGGCATCGGCGTGTGGCTACTCGCGATTCCCGACCGACCGGAGCTGGCCGGCACCGAGTTCTTCGTGCAGGTGCTCGCGACCGACCCGATCGCGAACCCGCTCGGTGCGATCGTGTCGAACGGCGGGGCCGGGTTCATCGGACTCTGACCGGCACCGTGACGTCGCCGCGCTTCCCGACGCGGAACGCGCCGGAGAACGTCATCGCCTGACCGGCGTAGGCCTGGCGGAACGCCGTCGTGCCGACCGTCGTCCGAACCGGATCGCGGTCCGCATCCGAAACTGCCCACTCGTAGTCGCCGGGGAAAAGCGTCAGATTCGGGAGCTCGCCGCGGAACCCCGCCGGGATGTGCGCGAGCGTGACCCAGTCGTGCCACGTGCGCGTCGGATCCTCGTCGTTCGTCGAGTGATACCAGAGCGTGAGGTCCGCGTCCGGCGGCGGTCCACTCCATTCGAAGCGCGCGGTCGCGGCCGGTCGCACGCGCAGCGCGATGCGGCTCCGATGACCGGCGACGATCGGGACCTCGACGCCGCCGATCAGGTGGGCCGAGTTCGTCACGAACACGTCGATCTGCTTGCGAAAGGCGGTCAGGCCGTCGAGCCGAAAGCGCGTCTTGCCGGGAGCGAGCCGCAGCGTGTTCGCGGCGCCGACGACTTGGACGCCATCACCGAGCGGTCCGCCCGTGTCGGGGTCGACCCAGAGCGCGGGCCCTTCGACGAACGAATGCGCGATCGTGATCGGGCGGTCGCGCTCCGATTCCGGCACCGCGGAAAGATCGAGTTCGCCGATCACCGAGCACGAGCCGAGAGGCACGAGTTCGAAGTCGACCAGCGGCTCGCCCGCGGGCACCTCGAAGACGTGTGGAATCGTGTGCCCGGCGGCCGTGACGATGATCGTCGCCCAGTTGCCCGGCGCGAGGTCGGTGGCCTCGATTCCACCGATGCGACAGCGCACCGGGTGCGGTGCGCCGAGTTCGCCATCGCGATCGGGCCACAGCAGCGCTCGGCGCACGTCGAGTGCGCTGCCTTCCCGGTCGACGACGTCGATCGACAGTCGAGCGCCGATCGTGCGCGTGAGACGCACTTCGACGTCGCCGACTTCGCGAGGCAGCTCCACGGTGCGCGGCCCGGTCCACGCGTGCTCGGGTGCCGGTGGTACGACCCGGGCGCGCACAACTTCGGACGAATCCGCCACGGCGACGCAGAATGCGCCCGTCGCGTCCGTGAGAGCGGCCCCTTGTTGGGGCGATACGAGTTCGACACGGGCTGCCCGGACTGCGTCGCCGCGGTCGTCGACGACAACTCCATAGACCAGAGTCGTCGCGTTCGATGGTGGGCCCTTCTCGTGTTCGATCTTCGGCCAGACGACGTCGAGCCGCGTCGGGCGCGCAGCGAACGCGCGCACCCCTCGTACGACGGAGCGACCTTCGTGCCGCAGTTCGACCGAGAACAACCAGCCTTCGTCGTCGGGTTCGCCGAGAAGGGGGAGAGCGCGCAGAGAGGTGTGGCCGCGCTCGTCTGTCCGATGAAGTCGACGACGGGAGAACTCACTGCCTGGTCCGAGGAGCCGCTGAGTCCAGTCGCCCTCGATCAACGGAGATGCGGCGTGCGCACTCACGGCGACGTCGGGCATCGGGCGACCCTCCTCGGATTCGACCTGCACGTCGATTGTCGCGCCCGGGAAAAGTTGGAGTCGGACTTCGCGCCAGCCGCGGGCTCGGGTCAAGTCGAGCCATGTCCAACCCGTGCCGAGCTCGCCAGTGGCGACCAGTCGATCTTCGCCATCCGTGAACGCGACCGCGTGTTCGGCGGCGAACGATCCGCTCCCATCGGTTGCGCCGAGGTGGTCGCACTCCCCGGTCGAGCGAACCAAGTAGACGTCCGTGTTCGTCGCGGCCGCGCCCGATGCATTGAGGACCACTCCGCGCACGGCGCAGCCCTCCGCGACCTCGACCGACCCGAGATCCAGCGAGCGGGTCGCGTCGGGACGCACGCGCGTGAGATCGAGCGGGTTCGTGCGAGGCGCGCGATCCGCGGACGCGATCTTCCAGCGATAGCGACCGCCCGCGGCCGGAATCGTCGCGTCGAGTTCGAACGATCCGTCGCCGAGCGTCTTCGTCGACGCGACGTCGGCCCACAGACCCGTCGTGCTCTGGGCTTGCAACGTGAATGCGGCATCCCCGATCGGCTCGCGCGACTCGGCGGTGACGGTCCGGCCCACGACGAGCATGCGCGACGCCGCGGGCTCGCCGACACCCGATCGCTCTGGTTCGCCAAGGCCGGAGAGCTCTCGAGGATCTACGGATTCGATCGGGCTCGGCGTCGTCTCGACGCGCGGCGTCGTCGCGATCCGCTCCGGTTCGGCGAGTGGGTCGCCACTCGTGAGCAGTCCGAAGGCGACGGCCGTCACCAGTAGCGCGGCTGCTGGTACAGTCAGCCAGGCGACCGCGCTGATGGAGGGCGCCGCGAGGCCGCGCTTCAAGACGTCGAGGTTGAGCAGGACGAGGGCCCAGGCCGCGCGTCCCCCGCAGCGATCGTCGAGCTTGCCGCGCAGGCGCTCGAGAGCGCGCTTGTGCCGCGTGCGAATCGTCTCGATTTTCGTGTCGGTGCGCTCGGCGATCTCGCGCAGCGAGAGTCCGTCGAAGTAGTGCATGAAGACGACGGTGCGATACTCGAGCGGTAGCTGCAGCACGACGTCCGAGACCACGCGCTGCATCTCGACGCGCTCGTGGATCTCGGCGGCGGATGGTTCGCGCTCGGACTTCGCCGCCGCCGCCTCGCGGACGACCCGGCGCTCGTGCTTGCGACGCTGCTCGAAGAGCGCGTTGCGGGCGACGCGTGCGAGCCAAGGTCGGCGCTTTTCGATCGGCGCGGACTGCTGCCAGGCGGCGACGAGAGTGCTCTGCACGATGTCGTCGATCGTGGCCTCGTCGTCGACGAGGCGGGCGACCAGGCCGCGAAGCCAGGCGGTATCCGCGAGTATCGTCGAGACGTTCACCGGTCGATCAGTCTACGCAGCCGCAACCCTCGCTGTTCCCGTCGCGGGAGTTTCGGAACGTTGCTGTGCTTGGGGTTGGAGTTCACAGAAGGGAGATGACAGCGGCCCGTGATCTGGTTCAGCCGGTGCGAGATTATCGATCCGACTGAACCAGAACCCGCGGCGGGGGCATCTGTTCGATCGATGAACACGACCACGACTTTCCTGATCTCGTTCGCCAGCGCGGCTTCTCTGCTGGCCGCCCAGCCGGATGTCGGCTGGCTGCGGGTGGCACCGCAAAATGGCGTCGTGCCTCCAGCGAACGCTGGTGGCGTCTTGACCTACGAGGTCCAGACTCTGAGCACGGTCCTGCTGACCGGCGGCCAGACCTGGCTGTGGGACGGACGGAACTGGGCGGACTCAGGGGCTTCTGCCGCCCCGAATGCGGTCTTCGGCGCCGCGCGCACGTTCGACTTCGCGACGAACCGGATCGTCGTCTTCGGCGGACAGGCGGAGGACGGCACCTTCCTCGACGAGACCTGGCAGTGGGACGGCACCGACTGGGCTCAGGTGGTGACGCCCTTCTCGCCACCCGCACGGGTTGCGGCCGCGTTGTCCTACGACTCGGTCACGAACCAAGTCGTGTTGTTCGGCGGACAGGGCGTCCAAGGGCAGCTGCTCGACGACACCTGGACCTTCGACGGCGTGAACTGGACGCCGCAGTTCCCCGCGAGCTCGCCGTCGCGACGCGCAGGTCACGCGATGGCCGACGCGTTCGGCGTCGGCGTCGTGATGTTCGGCGGAACCGAGACGGGGACTCCGGCGCTCGACGAAACCTGGATCTGGGACGGCGCGGACTGGTCCGTGGCGACCACGAACAGCGCGCCGGCGCCGCGCTATTCCGCGCAGCTCGCCTACGACTTCACGAATTCGCGCGTGCTGCTGTTTGGCGGCGTGCTCGTGCCGAACCCGCTCGTGCCGCAGGCCGTCGTGTTGACGGGCGATCTGTGGCAGTTCGACGGCACCGACTGGAGCGAGATCGAGGTCGACGGCGACATCACCGAGCTGCTCGGTAAGTCGGTGGCGTGGGACTTCGTGCGCGACACGATGGTGGCGTTCGAAGGCGCCCTGCCGATCTCGGACGTGACCTGGGAGCTACAGTTCACGGATGAAGAGGAGGGGCGGGCCTACTCGATCGGCAACGCGTGCGGCTTCTTCGCGGCCTCGAGCCTCGAGATCGCGGCCGGCACCGGCCCGCGGCTCGGTTCACTCCTCGAGTTCCGCGCGCGTGGTGTGGCTCCGGATCCAGGAATCGTCTACCTCGCGTTGAGCTTGAACGAGACGCCGCCGACGCCGTTGACGGCGCTCGGCCTCCAGGAGTCTTGCATCGGGCGCGTCTCGTTCGACAACGGGCTTTCGCTTCTCGCGCCGAGCGGCGTCGCGAGTTTGTCGCTCCCGATCCCGCAGGACTTCGCGCTGCTCGGCTTTTCGTTCGTGACCCAGGCGCTCGTGTTCGAGCCGCCGATCTTCGCGCTCTTTGGTCCGGCCCGCGTCACGAATGCCCTGCGGGTCACGATCGGAACCTGAGGCTCACGGGGCGCGCCAGCGGATCGTGTGCTTCGTCGACTTGCCTTTTCCCGTTCGGACGGTGAACTCGATGACGAAGTGCTTGCCGACCTTGCGCACGTTTGCGGTGCGGGTGCCGACGTCCTTGCCGCGCACCGTCCCGGTGACCGTCGCCTGGTCGCCATCGATGCGCAGGTCGACGTCCATGTCGTTGCGCTGTCGCGTGTCGGTGCCGAAATGGACGGCCATGTGAAGCGAGCCGAGCTCGTTCTTGCGAATGCGGTAGGCGCCGTTGTGGGTGAACGGCCCGTCCACGACTCCCTTGGCGCTGATCGGCGCCTCGAAGTCGAAGTCGTAACCGTCGATTTCTACGCCGACCTCCTTGGCGGTCGTCGGCCAATAGCGGGTCTTCCCGCGCTTCGACGATTCCGAAGTCGTGGCCGGGGACGACGGAGCGGCGAGGACAGAAAACAGAAACAAGACGAGGGTCGGGATCGCGTTCATCGTTCGAAGCACCGTGGAAGGTGTGGGTGAGGTGTGGCTGGCGGCGTGGTCCTCGTCAAAAAGACAGCGCGTCTGCGGGCGTTACGCAGGAAGGAGGGTCCGGGTGAATTACCCGGGTTGGTGCCGAGCGACGAACGGATCCCGCCTCGTGTCGAGGGGCTGCATCCGCGACGCGCGCCTCGACGACCGCTCCGAGTGACGGAGCGGGTCGCTCGCCCTAGACTCCACTCACACCTCTCGGAGGCTCTTCCGATGCGTGCTTTCCTCGTCGCGTTCTCCCTGCTGACGTCCGTCGCCACGGCACAGTTCCAGACCAACCACGATCGAGCCCATCTCGAGATCGACGGTCACGGCGGTACCGCCGACGCGCCGATGGTCGTCGCGCGGAGCATCGGACAGTCGGCAACCGTGAGCTTCGACGCAGGCGCCCATCTTCAGGGACAGCCGATGGCCGTGCTGGTTTCCGGCGCGCCGCTCGTCCCCTCGGGGATGACGCTTCCTGGCGGCCAGATGCTGAACCTCGATCTGGCCTCGTCGATCGCGATTCCGAGCATCTGGGACGGCCCGTTCGAGTCGCCCGTGCAGTTCGACTCGCCTGGGTCTCTCGCGACGCAGCTGATCGTGCTCGACCCGACCGCGCCGGATGGGCTCAGCGTGAGCGCTCCTGGTCAGATCGTGTTCGAGGAGAGCACGATCGTCGCGACGCGCCCGCAGGTGATCGGCGTGTCGCCGGGTCGGGTGGTCCAGCACGGTTCGAGCGGGGAAACCCCGTTGAGTGAAGGCGGCGTCACTTCGACCGGACTGGTGTTCGACGATGCGGGCAACTTGTGGTTCGGCCGCGCACTGCACGCGGGCGGATTCCACGTCGAGTTGTTCCGTCGGGATCCGACCGGTCAGGAGACGAGCTTCGGCATCGTCGTCGACACCCGGGGCGGTTTCGTGATGTTCGGGGCCCACGGCTTCGACCTCGAATGGGCGAACGGCCAGGTCGTGTTCACGCATCCGAGCGTGAGTGGTGGGAGCAACGCGCAGGCCGGTTCGGTGCGCGCGCTGGATCCGGACACCGGCGCGGTGACGGAACTCGTCGGTTCGCTCGCGAACCCGACCGGGCTCGCGGTCGACGCGAACGGCGACCTGTTCTTCGGCGTGTCGATCGGCACGCCCGCCCGGTTCGATCTGTTCCGCCGCGACGCTTCGGGTGTGGTCAGCATGCTCGGCACCGCGTTCGACACGGCAGGCTCGTTCTACGCGATCGGAATCTGGGCTTTCGATCTCGCGGTGCGCGGGAACACGCTCGTCTACAACGTGCCGGCGCTCAGCGGTGGAAGTGGGGGCGGCCAATCCGGGCGCATCATCGCGCGTGACCTCGACAGCGGAGCGACGACGGTGCTCGCCGACGGCTTCGCGCAGCCGAGCGGACTCGCGTTCGACGAAAACGGCGGCCTGTTCTTCTCGAACGTGCAGTACGGCCCGTCTCGGGCGCATCTGCACTACTGGAACCCGGCGACGACGACGACCGAGGATCGGGGTCTGCTGTTCACGTGCAGTGACGGCCTCGTGCCGATCGGTCCCTACGGTATCGACCTCGTGACGCCGTAGGTCGTGCGCCCGTAGGCCCCTCGCATGGGCGGCTACGCCGTGCGTCGTGGGACGGCTGTTCCCTTCCAGATTTCGGTGGAGCGCGTGCGACGCGGCCTCGGCGATGCGCGGAGCGGCGCCATCGGCTAGAGTGTCGTCTACCGGGTTCGTGACTACCCCCGTCTCGCACCCTGTTCGCGTCCACGAACGGTACCCGGGATGAACCCCTCCTCGCTCCTCTTCGCCACGGCGTTGCTGCTCACGACGCCTGTCTCCGGACAGTGTTTCTCCAGTCCGCTCGGCGCTGCTCTCTCCATGTTCGACGACTCGGTCGCCGGTGGCATGCCGCTGGGATTCTCATTCCCGTGGCCCGATGGCTCGACATCGAGCTCGATCGACATCGACTCGAACGGACGGATCCTGCCGGCCGGTGCGGACACGACGGATCCGACGCCGTCGGTCGTCGAACTGCTCGGCAGTTTCCCGACGATCGCGCCCCTCTGGGACGACCTCGACCCGACGAATCCCAACGCCGACAAGGTCTACTTCCACGCGGATCCTCAGGGAGCGTTCGCGACCGTACGATGGCGGGACATGACCCGCTTCGGCGGTGGACCCGGCGATCAGTTCACGTTTCAGGTGACGCTGCGGCCGGACGGCAGCTTCGTCTTCGCGTACGACCATCGCGTGGCATCGCGCGGATTGGTCGGCATCTGTGGCGGCAACCCGACCGATCCCGGACCCTTCGACCTGTCCCAGGCGTTGCCGTTTCCTCGGGGTGTCGGTGGTATCTCGACGGGACTTCGTCCAACGGCGTACGAGTTCTACGGCGATACGGAGTTCGATCTCCGCGGTGCGGTGCTCGAGTGGATTCCCAACGGCGTGGGCGGCTACGACATCGTGGGCGACGGTTGTGATCTGGCGGATGCGCGGGCACGTGGCGTCGCATGCCGCACTCCTGTGACCCGGGGGTTCTTGCCGAACGGCAACGGGGGCTATGCCGTCGCCGACCTGGGCGCGACCTTCGACCCGAATCTCGGGACGCAGTTGGACCATCGGGACAACACCATCCAGCGCGCGGCCCTCGGGTTCGGCTTCAAGATGCCGAACCAGCAGATCGTCAACAGTCTCGACGTCGACTCGAACGGTCGCCTATTGGCGCCGAACACCGACAGCTCGGATCGCTCCCCTTCGCTGCCAGAGTTCCTGTTCCAGACCGGCGGCATGATTGCGCCGTTCTGGACGAACTGGAATCCCGAGGACTTGGATTCGATCGGGGGCGTCTACTTCTTCACGGACGGCAACAGCTACGCGACGGTGACCTGGAAGGACATCGCGCGCTTCGGTGGCTCCGCGATCTACACGGTGCAGGCGCAGCTGCACGCGACCGGTGAGTGGGCGGTCGTCCTCGAGAACACCGGGGGAATGACCGTGACGCCGCAGAAGCCCGTGCTGATCGGTTGCACGGCCGGGGGCGGTGCGGCGAACCCGGGCGGTAGCGACTTCACGTTCCCGGCGGATTCTGGGACGGACCCGACGATCTTTCAGTTCTTCATCGACTCGTCGGCGAGTCCGTACGATCTCCAAGAGCCGCCGCTGCGCCTCGAGCCGACGACGCTGCCGCAGCTCGGTGGTTCGCTCGATGTCGTCCTCAAGAACGTCTCCCCGACAGCGACGTCGACCTGGATGATGATCGGATTCTCGAACCTGAACCTCGACCTCAGCCCGGTCTTCCCGGATTTGCGTGGCGTGCTCTACGCGAGCAACGACCTGCCGGCTCAGGCCATGCAGACGCAGATTCCCGGATTGGCGGTCTACTCTCTCGGTCCGATTCCGAACGTCACTTCGAACATCGGCATCCCTCTGATCCTGCAGTCTGCCGTCGTGGACCCGGGCGCGAATTCGCTCGGTGTGCACGTGTCGAACTACGTCGAGGGTGTCGTCGGGTTCTGATCCGGCGGCGTCATCGCCTGCGAAACGTCGTCCAGCGTTCGAGGCTTGCGCCCGTCTTCGGATGGAGGACTTCGACGAGATCCGGCCCCTGGCTGACGACGACGATCCGCTCGCCGCGTGGGACCGCGTAGGCGGTGTGGCGGAACTTGCCATGCGCGATACCGGCGCACTTCACGACCGAGCTCCAGAGGTCGCGCCTTCGGGCGGCCCGAGGACCAGTTCCTACACGACCGACTGGAAGAGCAGAAGATCGCGATCGAACGTCTGCGAGACGAAACCCTGCCAGACCTCCGCGAGCGTCTTGCGTGGTCGCGCACGGTGGTGGAACGAACCGTGGTCGGCGCTGCCGACGCGTGGCGGGAATGCGCGCGACGGGTTCGCACCGGCGAGCGATGCGGATTCGAACTCCGGCCGCAGGTCGGATTGGTTCCCCTGGGAGCCGATCCCTCCAGCGGTCTCGAGGAGTTCGCGCACGTGCGCTCCGGCGCGATTCCTGTGCGCGACGAGACGGGCGATTTGGACTTGGCCGCTCGTCACGGCGTCGTGTTTGTGCTCGTGCCGGCGGGCGCGGACGGATTCGCGTCCGTCGAACCGTTCTTCCTGGCGAAGCACGAGCTGAGCCGAGGGCAGTGGTCTCGGCTGGCCGGGGGCCGAGAAGGCCTGCGGCTCTACGACGCCGGTCTGCTCGACTTGCGGAACTTGACCGAGGTCGGCAAGCCGGCGAACGGAGTGCCGTGGACGCAGAGCTACGAGCTTCTCCGCGTCGTCGGGCTGCGCATGCCGAGCCAGCTCGAGTGGTGCCGGGCGGCTTCCGGAGAAGGGGAGTTTGGCGACGACCTCGACTGGGAATACGGCGCGAACTTGCTCGACGAGTCCCACGCGCGATTCCAGCCGGTCGCGCCATTGGTTCGTTTCGACGACGGCTATCCCGGACTCGCACCGATCACGTCGATGGAGCCGGACTCCAGCGGATTCCATCATCTGCTCGGCAATGTGAGTGAGTGGTGCAGCGATGCTTCCCCCGGGTCCGAGGGAAGCGCGGACGATCGACGGCAGGACCCAGGCAGCAATCGAGCTGCCGGCGGGCGCCATGCGTGTCGTGCGCGGGAGCTCATGGCTCGGTCCGGCCGCGCTGTACCCCGTGCGACGACCCGGACGAACGTCGCAGCACTCGGCGGCGCGGGACGCCGGGGTGCGCGCGGCGAGGAGCTTGCGACAATGACCACGCCGGGCACCGCGGATTCCCGGGTCACGCGACTACTCACGGAGTGGCACTCCGGTCGCGCCGAGGCCCTCGCCGAACTCCTCGCCGTGACGCTGCCACGGATCCGGCAGATCGCGCGCGCACGTCTCGGCGCCGGTCTCCGACGACGGGTCGAGAGCTCCGAGATCGTGCAGGACACACTGATCGCGTTCCGCCGTGGAGCGCCGAAGTTCGTCGTGGAAACAGAGGCGCAGCTCGTGGCGCTGCTCGCGAAGATCGTCGAGCGCAACATCCACGTGCAGCATCGCTTTCATCATCAGCAGCAGCGCGAGGTGGCGAGGGACATCGGGCAGCCGTCTCGGTCGACCATCGTATTCGGCGCCGATCCGGCTGCAGGCCCGGGCACGCAGAGCGATCGAGACGTGGAGATCGCGCACACGCGGCTGGCTCTCGAGTTGCTCGATTCTACGGACCACCGCATTGTGACGCGTCGCGTCTACGACGGCGTGACCTTCGAGGCGATCGCCGAAGAGTGTGGAATGTCCGCGGACGCCGTTCGCAAGCGTTTCGATCGGTCGATGCCGAAGCTACGGCGCAAGCTGATGGCGCTCCGCGCCGGTTCCATGCGCGACTTCTTGGCAGACTAGAGCTCCGCGAGGAGCACTAGTCCGCGGGCGTCTTCTCGGTCTCCGGAGCCGCTGCCGGAGACGCGCCGAGCTGGCCCTCGATTTCTTCGCGATACAGGGTGTGCAAGAGTTCGTTCTTCTGCCAGATCTTCTGGTCGACGCCGTTGACCAGGGATTCGAGATCGTCGACGACACCGTTGACCTGGGCGTCGCTCGACGCCTGCGCGTAGAGGGACCCGATCTTGGCGATCAACGAGAGCATTTCGCCGCAATAGTCGTAGTAGCGCGACACTTCGAAGGCCGTCAGCGTGCGTGAAGGAGACGACGCGGTGTCGGCGCCGCGATTCTGCACGCGCTCCGGATCCTTCGTCAGCTGGTGCATGTCGACGATGTGTGCCAGCGCGCGAAGCTCGTCGATCGAGTCGACGCAGAGCTTTCGCTTGCGGCGCGTTTCGACCGTCGTCAAGAACAGCGCGGCCGCGCCGAGGAATACGATGCTGCCGAGCGCCGCTTCGACCGTTTGGATCACATCGATGACGGTCGAGGGGCCGACACGCATCTCGAGGCCCTGCACGAGCCAGACGACCAGGGCCGGAACACCGATGAGAATCGCGGCGATCGCGAACCGAAGAACGCGATTCGGTCGAGCGATGCGGGTCGCGCGCTGCGCAGCAACGTCGGTCGCGGCGACCAGGTCTGCCGCGACGCTGCCGAGGTTGCGGTCCGGAAATCGTTCGAGGATTCGGCGACGCAGACGCTCGGTGGTCGCGCGGATCTTCCTGGGGTCGAGCTGGAGATACTCGAAGTTCACGGCGTGCAGGAAGATAGCGCGCCGCATCGTGCGTGAGGAGCGCTTCCCGACGAGGAACGTGGGTGGATGGGGACTTCTCGTGCGTCGTACGGCTCGCGTGTTCGCACTAGCACCGACAGGTTTGGTGTGAACGCTCCGGTTGACACTTCTGAGCAGGGCACATAGGTTGGCCCGACTCGGTCAGCTCGCTCTTTCGTCCGATCACATCTTGGAGTCTTCGTGCGGCACCTGAATGCAAAGCTCGTGCGAGTCGGTGGACTCGCGTTGTTGACCGTGGTCGCGGGGATCGTGACGTTTCTCGTGTATCGCTCGGACGATGAGGGTGCGATGCGCCGGAATCCGGACGAGCTCGCGGAGAGCGCACGCCAAGTGCGCGAGGCGCTGCCGGATTACGCGGAGCGCGAAGAACAGCTCATCGATATCGCGAGTGAGGCTTTCGGCCCACCGTTGGCGGCCTCGGAGACCATGCGCAGCGAGGTCGTGCCCCCGGAGCCCGATGACGCATGGCGTGCGTATCCGCGCTCCGAGTTTTCGTTCCCGATGCGCGTGCACCAGCCCGATGGTCTCTCGGCGGACGAGTTGTTCCGCCACGTTGGTCTCAATCGAAACGACTTGGTGATCCCGGTCGAATCGCGGGAGGAGCTGTCCGAGTTCGTGTCGGCCCGCGTCGACAAGCTCGACCACCTGCGCGACTTCATCCACGGTCAGAGCGCGGAAGAGATCGCCGCCCTCGCGAGTTCCGGCCGCGCGCGTCACGTGAACTACCGCGAGTTTGTGGCGGAGTTGCCGTCCGACCAGCAGGAGCACATCGAGACGAAGAAGCGCGAGCTCGAGGCCCGTTTCGTGGGGCAGGGCGTGGCGGCCGAGGTCGCCAAGACCGCCGCGGACCGCGCCCAGTTCGTGGCGGGTTCGTCGATGTTTCCCTTCGAAGCCTTCGCGATCCGCAACGACGGTGACGACTTCTACGCTGCTGCGTTGGAAGAACTACCGCTGACCAACCAGGCCGTCGAGGCCTATCGAGCTGCCGTGCTCGACTTCTCTTCGGGCATCCTCGAGGTGTTCGTGCGTGAGGGATGCCTCTACGAGCAGACCCGCGAGCAAATCCTGAACCGCATCACCAGCGAGCTGTAGCTCGGAAGACCATGAAAACCATCGCAACCAAGATCCTCGTGTCGATTTCGATCGGCGTTGCCGCCGCCTTGTCCATGGCCGCGATCCTGGAGCCTGCCCCGCAGACGCAGAACGACTGCGACGGATCGACGGCGTGCTTCGTGTCGGGATGGACCTACGGCAGCTTCACGACGTCGGTCAACCAATTCGCTACCGGCGAGTGCCGCTGCGCGGGCCCGGTCGGCAATCAGGACTGTCTGACCAAGGACTGTCGAGTCAACATCGTCGTCACTCCGGTGCCGTCGCCGGGTGAGAGCGTGTTCAACACCGCCAACGGGACCTGCTGGGACGGCAACGGCCAGGCGCCCGCTGGTTTGTCGAAGACGATCTCGGTCACCGCGTGCGGTTCCAAGTCCGATGTCCGCTGGCAGCTGCACTCGAACACGACGTGCACGTCGATCAGCGACCTGTGGTGGACGGGGCGGGAGTGTTCGCCGTCGGTGTGCGGAACGCTGGCGTGTCAGTAGCGGCTACATAGTCACTTGGTTCGGGCCTCGGGAGGGGATGCCCGATCTCGTTCGCGTCGCCGAGCACGTTTGCCACGCCAGTATGATCCCGAGCGCGACGCCGGCTCCGGCCATGTCGATCCCGATGTCTAGGAGGCCGGGTCCACGGCCGTCTGCCAGGTACTGCAGGCACTCGGTGAGACACGCGACGACGAAGCACAAGGCGAGCACGGGGCGGATCGTTCGTCGACGGCGTGTCATCCAGGCCGTCCAGGCGAGGATACCGAAGCACACGAAGTGCCCGACTTTGCGAACGGTGCGCTGTGGGCCTTGCGATGACTTACGTGAGTCCGTGCGGCGTTCGATCGTCGGTGCAGGGTCGGGAGCGGCCGTCCTCGTCTCGAGTACCGGTGCTTCCGTCCGGAACATCGATTTCACTGCGTAGTGAAACGGCTCCGTCCACTGCACCGGTGTTGAGGTGCCGATCAGGATGCCGGCGATCGTGATCCCCATCGCCAGGCGCGCGAACGAGAAGCGTCGTCGTCGGAACAGCAGCCACGCGCCGCGCGCGAGTAGCGCGACCCAGGTGACGACGAGCAGATCTCGGAACCACGCGAACAGCGTGTTCTCTTCTGCCAAGCGAAGGTCGAGATTGCGCACGTCGCACGTGCCGCGGTGGCCGTGAACTTGCACTCCGGCGTCGAGTTCGCGGACGTCGTCCCACACCAGCACAGAGCCGCGGAACGGGTGCCACTCGCGGTCTTCGACGACTTCGCACGCCACGTGCGGCCGATGGAAGAGCGCGCGGCGGTCGGGGTCCAGGGACACGAGGACCACGCGGGCGCTGGGCTTCTTCTGGCCATCGGCACCGAGTCCGCGCGTGCGGATCTCGCCGCTGATCAAATACCGAGCCGGGCCCTCGATCGGTACGCGTTGCAGCGCGAGAGCCAGAGGCTTGTCGTCCGAGACCTCGAGGCGGACGAAGTCCTGCCGGCGTTGGATCGCGTCCTTGGTCGTGCGCCATTCCTTCGCGCCAGTCGGAATCGACGGGTCGACGAGCCGATTCGCGCCGGTCGGCCGCCAGCGCATCGACGCGTGGAAGGACTCGAACACCGTGGTCGTCATCACGCACACGGCGGCTGCGAGGATCAGCCAGCTCCGGTACGCGGTGCGCCGCGCCCTGCCCGTGAGAATGCGTGCCAAGTGTGGTGTCTGCCCTCCCCTGTGGTGATCTTCGACACCGGAGCGGCGGGAGTGTAGACGGATTGGACGGTGCGCTTGCTTCGGCCGATGCGATGGGTAAGACGCTTTCATGCCGATCGAGGTCGCTACCCATTCGGGCTCCTTCCATGCCGACGACGTGCTCGCGTTCGCGTTGATTCGCGTATTCGTCGATGCGGACGCGACGATCGTGCGCACCCGCGATCTCGAGCGGATCGCCGAGGCCGACATCGCAGTCGATGTCGGCGGGGAGTTCGATGCGGAGCGTTGTCGCTTCGATCACCACCAGGCCAGCTACGAGGGCACGCGTTCGTCCGCCGGTATGGTTCTCGATTGGCTCGAGGCGGAGGGCAAGGTGCGTCCGGCCGTCGCGGGAGCGCTGCGTGACGAGCTCGTCGACAACGTCGACGCGGTCGACATCGGTGCGCACACCCCGGTCCGCGGGATCCCGTGCTTTTCGACGTTGGTGGGCATCCACAACAACACCGCTGAGACGCCGGAGGACTTTTTGGAGAACTTCCTGGCTGCTTCGGCCATGGCCGAACGCGTGGTCGCCGGGGTGCGCCATGGTGTGGAGCGTGCGATCGAGTCACGCGCTGCGGTAATCGCGGCGATGCAAGACGCGGAGGAGGTCGGACGCGCCGTGCTGTTCCTGGACCAGTACGGCCCTTGGAAGGGGGCGTACTTCGGCAACGGTGGCGCGGATCATCCCACCGACTACGTGCTCTTCCCGGGAGACGGAAAGTGGCGCGTCGTCGCGATTCCGCCTCGACCCGACA
This sequence comes from Planctomycetota bacterium, assembly GCA_028281765.1. GTDB lineage: Bacteria > Planctomycetota > UBA1135 > UBA1135 > UBA2386 > JANQJF01. The sequence continues at coordinate 19,464 of JANQJF010000014.1, read as the reverse complement.
GCTTCGACAAAAAGCGGCCGCTACCTGCGGAGTGGGCCGGGCTCGTCGACGAAGAGCTCGCCGAGGTGGTGGGCGTCGACGGCGCGGTGTTCTGTCACAAGAACCGCTTCATCGCCGTATTCGAGACGCGGGATCAAGCGCTCGAAGCGCTCGAGAAGTGGGGGCTGATGCGGCGACCCGCGTAGGGTCGCCGATCCAGCCTCACGGTTCGGACGCTACTGCACCACGATCAGCGCGGAGTTCGTGAACTCGATGACCGCGCCCGCGTTCACGCCTTGGAATGCGAGCGGCAGTCCGATCGCGGAGGGCGTGCCCGGATTGTTGAGCGACATCGTGAACTCGCCGGATGCGCCCATGGTCGTCGTTACCAGTGGCACCGGTGCGCTCAGGAACCAGAAGGTACCGAATGGCGGCACGTCGATTGGCGTGCCCGGCAACGCGAGTAGAAGTCCGAACGCATCGCCCGGCGTCGTGCGCATCGTGACGTCGATGGTCGGACCGTTGGTCGCCGAAACCGTCGGTAGCGGGCGGGTCTCGATCGAGGTCATCCCGAGCGGCGCGCTGGACAGCGTGACATTCGGGTCGATCAACAGCGTGCTCGTGCCCACGGCCTGCATCGACGGGCTCTGGAACGTCGCCCAGAAGCCGCCGGCGTATTCGCTGCTGGCGTCGCCGCGCAAAACGAGGTGCGAGTCCTCCGCGTATACCGCGGACGTCGACCCGAAATGTCCGATCGAGTCGCCGCCGAATGCCGAGCAGCGATTGAGTTCGATCGTCGAGTTCGTGGCGCGGACACCGAACGCGTTGACGCCACCCCGGAACTCGCATTCACTGGCGGTGACGCGGCTGTCGGTCGCGTGCATCATCTGTCGAATGGACGAGTGGCTGACGTGGACCGACGCGCAGCGCTCGATTCCGAACGCGGGGTTGACCCAGGACAGCAGTGTCGCGTGTTCGATCGCGACAACACCGTCGCAATCGTGCACCGACAGCTGGGCACCCACGGCGAGCGAGCCGTCCGTCATGTCGAGGCCGGTGATGCTGCACACCTGTCCGGCCGGGATGCCGGAGACTTCGAGCGTGACGCTGTTCGACGGCGTGTTGACGAACGCACCGGGCTCGAAGATGAGTCGGATGGCTTTCTCGAGAGTCGCGCCGCCGTAGTCACCGGGGCGGACCCGCACGGTGTCCCCGGGAGCGGTCACATCGAACGCGGCGGCAAGGTCGGAGAAGTCTCCTTCGCCGCCCGCGTCGACGATCCAGGTCGATTGGGCGAAGCCGGTCGTGGCGGAAATGCATGCGGCGAACGCGAGTGCCGCCAGGCGATGGTCCGCGTGGCGCAAGACTGCTGGACACATGGTCGATCCTTTCCTCTTTCTGGAAGAGCCCCGCCCCGAATCCTACTCGATCGGGTTGCCGCCGAGAACGACCCAGTCGATTTCGGCGAGTCTCGCGGCGACGACATCCGAAACGGACCAGATCCGGTTGTCGGCGAGGTTGAGGCTGGAGAGGTGCCGGAGGCTCGCCAGCGCGTCGGGAATCTCGGCGATCCGATTCTCTCCGAGGTAGAGGCTCTCGAGTCGCGTGAGTTCTCCGATCCAGTCGGGGATCTCGGTCAGGTGGTTCTCATCGAGTGACAGTCGGACCAGCTCGACGACTCCTCGCAGCGCGGCGGGGAACTCGTAGAACTCGTTTCGATCGAGCGAGACCGCACTCAGTCTCGGCAATGCGGACAACCACCGCGGAAGGTCGTCCATGCTCGTTCCGTCGAGCACGAGTTCTTCGAGATTGGGGAGCTGCGCGAGCTGTGCGGGCAGGGGTTCGAGCGGATTGTCCGAGAGGTTGAGGGATTCGAGCCGCCACAGGCGGCGCAGTTCGGACGGCACGCGGCGGAGACCGATGTTCCGCAGCGTCAACTCTTCGAGGCTCGACAGGTCCGCCAACGACGCCGGGAGCTCCGGGATCACGTCGCGCTCGATCGGCTTCTTCTCGCCGGGGCCGTACCGCAAGTCTCCGATCACCAGCCGCGTGAGCTTGTGTAGCCGACCGATTTCGCTCGGGAGTTCGGTCAATCGGTTGCGACCGAGCTCCAGCCAGCGGAGTTCGGTGAGGTGACCGATCGTCGGCGGGATCTCGGTCAGACCCGTGCGATCTACGGACAGACACTGCAGGCGTTGGAGCCGATCGATCTCGTCGGGGAGTCGACCGAGTGGATTCCCGCTGATGCGCAGTTCGTACAGTCCGGAGAGTTCGAGCACCCACGGCGGGAACTTGCGCAGCCCGGTGTCGCGAAGGTCCAGCACGGCGAGATTGCGCAACTCCGCGAGCCACGACGGCAGGGTGTCGAGATCGTTCCGCTGCAGGTTCAGCTGTTCGAGCTGCAGGCCACTCAGGCTGACCGGTAGCTCGCGCAGTCGGTTTCGCCCGACGCTGAGATTGGTCAGCTTCGTCAGCTCGTGGATCCAGTCCGGTAGGCAGTCGATCGCGTTGAAGTCGAGGTCGAGCTGGGCGAGTGAGGCGAGGCTCCGGACCGCCGGCGGAACCGATTCGAGCTCGTTGAACGACAGATCGAGCCGTTCCAGCGAACTCAATCTCGACAGCTCCTCGGGCAGCGCCGACAGCTCGTTGCCTCGAAGGCTCAGATACTGCAGCTGCGTCAGCTGTCCGATGGCTGCCGGAACGGTGGTGAGGTTGGCGTCGGACGCGTTCAGGTGGCGAAGCTCCCGAAGTTCGGTGACCGGCAGCGGGAAGCTCCGGAGCGGGTTCTCTCCGATCGTCAGTCTTCGCAGCCGTTCGAGCCGGCCGAATTCGTGGGGAACCTCCTTCAGCTTGTTGTCCAGCAACCACAGGTCGCGTAGCTCCGACAGCTCGCCGATCGATGACGGGAGTTCGGTCAGTCGCGTGCCTTGTGCGTCGAGCGTTCGTAGCGAAGTCAACTCGCCGAGCCAGTCCGGGAGGACGAGGAGCGGCTGGAAGCTGAGGTCCAGGAAGGTGAGCGGCAGGCCGCGGATCGCCTCGGGGGCTCGTTCGAAGTCGTTGGAGGACAGGTCGAGCCGGCGAAGGGAGCGCAACTCGGCGATTTCGGGTGGAAGGTCGGACAGCTGGTTGTCGTCAGCTGCGAGGATCTCGAGCGACCGCAACCCGCGGATGGACGCCGGGACCTCGGTGATGCCGACCTCGTTGATGCGGAGTTCTCTCAGCGAGTCCATGGTCCACAGCCAGTCGGGGAGCTCGCGCAGCGGATTGTCGCTGACGTCGAGAACGCGCAGGTCGGGCAGGTCCCGGATCCAGGTCGGAAGTTCCCGGAGTCCGTTCCGGTCGAGGTGTAGTTCGCGCAGCGCGCGCAGATCGGCGAACTCTTCGGGCAGCGTGCACAGGCGGTTCGCGCTGAGCTCTAGCCACTCGAGGGCGCGCAACTCGCCGAGCGTGGCCGGCAGTTCGCGCAGGCCGTTGCCGCGCAGGTCGAGCTCCTTCAGGGACGCGCAGGAACCGAGCGCGTCCGGGACCGACTCGAACTCGTTGTCACCGGCTGCGAGGAAGCGCAGGTTCGTGCAGTTCGCGATCCAATCCGGGAGGCTCAGGAGTCCGGCCTTCGTGACGTCCAGCTGCTCCAGCGCGGGCAGCCGCGCGATCACGTCGGGCAGTTCTTCGAGCGGGTTGCGGGCGAGGCACAGAGTGTGGAGGTCTGCCAGTTCGGCGACTCCATCGGGGAGGCCGCGTAGGCGATTGTCGCAGAGGTAGAGACCGCGCAGGCGCGAGAGCGATCGGATCCCCTCGGGAATCGCCGTCAGGGAATTGCGGGTGAGCTGCAGCCGCCGCAGTCGGGTCTGCCGGAGCCAGCTCTCGGGCACCGACTCCAAGCCGCGCGAGTGCCAGACGAACGCCGTGCGGCCGTCGCTCGTGGCCGAATCGCGTTCGTGGTCCGGGACCGAGGAGATCGATGGCTGCGCCGCGAGTTCTTCGGATGCATAGAGGTGTCGGAACGTCAAGGCGTCGGATGCTACCGGAGCCCGGGCGCGATCGAAAACCCTGCGCGGCTGAAGGGCTGCGACTTGCCGCCGCGTTTTCCTGGCCGTTCGTGCATCCGTCGGGTCATACTGGACGGCTGATCAGGCATACGGAGCGAGTGATGGACCAGGCGGCGAACAAGATGCCCGCGAGTGGCGGGCCCGACGAGAAGATCGAGTTCCTCGTGCGCGACGAACCACACGTCCGGCTGACGGCAGGCGATGTGGTGTTTCGCGCGGGTGACGACGGGGATCGAATGTACGTCGTCCGGGATGGGCGCGTGGAGATCGTCGTCGAGGACCAGGTCGTCGAGATCCTCGAGCAGGGGCACTGTTTCGGCGAGATGGCGATGTTCGATCGAATGCCGCGCAGCGCGACGGCGCGGGCGGTCAGCGATTGTGAGCTCGTCACCGTGTCGCCGCGGCGTTTCGATTCCCTGTTCACCGAGAAGCCGGGGTTCGCGAAGCGGATCATGCACATCATCGCGTCGCGGTTGCGCCGGTCGAACCTGCGTCTCGGCGGCCGTTCGGACGGCGTCGCCTGAGGCCTCGCGGATTCACCGTGACCCCTCGCCGAGTGATCGCGCTGCTGATCCTGGCGTTGACTTCGTGCGGCGCCGCGCCGCAGCCGGAGTCCGAGGTCCGAGACTGGCCGGACCGGCCGAACATCCTGTGGCTCTGCGTCGAGGACATGTCGCCCTGGCTCGCGTGCTACGGGGATCCGACCGTGCCGACCCCGCACCTCGATCGTCTGGCGGCCCAGTCCGTTCGCTACAGCAACGCGTTCGCGTCGAGTCCGGTCTGCGCGCCGGCTCGCTCGTCGCTGATCACCGGGATGTTCGCGACGCGGATCGGGACGATGCACATGCGCACCGGGAACCCGAGCAAGGCCGCGATCGCGCGGGACCCGGAGGCGTACGCGGACATCCCGAGCTACGAAGGCGTGCCGCCCGCGTTCGTGCGGTGCTTCCCGGAGCACCTGCGTGCCGCGGGTTACTACTGCACGAACAACGCGAAGACCGACTACCAGTTCAAGGCGCCTGCGACGACGTGGGACAAGTCGGGCGGCAAGGCGCACTGGCGGAGCCGTCCGGACGGCGCGCCGTTCTTCGCCGTGTTCAATCACGGGGGAACACACGAAAGCCGCGCGTTTCCGAAGGCGAAGCGTGCGCCGCGCGTCGTCGATCCGAACGTGCTCGCGATTCCACCGCTCTATCCCGACACGCTCGCGGTCCGCGACGCGCTCGCGCGAACGTACGACAACATCGCGCGGATGGACGGCTGGGTCGGCAAGAAGCTCGCCGAGCTCGAAGAGGCGGGCCTCGCGGATTCGACGGTCGTGTTCTTCTACTCCGACCACGGCGTCGGGCTGCCGCGCGGCAAGCGCTCTCCGTACGACCTGGGCACGCGCGTGCCGCTGCTGGTGCGCTATCCGGACGGTCGGCGGGCCGGCGAGACCGAGGATCGCGTCGTCAGCTTCGTCGACTTCGGTCCGACGGTGCTGTCGCTCGCGTCCCTCGAACCCGACGCACGACTCGACGGAGTGGCGTTTGCGGGCCGCCACGAACGCGCGGGCCGCGGGCTCGCGTTCGCACACGCGGATCGGTTCGACAGCGAGTACGACCGCGCGCGGTCCGTGAGTGACGGTCGGTATCGATACGTGCGCAACTATCGCACCGATCTCCCGCATTTGATTCGCAATGCGTATCGCGAGCGTCTCGCGATGACCGCGGATCTCTATGCGCTCGCGAAGGTCGCGCAGCGGGCGCCGAGCCACTGGCAGTGTGCCTCGACCGAACGGCCCGCCGAAGAGCTCTACGACAGTCGCAGCGATCCGTGGGAGGCCTCCAATCGGATCGACGACCCGTCTCTCCGCGAAGTTGCGGCGCGCCTGCGCGCGGAGCTCGATCGTTGGATCGAAGCCACGGGTGACCTCGGACTCGTGCTCCCCGAGAAGCGCATGGTCGCGGAACGGCTTTGGCACGGTGGCGTGCAGCCGAAGACCGCGGCCGTGGCCCTCCGACGCGCGAACGGTGCGGTCGAGTTGTCCAGCGATACCGCAGGCGCGTCGATCGGCTATCGCGCGAAGGGCGCGAAGAGCTGGGCGGTGTACCGGCAGCCGATCGAACTGCAGGCGGATGTCACGACCCTCGAAGTCGTGGCGCACCGGATCGGCTACGCGCCTTCGCGCGCGACGTTGTCGGTGCGCGACGAGGAGTAGCGGCGAGCGGCGTCAGGACGCAGCGGTCGGCTTACCGCTCCAGTCTTCGTCCATGGGATCGAGGAGCTCGCCGCGCAGCAAGTAGAGAGGCGCGCGGTGGTAGAGCTTCACGTCGTGGAATGGATCGGTGAGGATCTTGGTTGCCCAGACCAGGCCCGACTGCACGCCGCGGACAAAAAAAAGCTGCACCGTGCGGAAGACGATCGCGAGCGCGCCCAAGCCGATCCACATCACGCACGTGTTGTGCAGGAAGTCCGAGCCGTTCGCGTGCGGCGCGAACAGTCCGAACAGCGACGGCTCGCCGACCAGGATCAGCGGCAGCAGCACGAAGATCGAGATCAGCACGACCTTGCGAGAGAGGTTGTAGCCGACCTTGATGTTCTCCTTGTGCTCGTGCGTCGCGTCGTTGATGAGGTCGTAGGTCTTCGGCTCGAAGAAGAAGTGTCCGCTCTGCCGCAGCGTCATGGCCACGAGCCAACCCAGCAGACACGCGATCACCGGATCGATCCAGATCATCACGTACGCGGTGAGGAAGCTCAGAGCGCTGAAGAAGTGCAGCGTCTGGTTGATGCGACTCTGGTGGTAGTAACGGTGATCGTCCCACCGCTGCTCGCGAAGCTCCTCGAAGAATGTCTGCCGTCCCTTGGCGTCGCCCATCGGTTTCTCTCAGCTGGTTGGTTGGAAGTCGTGGGTCACGACTCGGTTCTCAGGAGTGGCTCGCCGACACGAACGCGAGAGCCCTCGCGGAGCTCCGGGCACAGTTCGAAGTCGCCGTTGGCGAACAGGAGGATCGTCGAGCCGTGTTGGAAGTAGCCCATTTCGTCGCCCTTTCGGAACGTCGCGTCGCACGGGATGCGGTTGGGGCCTCGATACTCGAGGCTGAGCACGTCGTCCAGGAAGTGCAGCTTGATGCTCGCGACGAGAATGGCGGCGACCGGAACGAGCGTGAGAGCGCGGTTCGGATCGCCAAGGTCGAGGTCGATGACCGCACGCTCATTCTTGCAGAACAGTTGCTCGACGCGCTTCAGCGCGATCGGGTTCACGTTCCAGGTGTCGCCGGACACGTAGGTGACTCCTCGGACGCGGCAATCCGTCGGTGCGTGGAACCGGTGATACATGCTCGCCTTGAGCCGCATCGTGATGAACGTGCCGCCGCGGTGGCGCTCGACGAGCTCGTCATCGTGGAACAGGTCTGTCAATCGATACGGAAAGCCCTTGGCCTGGATTACGGTGTCGCCATCGATACGGCCGTGCGTTCCGATGATCGCGTCACACGGACTCGTGATCGTCGACGGGTTCGGATCGATCGGTCGCGATCCATCCTGGAGCTCTCGGATGAAACAGTCGTGCAGGCTCGAGAACTTCGACTTCTTGGCGTCGGAGAGGTCGAGCTCTCGAGAGAACGTCCGCCACATCCCGATCGACAGGGCGCGCACCCAACGCACTTCGATGCGGCTGAATCGCCCCATGAACAGCGTGGCCCATCGACGGGGCAGGCGGTTGGTGATCAAGAAGTTGATGTCCTCCTTCGGCGAGAACTTCCGCGGGAGCCTCGGGGAGATCTTCGTGAGCCACGACTTTCGCATCGGGATACCGCCTGTGGTTCAACCGGCCGGCGAACGGACGGCCGCCTTGTCGCGGCCGAGGCGAGCGGACAGCAGCTCGCGAAGCACACGCTTGTGGATCGACCTGTTCGTGAGGCGCGCCGCCGTCCACCACCAGCCGTCGTCGTGCATGGCCTGGGCCGCGCGGACGAACCGTGCCGTGACGTCCGCGAACTCGTCGTCCGTATAGTCGTGGCTGAGAATGAAGCGGCCCGTGCCGACCCAGCTCAGCGAGAGCCCCTCGGCCCGAAGATAGAACTGGAGCATCCAGTTGTAGCGGCTGGGGGTGGTGTAGAGCGTCGTCCAGACGGACTGCATGTTCGCGACGCGAACGGGCAATTGCGCGCGTTCGAGTTGACTGTTGAGATTCGTCGCGCGCTCGTTCCAAACTCGATCGAGTGTTTCGTAGTCAGCCACGATCTGCGGATCGTCGATGGCTCTCAGGAACTCGTTCATGGTCGCCATCACGTACGGATGCGAGTTGAACGTGCCGCGCGCGAAGCAGATGTCCGACGGTCGATCGTCGCGGTAGCGCTTCATGAACTCGTGCTTGCCGCACACGACACCGACCGGGAGTCCACCGCCGAGCGTCTTGCCGTAGGTCACGAGGTCCCCTCGGACACCGAAGTACTCCTGTGAGCCGCCACGCGCGATACGGAAGCCGAGGAACACGTCGTCGATGATCATGACGATGCCGCGGTCCGTGCAGATCTCGCGGACTTCACGGAGCCACTCGGCGTACGCCTCCCGATCGAAGTGGGCCTCGCGCTTGCTGCTCATCAAGAATGCGTCGCCCGGTGCGTTCGCGTTGGGATGCAGCGCCTGGAGCGAGTTGATCAGCACGCACGCGATGTCCTTGCGGGTGCGAAGCACGTGCGCGGTGTTCGGGTGCATGTCGCGGAGTGTGTAGACGTCCCGCACCTTGCGGGGATTGCCCACTCCGGGCTGCACGCCATCCCACCAGCCGTGGTAGGCCCCGCAGAACCGCACAGCCTTGGACCTGCCCGTGTGGTAACGCGCGAGGCGGACGGCTTGCATGACGGCTTCCGTTCCGGACATGTGGAACGACACCTCGGCCAGGCCGGACACCTCGCGGAGTCTGGCGACGTTGTCGAGGACGATGGGGTGCAGAGGGCCGAGCACTGGGCCGAGTCTCCGTGCGCGCTCCACGCCGCGATCGATGCAACCCTTGTAGAAGTCGTGTCCGAATACGTTGACTCCGTACGATCCACCGAGGTCGTAGCTCCAATTTCCGTCCAGGTCCCGAATCCGCGTGCCTTCGGTCTGCTCGGCGAAGATGCCCACGGGTAGATGCTCCTGCACGACGCTGCGGAACTGGAACGGGACGCGATAGGCGTTCGTGAATTGGAGATCCGCGAGACCGGGCTCGAGTTCTTTCGTGCGCTCGAGAGAGATTGGCTTCGAGTCACGCATTGTCGTCGAAAGGCGCTCGAACGCCTCGCGGCGAGAGCTCTCGATCTCGGCAGGCGCGTCGTCCGCGCGGAAGAGCTCGTCGCGTGTGTACTCGTAGAACGGCACCAGCTTGGCCACGCGTTTCGACATGTTGGCATGGCCGCGTAGAGACGGGTGCTTCGCGCGGGACAGGTCCAGCCGAACGCAGATCTTGCGCAGGGCGACGAGAGCGAGAAGTGCGCCGATCCCGTAGAGCAGGGGTGTCACTGTTCGACCGTTTCCATCGGCATCTCGAAGTCCAGCTCGACGAGTTCTTCACGATGGGGAGTGACGATGACGGGTCGGAGCTCTTCGAGCTGACGCTCCTCCCTCTCCTTCCGGGCTCGGCGGCGGTAGCCATCGGAGTCGAGGATCGCGGTGAAGGGCTCGTCGATGCGCTGCTCCTCGGCAAACTGACGTGCTGCCGTGCCCATCTCGCGACGAGTCGATTCGTCCATCAGGTCGAACATCGCGTCCGCGAGCGCGTCGACGTTGTGGCCGGGAATGCGGAAGCCCGTGACGCCGTCCCTCATGAGTTCCTGTGGTCCGCCTTGGTCCGAGACGACGACCGGGATCCCCGAGGCCTGCGCCTCGAGCGGTGCGTTGCCCCAAGTGTCCGTCGTGCTCGGGAACAGCTTCACGTCCGCGGATGCGAGAGCGCGCTGCAGCTCTTCCCCACCGAGGAAGCCCGTGAACGTCACCGGGTATCCGCTGAGCATCTCCTCGAGTTCGTCGCGATACGGGCCATCACCGACGATGACCAAGTGGGCCTTCGAATCTTGCGCGGCGAGTCGTTGGAACGCCTCGGCGCACGTGTCGAGGTTCTTCTCGCGGCCGACACGGCCGACGTAGACGAACTTGACGAGGTCGTCCTCGTTCTGCAGTCCGAACTTGCGCCAGAAGCCCGCGGTGCGATGGCGAGGGTGGAACCGATCCAGGTCGACCCACCGGTCGAGGATCAGCAGCTTGCGATTCCGGAGGCCCCGCTTGTGCAGCAGCTTCGCGATGAACTTGGAGGGGACCACGACCTCGTCGACCGAGTGGTAGAACAAGATCATGTACTTCCAGGTGAACGCCTCGAGGCTGATGTCCTTCGTGTAGTTCTCGACGTATTCCGGGAAGCTCGTGTGGTAGGTGGCCGAAGTTTCGATCTGCAGGAGCTTCGCGGAGAACAAGCCGGCGAGGCCGATGATCCCGGGCGTGCTGATCTGCATCTTCGTGAAGCCTCGCTCTTGTGCGTACTTCAGCATCTCGAGGAGTGGCGGAAAGCGAATCTCCAGACCTTCGTATTCCGGGAAGTCCACGTTGTAGACCGACGGGAAGATCTTGAGTCGTCCCGACTCGAGCAGCGCTTCGACCTGCGGATCGGCGCAGCGTTCGCGGAGTTCTTCTTGGCTGAGGCACGACACGACCGTCAGGTCGATGCCGCGCCGTTCGGACTCGTCGAGGATCTTCCAGATTGTCTTTGCGACGCCGTTGACGTCGAACAGAGTGTCGGTCACGAGGACGAGCTTGTCGCGTTCGTGGAGATCGAATCGCTTGCGCACGTCTCGCGTGACGAGCTTGTCGCAGCTCTGCGCGACGTAGGACATGAAGTAGGGCAGCGAGACGAACACGTTGGACGTGATCAGCGCGACCAGTTCTTTGATCGTCCGCACGAGGTCCAGCGACTCACCTTTCCGAATGCGTGAGACGTAGTGGACGAACATGCGGTTCAGCAGCTGGCTGATGATCAGGAAGATCTTGTCGTCGGTCTGGTCCGTCGACGCGAGCCGGCTGCGAAACTCCTTCTGTCCGAGAAGCGCGTAGGCCTCCTTGGTCAAGACTTGCTCGAACGAGCGCTCGGAGTCACGCATCCGTGCGACGCGTTCGCCCAGTCGGGCGCGCAAATAGCGCTGACGCATGCCCCAACGTTCATGCCAGCGCAGGTTGCTACTGCCGAACGCGAAGCGCAGCAGGTCGTTGATCGTGCCGCTCATCTTGACCGACTTCTGACTTTCGTCGGTGTTCTGTGCTTGCCCGTCGTAGAGCAGCTTGAAGACGGAATGCGCCAGAGTGACGGGGCCGCCGTGGGCGCCACCCGCCTTCGTCTCGCGGCGTCGGATGGCCTCGACGAGCATGTTGGGAGTCGGAGCGTCACCGTCGAACGGGAACGTCGTCCAGGTGCGACCTTGGTTGATGCCCGAGTGGTCGTCGGATCCGGCGGTGTATCCCTTGAGCCAGGGCGTCTCGCCGTTGGGCTCGATGCCGTGCTTGTTCGCGAGTCGCTCGAGCTTCTTCTGGTCGATCGATTCGATCCAGCGCAGCGTGAAGTCGTTCAGGGACTTCGTGCGCGTGCCGTTCTGGATCTCCATCACGGGACAAAGCAGGAGCGCCTTCTCCAAGTGATCGACCGTTAGGGAACCGCGCCGACCGTATTCACGGTTCTGCGTGCTCATCAGCGGGTGCGTCATGAAGTAGACGAGCTTGTTGCTGGCCGGGTCGTCGGTTTCCTTCGCGATCTCGTTTTCGATGTAACCGATCATCTCGTAGATGTTGCCGCGCAGTCGGTCAGCCTCCTGGAACTGCGCTTCGGACATGTTCGCGATCGTGACGTGGATGTTGCAGCCGTCCTCCGGGAACGTCGTCGTCATCTCGGCGCTGATGAACACGTCGCGATGTCCGGCCGCGAGGATCTCGAGCACGCCATCGATCGAGTTGTGATCTGTGAGCGTGACCAGCGACATGCCTTGTCGCTTCAGCTCGTGATACGTCTCGATGGGGTCGGAGTAGGACTCCGGAATCGCGAACGTGTTCGCGGCGTAGTAGTCCGTGACGTTGGACGCGTACGAGTGAATGTGGAAGTCGACTCGCCCGATTGTCGGTCGCGTCATGGATTGCCCCTCCGGCATTGTAGTGTGGGTCGCGCGTTCGGTTGGTTGAAACTTGCCCACGGGTAACTTGACATCGCCCGGTTAGGTTGCAGAGAGGAGCTCGCGAAGATCGCGACAAGGCATCGCAGAATTCACGCGCTGCGGTCTCCGCGCAGAACGAACGCCGGCGGGCAGTTCCACCACACGGCGTGGCTCATCTCGAAGCTGTCGAAGTGTTCACGCATCAAGCTGCGCAATCGTCGCGTGGCGCGCGCGGGCCACGAGTGCACGTAGCTGAACGTGCGGAAGGATCCGCCTGGGTGGAGAATCTCGGCGGTCGTCCGCACGATGTGTTCCATCGTCCGCGCCGGCATCAGGATCAGCGGCAGGCCCGAGATGATCAGGCGTGGCCGCGGCAGCCCAGCGTCCTCGAGATGCTGACGCACGTCCTCGACGGAGCCGTTGACGAATCGCAGGTCCGGCATGCGCCTTCGCAGCACGTCACAGAACGTCGATTCGCGCTCGATTCCGAGGTATGCACCATTGTGGGATTGCAACTGGTCGCGCGCGAGGGACGTGAACGAGCCGGTGCCCGGACCGTATTCGACGCACACGTCGCCGTCACGCCACTCGTGGTCGCGATACATCGCGCGTGCCAACTTCTGCGAGCTCGGACACACGGCGCCGACACCACGTGCGTTGCTCAAGAACGTTCGAAAGAACTTCAGACTCTGCGGCTTCGTTTCCGGCGTGGTCACGGTGTCGAGCCCCCTCGCTCGTATGTGTCGCGGATGAACCGGTCGTTGGTTGGCACGCGACCCTAACTCGGAGCATCGCGAGTAAGTTCGCCTTGACGCGATCTTGTCGTGGGCTTGCGGGTTGCTTCGCCTACTTCACGAGCGGAGTCGCGCGTCGGCGCGGTTGCGCAACTCGCGCAGCCATTCCGGCCAGGCGAGGTCGTCGAGCGGAAGGACGAGGTGGCCCGTATCCGGCAGGATGCGAAGGGTCGCGTCGGGTAGACGATTCTGTAGATCGCGAGCGCACGCTTCGGACGGAACGATCCGATCGTGATCCGCCGCGAACAGCGCGACCGGGAGAGTCAGCTCGGACAATCGGGGGCGCAGGTCCAACGACGCGAGCATGCGGATGCGCGCTCGATACGCGGCGTCGAAGGTGGGGCGGACGGAGGCCACGGTCGCGGCAAGCTCGGGTTCGTAACGGGGACCCAGGAGCTTGGGGATCCCGAACCGACGTCGCAGCCATGTGTAGGTGCGTGGCCCGAGTGCGTGACTCATCCATCGACTCAGCCGGAGCTTCCGGCGCCACGGATACCAGGCGAAACTGTTCACGACGCCGAGGGCTGCGACGCGTTCGCGGTAACGGAGGGCCGTGTGCATCGCGACGCCGCCGCCGAACGATTCGGCGAGCAAGATCACGTCGTGCGCCGAGGCACGTTCGAGCGTGGCGGCAATCGAGTCTGCCAGTGCCGGGTATGAATCATCGCCGCCGGCGACGTAGCGCAGCCGGATGATTCGGAACGACTCTCGCAGCCTCACCGCGCACGGCTGCATCATCGCGCCGGTGCCACCGATGCCGGGCAGATAGGCGACGACGGCACCGCAACCATGGTCGTCGACGACGTCCACGCGCATGCCTGGTGTGCTATCCCCGTCCGAAGCAGGCCGCAAGACCGGAAAATCGGCCCCCAAGCCGCGCCGTGTGGACGACCGCCGGCATCCGAACTACGCTGCTCGGGTATGGGGCCGGACCGTGGCGGTCGGGGTCCCTGCTTCGCTCGAACCCGTGAATACGTCCACCCGCAAAGTGATGATGGCGCTGCTGGTCTCGGCATTCGTCGGCCAGACCGCCCTCGTCTACACCGACCCGACTGCGGAAGAGTTCGGTGAGCTGACCGAACTCGAACTCGCCGGCCGGGAGATCTGGCACGAGAACAACTGCCAGACCTGCCACCAGATCTACGGCTTCGGAGGATTCCTCGGCCCCGATCTCACGAATGCAGCGTCGCGTCTCAACCGAGCGCGACTCGACGAGATCCTGACCAAGGGATCGGGCCAGATGCCGCCGTTCCACATGGACGCGGATCAGATCGACGCGGTCGAGGCGTTCCTCGCGGCGCTCGATCGCACCGGCGTCGGGCAAGCGCGGCTCGTCCGGGAGATCCAGCCGAGTGCGGTGTTCTCGATGATCGACCAGCACTGCGGCGAGAACCCGATGACCGACGCAGCGCGGGCCGGGTTCGAGCTGTTCAAGGTTCGATGTAGTGCGTGCCACACGCCGTTCCGCGCGACGCCGCTCGGCCCGTTCCTCGCGGCCGACCTGTCGCTCGTGACCGAACGGCTCGACGGCGACGCCATCGAACGGACGATGATCGACGGGCGTCCGGAGAAGGGGATGCCGCCGACCGGCCTGAGCGCCGACGAGCGGAAGTCGATGAAGGGGTTCTTCCAGTGGCTCGCGGACGAGGAGCCGACGCTGCGTCCGCGCTGTGACGCCGCGAAGGAAGTGCTCGACATCCCCTGGTTCAATTTCAAATGACGACGACCACCCTCGGTGAGGCGACTGGCGGCGAGGCGCCGCAGGACCGGTCGCACGCGGAAGCCAACCGTCTGATCCTCGTGCAGGTTCGGATGGCCGTGGCCTGTCTCCTGATCGCGATCCTCGGCGGCATGGTCGGGGCTCTGCACTACGTGCCGTCCCTGTCGCCGGCGCTCGCCGAGGCGGGGATCAGCCTGCAGAAGCTTCGTCCGATCCACACCACGTTCGCGAGCGTGTGGATCTTCGGCGCGGCGATCGCGGTCATGTATCACTACCTGTCGCGTCATCACGGCGGCTTGACGGCCGGGGACCGGTCGCGCTTCTGGTTCCACACCGCGTGCTGGATGCTGTCCGGCATCGCGATTCTCGTGACGATCGGGATGGGAGTGTTCTCCGGGCGCGAGTACATCGGCTTCCACCCGGCGATCTCCGTCGTGATGCTGACCGGCTGGGGCGCGCTCGCCTACAGCTTCCTGCGCCGGTTACGCCACGGGTTCTGGGACCAGCCGATCTACATCTGGTTCTGGACCGTCGGGCTGCTGTTTTTCATGTACACGTTCGCCGAGGGCCATGCGTACCTGCTGCCCTGGGTCGAGCAGAGCCCGATCCGCGACCTGCAGATCCAGTGGAAGTCGTGCGGCACCCTCGTCGGGTCGTTCAACTTCATGATGTACGGCGCGCTCGTCTACGTGTCCGAGCGCCTGTCCGGCGACAAGACCTACGGCCAGTCGCCCGTCGCGTTCTGGCTGTTCGGCGTCGGCTGCCTCAACTCGTTCACGAACTACGCGCACCACACGTACCACCTGCCGCAGAACGAGACGATCAAGTGGGTTGCGTTCATCGTCAGCATGATCGAGATCGTGATCCTGCTGAAGATCATGTCGGACCTCGGCAAGTCGGTGCGCAACGGGGTCTCGCACTCCTGCATGGCGAGCCGGTACCTCGGCGCGGCGAAGTGGTGGACGGGCGTCATGCTGTTCTCGTCGGTGCTGATTTCGATTCCGCCGCTGAACTCCGTGATCCACGGCACCCACGCGGTCACGGGGCACGCGATGGGCACCGAGCTCGGGATCGACACGATGGTGCTGTTCGGCGCGGTCGCGTTCCTGCTCGTCGAGTTGCGCGGCGTCGGCGTCGAGCAACGGCTCGGCTGCGAGCGGATGAAGGCGCACCTGATCGTGATGAACGTCGCGATGATCCTGCTCGTCGGCTGGCTGCACGCGGCGGGCACGGCGCACGGCTACTACCGGATGAACTCCGAGGCGGCGCCGGACTGGGTCCAGCTCGGGCGCTACGTGTTCCCGCTCACGGGCGGCATCCTCGGCGTGAGTCTGCTGTATCTCGTGTTCCGCTGGCTACCGCTGCTGCGCGGCTCGGGCGAGACGGAGCAGCGAGGCCTCGCGACGGACTGAGCGATCACCCACATGCGGTGAACGTGCCCGCTGCGTTCACGTCCTGCTAGCGCTGCCCGATCGTGAGCTCGAGCGCGTTACTGGTCAGCAGCTGACCGAGCTGCATCCCGACGACCTGCATGTACCACTTCGAGCCGACGCACGCCGAGCAGTCGGGGATGTCGATTCCCCAGTTCACGTTGTAGGTCGCTGGTGCCGACAGCATGGCGTCGATGCTGACGTAGATCAGGCAGTCCGGGCGGCCGAGCGCGTCCAGCGCGAGCGGAAGTGGGACGCCGTTCCAGCTCTGGTTCGAACTGCCGACCATCAGTGCAGCCGGCACCGGCAACAAGCCGCCGCCGATCGGCGACGCGCGGATGCCGAGGGCCTCTCCGATCCAGGGTCGCATGCCGCCGGTCGACGCGTACGCCTTGCCCTCACCGAGGAACATGATACTGCCACTCGTTCACGCTCCAAGTCGGGGTGGCGCTGTTGGCTCCGTTCTGCGTGTAGCCGCCGTACACTATCATCCGTTGCAGCCCGTCGTGGTACGCCATCGTGTGGTGCGTGAGCGCGGGCGAGTCCGCGAGCGAAACGTCGCTCCAAGTCGTGCCGTCGCGTTCTGTGAGTTTCTCGTAGGATGCCGTGATGCTCCAACGAGGGATCGCGTTCTCGCTCCTGATCGCGTCGGCGGTCGCCCAGAAGCCTGCGACTTTCGACGCCACGTGGCGAGACGTCGCGGCAGACTATCGCGAGCTCGTCGAGTCGCAGCAGATTGTCGGTAGCAGTCTCGCGTTCTTCCACGGCACGGAACGGCTCGCGTTCGAGATGATCGGGTTCGCGGACCTCGATTCCGAGCGTCGGGTCGACGAGGACACGATCTACCACTGGGCCTCGATCACGAAGACCTTCACCGGAATCGCGATCATGCAGCTGCGCGATCGCGGAAAGCTGACGCTCGACGAGCCGATCGTGCGGTATCTGCCGGAGCTTCGCGCGGTGCACGATCCGAAGGGGTGGCTCGACAAAGTCACGCTGCGACACCTGATGACGCACACGTCGGGTTTTCGCGGCCGGACCTGGCCGTGGGGCGGGGAAGACTGGCATCCGCACGAGCCGACCGAATGGAGTCAGCTCGTCGCGATGCTTCCGTACAGCAAGATCGCATTCGAGCCGGGCTCGAAGAACAGCTACTCGAACCCGGGGATCATCTTCCTGGGGCGCGTCATCGAGATCCTGAGCGGCGACGACTACGAGGTCTACGTGCAGAAGAACCTCTTCGCTCCGCTCGGCATGACGCGCGCGTACTTCGATTACACGCCGTATCACCTGCTCGCCGACCGTTCGAACAACTACAGCATCGTGCGCGGTGAACCTGTAGCCGGGGGACTGGACTTCGACACGGGGATCACCGTGTCGAACGGTGGGCTGAACGCGCCGATTCCCGACATGCTGAGGTATCTCCGGTTCCTCGTGGGGAGCCTCGAAGGCGAGAGCGCGAAGAGCGTGCTTTCGGCGGAATCGCTCGCCGAGATGCGGCGGCCGTTCTTGCTCACCGATGGTTCGGAGTCGGGCATGGGGCTGACGTGGTTCCTGCCCGGCGGCAGCGGCGTGCCAATCGTCGGGCACACCGGTGGACAGAAGTCGTTCAGCTCGTTCGTCTACGTCGATCCGACGACGCGATGCGGCTGCGTCGCGGCCTTCAACACGACGGGTGGTCGTGGCAAGGGATCCGCGTTCGGGCGCACGCGGCAACGGCTGTTCGACGAGGTGTTCCCGCTGTTTCGGCCAGCGACGAAACCCGCTCACGGGAAGTGATCAGTTTCGGGTCCGCAGGATCCACTGACGCTGGCGATCGACGGTGAGCTGGAAGACGTCCGGGCGCGAGTAGTGGCCGGACGGGTCGAAGTTCTGACGCTCGCGGAGCACGTGGTTGAAGTCGAAGTCGGCGAACACCAGGCGTTCCTCGCCGACGACGGGTTCGACGATCCATGCGCCATCGGGGCCGGCCGCGCACGAGCCGCCGTTGCAGAGAAACTCGCCGGCTCTCTCGAGAATTCGATCGCGCAGCGGCACGTCGTCCGGGATGTCCTGCGGCCGCATCAGGCTCGACGCGGCGAGAACGAACGAGCGGCCTTCGCGCGCGGCGAAGCGCGTGATGTCACGGGTGTTGTGCTCGCCCCCGGGCCAGATCGCGACGTGGAGGTCTTCGCCGAAAGCGTGCAGTGTGGCGCGCGCGAGCGGCATCCAGTTCTCCCAGCAGTTCAGGGCGCCGACCGTGAATGGCGCCAGTGAATGCGTCGTCAGGCCGTGACCGTCGCCGGGGCTCCAGCTGAGGCGCTCTTCGTACGTCGGGACGAGCTTGCGGTGGGTCGAGCGGATCTCGCCGGTCGCGTCGATGTAGACACACGTGCAGTAGAGGCTCTTGCCGCCGCGCTCCGGCGGTCGTTCGATCGTGCCGAGGACAACGGTGATCGCGCACTCGCGCGCGGCTGCGCACACGGTGTCGAGATCGCCGCGCTCGATCTGCACCGCGGCGTCCGCGTAGCGCGCGTGGAATGCCTTCTGCTCGTCCGACTCGAAGCGCGCGCCATCCGTGCGCTCGATCCACACCGGGTAACCCGGGACCAGCGCCTCACCGAACGCGACCAGGCGCGCGCCGCCCGCGGCCGCCTCGCGGATCGATTGCTCGACGCGCGCGAGCGTGGCTTCACGGTCCAGGAGAACGGGTGCGATCTGCGCCGCACACACGCGCATCGTGGAGTCTGCGCTCACGAGCCGCCCATCATTTCGTTCATCCGCCGCTGCATCTCTTCCGGCGAGAGCTCTTCGATGCGCGCGCAGATCGTCCAGCGATTGCCGCCCGGGCATCGCACGGTCGCGCTGCGGTAGCCGTAGAACTGCGTCTCCGGCTCGCGCTCGGACGTACCGCCAGCCTCTATCGCGCGCGCGTAGGCCGCGTCGACGGCGTCTCCGTCATCGACGTAGTACGACAGCGCGGCCGGCATGGGATCCCATCCGGGCATCGGCGATCCGCACATCACGACGGAGTCTCCGAGCATGACCTCGGCATGCATGATGCTGCCGTCCGGCGCCTCGTACTTCTCGACGACGCGAGCGCCGAACGCGTTCTCGAGGAACGCGATGGCCGCGTTCGTCTCGGGCACGATGAACGCGGGGGTGATCGAGTGGTGACCTTCGGGGCGAGAGAGTGGTGCCATGGGAGGACTATAGCGAGGGTGCGATCGATCGCGGGTGCTGTGGTCGTGGGCGGGAGAGAGGTCCTAGAAGCTCGGCCGAGAAGTCGCTGTTCGGCCCCGTAACGCGCTGAGAGAATGTGGTCGCGTTAGGGAGGCCATGCTCGGACGACATTCACCCCAA
>JANQJF010000112.1 GCA_028281765.1 Planctomycetota bacterium | reverse complement strand
ACACGGCTTGTCAGTGGACAAGTTGAGGAGCAGCAACGCAGCGAGCGGGTCGAATGGCCGGTTACTTATGATGCGGACTTCGGACGCGGGGCACTAGTCGGTCTCAGCCACCGGCCCGTTGCCGCAGAGACGCCAACCCCTTCTGAATCGAGTCGCGATCCAGCTCGATCGTGACGCGGTGCGGCACGACGTCGTCGAGAACCACCTCGTGCGTCCCGACCGCGATCGACGCATCGCCACCGACGCCCTCCTGGTGCAGCCGCACGACGATCTCGTATTTCCCGTTTCGAATCAGCGGAACTCGGACGACGTCCGTGGCGCCGAGCCATGCCCCGCCGCTCTTGCTCAGGTGCCATCGGTTGTACCCACGCGACTCGCCGCTGCGGAGGTGCACGGCTTGCAACCCCTGTGGAAGCCCGGTCGAGCCTTCGAGGATCATCGAGACGCGCACCTTCCGATCCGGTCCACACATCTCGCGAAGTCCCGGCAAGAACACCTCGACCGGGTGCAGCGCATGGAACACGAGATCGCGAATCCCGGCATCCACGCGCACCTCCTCGGCGCGATAGCCGGCGTTCAGCAGGATGACCGGGATGTTCGGCTGCGCGGCGAAGATCTCGACCGAGTTGCCGCGCCAGGGAAACCCGACGTAGCGATTCCCGACCTTCGCCAAGAGCGGGGACGGGATGTCGGTGAGCGGTCGACCCGCGTCGTCGTAGGCGCGCAACTGGTATCGATAGACGGATCGAGTCAGGTCGATGTCGTGGAGCTGGGGCTGGTGTTCCGCGGGTCCGGGCCGAAGCTCGATCGGACCAATCGTCCGGAGCGCGTCGGGCAGCGTGCGGACGCGCACGACGAGCTGATACGTCCCGGGGTCGAGATCTTCGAAGTCGAAGTCCGTCCGTGAACCGACGCCGTTCCCGCGCACCTTGCCCACGCTCTTCCCATCGCGCACGAGGTCGAACTCGAGTGCGTGCGCCGGCATCCAATCCGGCGCGATCGCGGTGCCGTAGGTGCCGGCCGTGCGCTCGAGCGTGAGCTCGACCCAGGAACCGAGTCCGGGGAGCGGCTGCGCGACGTCGCGATGGCCATCGGCCGATGCATCGAGCCGAATCGGGAGCGACGCTTGGACCGCGTACAGTTCGAAGGTCCCGTCCGCGCGTGTCTCTGCCTGTGCGAGTTGCGGGTGCGGGTCGTGCACGGCACCGTCGACGTGCCAGACGTGGTTGCGCAACAGGTTCGGCGCGAACACCGGGGAGCTCTCCGAGCCCCCTCCTCGCACGGCCAAGAGTCGCTGCGTGACCGCGGCTTCCATCGCCGCTTGCGCTGCCGCGAGCTCCTGTTCGAGAGCACGCGCCACCTTCGCACGATCGACCGCCTGCAGGGCCTCCGCGCGCTCGCGCAGAGCGACCAACGACTTCTCGAGCCTGACCGACCGCTCGGCCACGTTCGCTTCGAGCAGCGCGGTCTCGACGTCGCGATTCGGAGAAACCGGCGACACGTGCGATTGGTCCGCGCGCGCGGCCACGCGAGCACCGGCGATCGGACGCATGAGGTCGTCGATGACGCGGCCGCGAGCGACCATCACGAGGGCGGTCATGCGCAGCGTGCCGGCGTCGACCTGCAGCGACTGTGCGGCGGGCACATCGACCTCCGCCCCGACCATGACCCCGCCGATCTCGTCCCGGATCGACAGCCGCCCGCCGACGACGAGTCGATCGTCGACCGGCAAGAGGAAGCGGCCCTTCGCATCCGTCTTGACTGTCGCGCGGACGCGACCACCGGCTCGATAGCGGAACGTCAGCGGCGCGCCGGTCTCGGCCAGCGGCTCCCCGTCCGGCCCGATTGCCCGCCCGACGATCGAACGCGAACCCGCCGGCACGGCGACCTCGACTTCGACTCGATCCGACTCTTCGTCGGACCGACTCCCGGTTCCTGTGACGGTACCGGTCTCCGCGTCGGGGACGGTCTCTTCGACCGATTCCTCGGTAGCCACCTCGACCGGACGCGCGTCGGAGCCACCGGACCCGAAGACCCAGAAGCAGCCGAGCGCGATCACGCAGATTCCGACGAGGATGAGTCCGCCACGCATGCCGTACCCTCCATCGTCGCAGATCCATCGAAACTCCACAACGACCGCCAATTCGTGCGCTTGCCGCGGCGCATTCCAGCGCCGATCATGCGCCGGGTGAGCCCCTGGACCCTGATCGACATCGGCGTGAACCTGGCCGACAAGGCGTTCCACTCGGATCTGGACGGCGTCTGCGAGCGCGCGGCGGCCGCCGGGGTCCGCGGCATGGTCTTGACGGGCACCCGCGTCGCCGAGTCTTCGCGCGCGGCCGATCTGGCCGCGAGACTCCCGGGCGCCTGGTCGACCGCTGGCGTGCACCCGCACTACGCCCGCGAATGCGACCACGAGACGGTCCACGCACTGCGCGAACTCGCGAACCGTGACGAGGTCGTCGCGGTCGGCGAGTGCGGCCTGGACTATTTCCGCGACCTTTCGCCGCGAGAGACCCAACGCGAGTGGCTCGAGAAGCAGCTCGCGCTCGCCAGCGAACTCCGGATGCCCGTGTTCCTCCACGATCGAGAAGCGCACGACGATCTGCTCGCGATCGTGCGGGAGCATCGCGACACGATTCCGCGCGCAGTCGTGCACTGATTCACCGGGACCGGCGTCCAACTCGACGCCTACCTCGAGCTGGACCTGCACATCGGCATCACCGGATGGCTCTGCGACGAACGCCGCGGGCACCACCTTCGCGAGCTCGTCCCGCGCATCCCCGCGGAGCGACTGATGATCGAAACGGACTCCCCCTACCTCCGACCGCGTTCGATCCGACCCCGCCCGAAGTCGCGGCGCAACGAACCGGCCTATCTCGTGCACGTCCTCGAGGCCGTCGCGATCGCCCGTGAGGAGTCGCCCGAGGCGCTGGCGCGGGCGACCACTTCGACCGCGCGCGCGTTCTTCGGTCTTCCCGACCTCGATTCCTGAGTCTCTCGAAGTACTCGGGCCTACAATTCGAACCGCACCGCACGAATTCGTCTCCCCGAATCCACGATCGGCAGCCCTCCCTTGCTCAACCCGCTGCGACTGACGTCCTCCGCGCCCGCCTTCTTCGTGCCGGCGTTCATGACGACCACGGTCGTCGGGGTCGCTCTTGCGGTGATCGACGCCAATTCCCGGGCCCCATGGCTCGCCGACGGCGCCGAGGGACTCCTGCTCCACGCCGGGCTCTGCCTGGTCGTCGCCGCCGGGATCGCCGGACAGATCGGGCTACTCGAGGCGTTCCGGCGCCGGGAGCGCCCGGGACCCGAGGGATTCCTCGACGGGATCCGTCGATTCACGATGACGATCTTCATCGCGAAACTCGCGATCACGGGGATGATGGCGATTTGGATCCACCGCCACGATCCCTGGAGCCTCTACTACGACTACGAGCCGTATTACCTCGCGCTGAGAGGCGGCTCCGTCCACGCTCCGACGTGGCTGATGCTGATCCTGCCGAGCCTGCTCTTCGCGCCGATCGTCGGCACCGCCGCGCGCTACCGAAACCCGGTGCGCGCCCTCTTCGCCGCGCTCGCGACGACGATCCGGCACCCGATTCGCGTCGGTGGGATCTTCGTGCTGCAGTTCGCGCTGCTGGCAGGCGCCCTCGCCATCCTGCAGGAGAACCTCTACTGGCGCGAGGATCCGCAGATCGTGCGCCTCGCGGTGCTCGCGCACGGACCGACGCTGAGCTTCCACATGTTTCCGTTCGTCGTGTTCTTGGAGCGGGAGGCCGGCGCGCTGCTCTGCCTGATCCTGGTGCCGCTGTCGGCGATCTTCACGACGGCCTACTGGAGCCTGACGGCCGACGCGCCCGGCACCGAGCGCGCCGCCGATCCCGCGCCTACGGCGTGAACGTCATCGGCACCGGGTTGCTCGCGAACGTCACGCTGCCGCCGCCGTCGAGCACCGCGTAGGCGTGATGGAACTGCAGCCCGACGAGGATCGGGATCGGCAGCGGCGGGAACGTCAGCGTCGTCGTGCCGTTGCCCACCGCGTCGATGACGCCGAGCGAGCCCCCC
>JANQJF010000095.1 GCA_028281765.1 Planctomycetota bacterium | reverse complement strand
TCTTGGTCTCGGTAGAGCGTGTGGAAGCTAGCCGAGTAGTAGCTCCCTCCGTTCTTCGCCTCGTTCTTCCAGATGGACGCCTTCACGGCTCCGATTCTGATTTCACGAACTGGTCTGTTGTTCTCTTCCATCATTCCCTCCTTCAAGGTGGTTACACGTCTGTCGGGAGGGCGACTCCGCGCCGAACAGGAAGCCGGGTCAAGGAGGAACGCAGGCCGCGGGCCGAGTGTCCTTGCACGCGGCTTCCGAAGGCGCGAGAACAGCCCGGGAGCAGACGTGTCACAACCGCGAAGGAGCGGTGAGGGAGAGCCGACCAGATCCGAGAGAGGGTGGGATGCCGGCGGCTCCCCTGGAGCGAGGTGCTAGGTGGAGCACGGCTCGCTGCTTGCCTTCATTCGAACATCAAGAAGAACCTCGCCGTCCGAACTCGAACAGCTCGGGCGTGACCTACTTCTTCGGTGAAGTCGCTCGCCGAAAGGCCTCGCGTAGTGCTTCGGCCATCGGCAGAAGCTCGGCGACGCCGAGCGACGGCGACTCCTTCCAGTCCTCCCCGTCCTTGTAGAGGCGGGTCGGAACGAAGTTCAGCATCTCGCCGTTCTGGGTTTGGTTCGCCCACACGACGACCTTGCATCGACCAAATCGAACCTCATCAACGGGTCGATCAGCCTTGGGGTTGTTACGACCCTCGGGGTCGCGAGAAGAGCGCTGATTCATAAGCTCACCTCCAGGGTTGTGCAGAGAACCGGCCCACCTAGCACTCAGCGTTATGCACAAGGTCGCCGACTGCGTGTGATAACGCGCACCCGCGCTACGCGACGGCATCCGACATGGCGTCCAGCGAATCTTGCGCCAGCATCACGAACGACCGAACCTTCGGGTATCGCTGTGCGAACCTCTCCCACGCCTCGCTCGAATAGGTGGCCCTCCTCGCCTCCTCCTTTCGTTCTAGGATTCTCCTTTTGGGATCCGTCTTCCTTGGGCATGACGAAAACCCAGCTGGGGTCTTGGCGAAATCCTGCGAGGGGGTTGCCTTTCCTGCATCGCCGTCCATGACCTCGTGCTGAGGTGTGAGAGAGACGCTGGGGCCGTCCACGAAGAGCTGGCCGTAGCAGTTCACGCTCTCCTGGTTCACGAACCGTGTGGCGAGGATACCCCGGATGCGTAGCCGCGACACGGCACGAGAGATGTTGGAAGGGTGTGCTCCACAGGCTTCCGACAACATCGCATACGTGAACCGTGCGTAGCGTTCGCCCTCGCGTAGTCGCTCGAGTCTCCTGTCCTGCTTCTTGCGTCGATAGCAGTAGAACAGAAGGACTACCGCCTCCGTGCACGAGCAGCCACCGCGAGCAATGAAGCGCAGCATCTTTCGGGAGACCACGATCTTGCGCTTTCCAGCGGCGACGTCCCGTAGAACGTCGTCGACAGTTTCCAGGCTCCGTGCCACTGCACCCGCGGGAATACGTCGCCTCCGTGACTTCTGTGGATTCACGATTCGGTAGATATCGACCTTGCTCTTGGGGTGCAGTGCTCGCGTTTCCAGCCGAGCGGCGTAGACGCGCAACTCGTTCTTTCGGATCTGCCCGTGTCGATAGCCCATCAAGATCGCCTTGATCTCGCTCCTGTTCACGACCGAGTAGTTCCCTCTGAACTCGGCCCAATCGATGTGCTTTGCTGCCTTCCTTCTCGCGTTTCCCATGTTCATTCTCCGGATGCGAGAACGCACGGCGCCATCGTCACCCTCAATCGGGTGTTGACGATCGCTTTCGAATCGCGATAGGCTCGAAGTTGTCAGCAACGAGCGAGTCTTCGCGACTCCCACGCGAGGAAGCAGCCAAACGAGCTGCTTTTTTCGTGCCCGGTTGGCTCGTTGACTTCCCGGTCGCGCGCTCCCTTGTTTTCAGTGGCCCGTTTCTCGGGTCCTCCCACGACACTTGCGCACTTCTACGAGCTTCGCAATACCTGAATCGCCGATGGTCTGATTCCCGAGTCAGTTCGGGCACATAGACGCGTAGCAGGCTCGCGAGCTAGCAGACTAGCAAGCTAGCTGTGTCGCTTTCCATCTTGCGGCATCGCCCGATGTGTGTGCACACTCGCGGTGATGATGGAAATAGGGAGGGGGCATGATCATCTCGTTTGTGAATCAGAAGGGTGGTGTTGGGAAGTCAACGCTGTCGTTTCACTTCGCCTGCTGGCTGCAAGAGCGTGGCCATTCCGTCGGGTTCTTCGATGCGGATACCCAGCGCTCATCCTCGAAGTGGCTGTCGGACTATTCTCCGCTCACCCCGCTCGGAGCCGTTGACCCGGTGGATACGAACAGAGTCCCACGCCAAGTTCTGGATCTGGCCGCGGGCGTCGAGGTTCTCGTGTGCGACGGGCCTGGTGGGCTCGGAGAGGTGACACGGACGCTGTTGGTTCTCTCCGATCTCGCCGTCTTTCCGATCTCAGCATCGTTCTTGGACGCAGAGTCGCTGGCGGAGGCGAGAGCTCAGCTCGACTACGCAGTCAGCATTCACCCCGCTGCTCCACCCGTGGCTCGAGTCGTGCTGAACAAGGTCCGCAAGCGCGCACGCCTCGCTCGAGACGCACGCGCCGCCCTCGCTTCGCTTGGGATAGAGTCACTCCACGGTTCAGTGCGGGATCTGGATGCGTTCAAGCTCGCACCACAGGTACGCAAGGCAGTCTGGAACCTAGGGAGATCTGCACATCAGGCCGTTGCCGATCTGGACGTTGTGTTCGCCGAGCTGCTGGGTTTGCTCAAGCCGTCGCTGGAGCTCGAAGCGAATGTCTGACCGATCGATGGCCGAAGCCCTTGCGAGCACTCGAGCGGGTGCCGGGGACCGCACGGTCAGCGGTGCTAATGACCTCGACAGGAAGGCGCTCGCTCTAGAGTCTCCGAGTGTCAGCTCCTTCATCAGGGACGGGGTTGGTCGACCTCGCTCTGACGGCGGCGACCACCGGCCGAGCCATCGGAGCACGGGTGCATCTACGGCTCAGTTGAATACGAGGATTCCAACGGAGTTGCATAGCCGAGCAAGGCGGGCTGTCTTCGAGTTGGACACGAGCAACGCTGAACCGCGCACCCTGCAGGAACTGGTCGCCAAGGCCCTGGATGCCGAGCTCTGCCGCCTCGGCTTCTGAGTACGCGAACCCGTTCGCCGCGTTCTCCCTGCGCTGCCCCGTGAGGTCCCTCACATCAGCAAGTGATGAGAGACCTCACGAACAAGTCCGCAGCACAGGAGACCACGATGGGCGAACACAAGACCGAAGAACCTCACGACGCAGGGCGGCCGAACGAGCGGTTGGTTACCACCGACACGATGCCGCTCCGGCGGTGGATCGCCGTCAGATTGCGGCAATCGAGCAGCAAATCGCGAGGCAGCGTGCCGCACTGGGATTCACCTGAAGCGATTGCTGAGGCTCCAGGTTGGAGTCGCCTCCCGCGGAGGAAAGAACCGCGCCAGGCGCTTCGCGCCTGCTCCGCCCTGCGGGTCACGGTTCTTTCCTCTTCGCTCCCGGCTCGACTCCGGAGCTTTGAAGGTGTGTTGCGCATGACCTTGGAAGGCCCTCCCTCTGAACTCTCCACCGGCAGCTCGGGTTCGGAGCACCTCTGAGTCGGAGGGGTGCGCGCAACGACCGCCCGTTCAGGTGCGGGCCTCCTTCTGGCGAAGGCCCACACCGACGGACGGCTCCAGACGGCAGCCACGAGAAAGCCATGATCCGTAGGGCTTGCGGACTGCGACTTGCTCTTAGACGTCGATCCGTGCGACTCTTGCTCGAGGAGGGTCGATGGAGAGCAGGAATGCCCTACTGCCATTCACGGTGCGCGAGCTCGAGTTCGCCCTGGGCTTCGTTGGGGTGGGCGCAACGGCCGCCACTCTTCTGGGGGCGCCCGGTCCGCTCGTCGTGGCCGGCGGTGCGGGAGCGCTTGTCGGCCTGTACCTCGCATCTGTGTTCGCCTACGCGTCACGGAGTCGAATCGTAGATGTTCGCCTTGACGGAGCGCTACACGGACGTGGCTACGTGCGTGCGTTTCGAAGAGCGCGCAAGAGCCTTCTCGTGATGCACATCGATGACGACGCTCCGAACGAAGAGCTACTCGGGCTGTATCGAGTGCTGCTCGACCGCGGGGTGGAGATACGTCGCCTGATCTTCGTGCGTCCC
This sequence comes from Planctomycetota bacterium, assembly GCA_028281765.1. Classification (GTDB taxonomy): domain Bacteria; phylum Planctomycetota; class UBA1135; order UBA1135; family UBA2386; genus JANQJF01. The sequence continues at coordinate 27,177 of JANQJF010000095.1, read as the reverse complement.
GATCACAACCCAGAAGGAATCCGATGGGTTCTCGAGTCAGGTTGGCACGACCGGCTTCGACAGCGCTACGTCTCGACCGAGCCCGGCGCCCTGCTCACACTTGGCTTCGCCGTCGTCGACGAGTCCGCCGTCCTTGTGGCGGTGCCGGGTTTCGATCCTACCGATACCGAGCCATACTCCGAGCGAATCGTCCTTAGGCACCTCGCGGAGCTGCGGAATCCAGCGGTGACGCGTGCGTTTCTCGAGATCTACGAGTCGGCCTGGCGCCGAGCTCATCCTCTCGAGCTGCCACGGAGCTCGCCGCGCTAGCGGCGCTGGGCCAGAGCGCGGTCGAGATCGCGTGCGAACGACTTGAAGGAGACTCCGAGGGCCATGCACCAGTCGCGGAGTTCCACGACGTCCAAGCGTCGTTCGCCATTCTCGCACTTGCTTACGTGCGACTGTGTTGCGCCGAGCAGCTCCGCGAGGTCGGTCTGCTTGACGCCGGCGCGCTCCCGCGCGTCACGGAGAAGCTGGAGAAGCGTCTTGTAGTCGTTCGTGTGGACGGACTTGCGCACGTGGCTAGCTCGATTGCGAAAATCTAGATCCGATTCTGGAATATTCCAAAATCGAATCTATGATCGCGAGGAGTGGTTACCCTGCGCCAAGCTCGCACTCCTTCGGACGTCTTGTTGGTTCATGCTCCCTACCCTGGGAAGCTGAAGTTCCAGGGCGTGCCGAGCAGCATGTTCGCAGCCGCGGGCCCCTTTGTTGTTGGCAATCCCGAGCGCACCGTCGCCTACCTGGATCCCCGAGGGCCGAACGAGGGGTTCTACTCCCAGCTGCGCGCAATCCTGGCCACCGGCGCCGTGCGTGCGCTCTGCGTTTCCACCTCGACGGCGGCGATCGAGGAGACGGCTCGGATCGCCGCACTTGCTTCCGAGCTCTGTCCAGAGTCCCTCGTGCTTGTTGGTGGGCCACACGAGGACGCGGTTGACCACAAGGCTGCGCATCGCCTGCCGGGTGTCCACATGTCACTGGCAGGCGAGGCGGAGAGCCCCTTCAAGTGGATCCTCGAGGCTTTTCTGGAGCGCGATGAAGCGGCGATCACTTTCGTCGAAGCACTCAGCCCATCCAGCGTTCTGGCAGCGAGACTTCCGGGGCGGTTCACGGTCACCTCGTGTTCGTGGCAGGCCCCCCTCGAGATCGACGGCGGTCCGAACTGCTACGCCGACCCTCGACCACTAGTCTTTCCCGAGTCGTACCCGACCTTTGATGTCTTCCCGTCGGGGCGCACGATTCCCTTGATGGTTTCCCGGGGCTGCTCCTACGGGAAGTGCACGTTCTGCTCCGAATCCAATCGAGATGGTGGCGTGACCCTGACCAAGAGCTTCGACTGGGTAGAAGAGCTCGCCGCTCGGACACCTGAAGCGGCGCTGTACTTTCAGGACAGCATCTTCCCTGGCGGGAACAGGACGTCGAACGCCCTCATGCCGCTTCTGCAGCGGCTCGGTCGAACCTGGGGCTGCCAGGTCTACCTGCCTACTCTCACTCGGAGGCGCGTCGAGGAGCTCGCTGATCACGGATGCAACTACATCTACACGGGCCTTGAGTCCGGCTCGGAGCAGGTGCTTCGAGGGATTCACAAGTCAGCGGTCACGCGAGACCTGGTTCTCGAGCGAATGGAGTGGGCGCGTGTTGCAGGGCTTCGCGTCGGAGTCTCGTTGATGTTTGGTGCCCTCTCCGTTCGGGGCGAGCTCCTGGAGTCCGTTGACTCGATCACAGCGACTGAAGAGCTCGTCGAAGACGTGGTCGCGACAGGTGTCGATGTCGCGGGGATTTACCCGAACGTCCAAACCGTGCTTCCCGGCACCGACTTGGCTCGCGGGTTGGGCTCGAACGGACATGAACTCGACTTCTACCGAATGCCCAGGGCTCCGGTCTTCGATGGTCTTGAGGACGGAGGTGTGGGATACAACTTCCTAACACTGGCAGAGTCGTCAGAGCGACGCGTTGACCTCGCACTTCGCATTGCAGCCAGTGCCAGACGAATGCAGAGCCTCTACAACTGTCCGTGGCATCGCGCTCGCCGCGATGGCGCTGTCGGCGCCGAGTCGGGGGTGCTTACGACTTCTTGCTCTCAGTAGCTCCCGACTCCGAACCTAAGGACGAGCAAGTCTCCAGCAGTCGCTCGGCGTATGCCTCTGCTGCGATCTTGATCCCATCCCGACGAACCCAATGCGCCCAGGCCACGATGAGGGCGAGGTTGAGCCCGACGCCTGTTAGAGCGGGCTCATCAAGAGCCGCCTTGGTTGACCACGTGTACCAGACCCGTCCACCGCAAAGGAGTAGGGCCAGAACGGCCAGGGTCAGTCCCTTCGGTTTCATGGCCCAAAGGTTGCGGTGGAATCCGTAGTTGACGTTCTCCTTGAGCAGCAACGGGAACTTCGCGGCATCGCGCGTCTTGCCGATCAGTAGTTTCGTGCAGGCGGCGTAGACCTCATCGGCTCCGCTTGGGTCGTCGGCCTCCTCGGCGGCGGATGGAACGCGCTGCCCCATCTTCTCGAGGTCCGCGTGGCAGCGGCCGCGTACGTGGCGATTGAACTGCGTGTCGCGATGGCGGAGGAACCGGACAGTCGGTGCGCCATCCCAGCTAGCCCATAGCTCAGGTTCCTTGGCCTTGCCAGCCGCGCGAGCCACTTGACCCAAGAAGAACGCGGCTGCCCCCACGACTACCAGCCCGGTGGCTCCAGTAACGAGAGCGAAGATGCCCGGCGTCCAAGCCGCGACGACGGTCGCGACCGGAGCGAGCACGATGAACATCGGTAGAGCTCGTGCGAGCGTCGAATACCTGTCGATCTCGATGCCGAGAGCCTTCATGTGAAAGAGTTCATGCGGTAAGGGGGGTCACTGGAGTACTGTGTCTTGCCGAACAGGTGAGGACTTGCCGATGAGGACGGTCGCCCTGCGATCCGCCCCGAGGATGACCATCAGCGCTGGCAGACCCGCGGGACGCATGTAGGAAGTTAGATGGTCGAACAGCCGCAGATCGTCGCCGCTCGGATCGGTTGATGCGTCGTCAGGGTGAGAATGCCACTCGCCGAGGTAGACCAGATTCCCACCGGTCGATTCGTTCCAAGCTCGAACGCGAGCAGAAAGGCCTCGCGACCCGCGAATGTAGAGTGTGTTTTCCTCCCTGCTGTCGGGAGGAGATGGAATGGCGCCGACCACCGCGAGGACACGCGCTTCCGTGTCGATTGCGCCAATCAGGACTCCACCAGTCTCCCGTTGCAGCTTCTTCGCGCGCTCCTCTACCATCGCCGTGGATACCCGTGCATCGATACGCAGACGCCATTCTCCGCATTCCATCAGCTGCATGGCCGCGAGTGGAGCGTTGATCCTTTGGATCTCGCTGTGCGGATTGAGGTGCCACAAACTGACGATTGCATCTGTACGCAAGTCCTGAACCGCGCGTGAGGCTATCGCCGCATGTGTTGCGACGGCATCAAGCGGGAGTACCGCACTGACGTCGCGGCACCCGTGGGAGTATCTCAGCCCGCTCTTGCCATTCGGGAAGTGACCCGAAAGACCGGCGTTGGTGGCAATCAAGCGGTAGTACTGAACCTCGAGGTCGAAGAGATCCAGACTACGATCCTGAGGTTCGGCAAGAACGACTAGGTCGGTGCCGGTCGGATTGAGGAAAACCGAGATGCGGCGCCCCGAGGTTCGGGCATCGAACGCGAAGTGCCTCCCAACTGCGAGCGACGCAGACATGTCGATGACGAGGTCCGCCGATTCCATGGAAGCCTCGATCTCTTCCTGACAACGCTCTGGCTGCAGGATGTCGTCGTGAATGAAACGCGGAGGCTCCTCATCGGAAAGCAAGGGGGCAAGCGACTGAGCAAGTGCCTGGGCCTTGGACATGCCGACGTAGCACGCTGCTAACTCATGCCTCACCGTGTTGTGTGGGAGGAGGATGTCGTGGTCGATGAACGTCCAGGCGCCGAACCCCTGGCACAGCAGGTTAGACACGACCTGAGATCCGAGCGCGCCCACGCCGACTGCTACGGACTTGATCGCTGCGGGTCGGCGGCCAGAGAGAGCTGCCGCGTTGCTGCGTGTGAGCGTCCACATCACCCGGATGCCATCGAGTAGCGTCTTCTCTCCCTGATTTTCGTTCGCAGCGTCGTCTGATCCGGCCCAGTCCACGAGATGCCCGTCGTGGACGACCCATGCGCCGATGTCTACCCCGATCTCCTCGACCGAGGCACTTGTGACGAACGCTCGGTGCTCGGTCGTTTCTGCGGCTTCGTCCGGTTGTCGCGCCTTAGGCAGAGAAAGCACGAGAAGCAGCTTGAGGGACCTGAGCTTCGCGAGTTTCTCGGTCTCCAGACCCGCCTTCCAAGAGCGGAGGCGCGACCGGAGTGTCGCGGTAAAGTCGAATGCTTCGTCGGACAGGAGCGAGTCGAGATCGGCTAGGCTCTTGGGGCTGCGGTGGATGATGCCATGTGTCCGCACCGGGCAATCTACGACGGCGACGCGAAACGCGAGGTCGTCGATGGTTCGTCCTAGGATCTTGTTGCCTTCGACGTCCGCTTGCTTCACGGCAACCAGCGCTTCGAGGTGCCTCTCTCGTGGCGAGGGAACTGGCAGTACTACAAGCTGTTCTTCTTCTTGGAGGATCTGCTCGCTCACGATCAGAACCTCTCGCGAGGAGTCAAGAAAGGGCTCAAGGGGTTGGTCCGCCTGGTGAAGCTTGCCTTTGGCGCTCAAGCGAAGCCAGTTGGACAGAGAGTCTAAGAGGAACGAGGATGTCCAGCGCCGCTTCAGGTCGGCGTAGGGCACTTCCGTGTAGCAGAGACTCAGTGGAGGCGCATCAGCCTTGCGATTCTGGTGCGGTAACACTGGGAAGTCGTCACGGAGCGCGCGTGCGTCCGGAAGGTCTCGGTCCGTGGCCCCGAACGTCACCGCCAATCTTTCGGTTGGTCTGATGTCAAAGCGCGGGCCTCGTACGGGGAGGTCCACGGAAAGCTCGACGACTACCGTTTCAGAGCTCGTCGATTGCCGGCATTCAACGAGGGCGACGCCGGTTGTCTTCGGATCTTGGGCTGTCTCCGCTAGGTCGCGGGACTTCGGAATCCGAAGCGACGCCGGGCTGGCAACTGTGCTCCCACACTTCTCAAGGTGCTCCTCGCATCCCACGGCAATCACCCAGCCCGGGGGTTGGACCTCGTAACGATTCCCGGCGCGCCGATGACCGTAGCCGTTCTCCAGGTTGGCCCATCATCGTCGATCTCCACGACGATCGGCTTAGGATCCGTCTGCGTTGGCTCCTCCATCGTGACCCTGAAGTTCTTTGAGTGGTCGAGCACATCTCGGTAGTACGCGGCGGCCTGCCGGTGTGGAGGCTGGTGGTTGTCGTCCTTAGCTCCCGGTCTCGGGATGGGCCAGCTCGTGCTGATCAGCATCCCCGGCCTCGACTGCTGTTCTCGATACAGCCAATCGATGTCGGCATCCTCCGGAGTTGTGATCGTGTCTCCTCGGTCAGGGCCAATCGAAAGGTAGCTACAGTGGTGCGGGACCTTCGCCACCTCCCACTCGAGGCGGTGCTCGTTGTCATGTCTCTTGGTGGCACGAACGATCCCGCCGAGGGCTTCGTGATCCACGTCGTCCGTGAACAGGACCCGGGTTCTGACCCCTCCGACGACGAAAGTCCCCTGGAGTACGACGCTGTTGCCGTTGCGGTTTTCCAGCTCGCCGTCGATTCGCCACGCGAACGGCGAGTGAACGAACAGCTCCAGTCCGTCCCCGTCCAACGTAAATCCGGGTGCTACTTGTCCGGCGTCCGTGATGAGATGGACTCTCTGGCTGAGGTCGATGCCTTGTCCTTCGCAATACTTCCGAAGAGCAGAGGGATTCCCGAACACTCGGATCCCTTGCATGTGTTCGAATCGGTGGCGGGCCTCTTGGCGCAGAATGCGGCCTTCCTCCGGCGAATCGGTCGAGGCGGGCTCGATCAGGAAACCGGCTGGGATCCACATCTCGCGCATCTTGATTCGGTCCGCCGACTGGTACTTGGCCGCATGCTCAAGGTAGAAGAACTCCGACGCGCCGTCGTAGTGGTCCTTGTCCCGGTGAGTGAAGAGGACCACGTCGTAATAGTCCCTCCCGTTTGCTTCGAGATCTTCACGAAGCAACGTCGGTAAGTCGCAACGGCGGTCGCTGTCATCGGAGGGGTTGCGAGTGTCCGCGTAGTCAACGAGCAGTCTGCGTCCGTTTTCGAGGTCGACTCGCGTGCAGTCGGCGTTTCCCAGCGGAAAGTAGTTCAACTTGTGCATCGTTCTCGTCGTTGCCGAACCTAGCGTCGGCGACTTGCCTGGCGCGGTCGCTTTGTCCCAAGCACTGTCTTTGGTGTGTCCACCGAATCGAATGCGATAGGGCCGCTGACGAACTGCTCCCACCTGCGCTCGTATTGAGCTCTGGGGAGGAGAAGGACGTCATCGGTTTCGCCCTCCTCCCCTTCGTCGAGTCCCACACCCAGCGAAACGCCCCCGAGGTCAGTCAAGACGTAGCGATTGTGGAGTTTTTCGCCGCGAAGCCGCTGGCTCCATCGTGCGAACTCGACTGAGACCCCCGCGGGCAGCCTCGTAGCCATCCTCGACGCTTCTTCTTCGAAGAAACTGAGCTCCGACCTCTTGCCACAGTGAACACGAATGACGTCCGGCTGGGACCCGTGCTTGCATAGCACGCCCATGAGTGCCTCTAGGATCTTCCGGTGGCGCGCGTTCTCGGGCCCGAAGTAGGGGTCCACGAGGTGGAGGGCCTTGCAGTTGACCAGCATCGCGGAGAGCGCTGCGGCAATGTCTTGGGGGGACCTCGAGACCGTCGCGCCGCTGTCGCATGTCCACGACTTGGCCTTCGCGGCACCAAGGTCTCGGCCGAGCATGACGCCGCGGTGACGGCGCGGATTCGACTCGGCCACGATCGCGCGAAACTCCTGTCGATCGTACTCGCGCTCAGCGTTCTCGAGCCAGGTCACGACTTCGTCATACGCCGCATCAGCTCGACGGCAGCGGTGCTCTGAGAAGAGCTTCAGTAACTCCACGAGACGTGTCCAATCGGTCTCTTCCAACTCCAGCTCACTTGCGGCCTTGCTCACAGCGTCCTTCCACTCGCTGAACGCAGGGATTTCCAGCATCACCCGTGGGGTGCCAACGCCGAACTTGTCGTGGACGATCAGAAACTCAGATCTCCTCGCCCAGGTCGCAACCAGGTCAGGCTCGAGCGCAAACGCGTGTATCACAGGAGCTCCTCCATGCGCTCCGCAAAGAACCCCTTCGGCCATCGGTCCTTGAACTCGCCCTGTTTGTCCACACGCAGCTGTCGAATGGTGACTCCGGTTGTCTCGCGCTCTACGTAGATCACGGCGACCTGGTCAGCGGTCAAAGCTCGAGCCCCCTCGGGCAGCCGTTCTTCCGTTGTTTCGCGGATGCGACGCAGCAAACGGAGGATCAGGTGTTCGCTGTGCGTCTCCACGAGCAGCGTGCGCCTTCCCCTGTCGCGGGCGGCCGCGTCGATGAACAGGTCACCGAGGCCAACCTGCACGGCAGGATGGACGTGGATCTCTGGTTGCTCGACCATGCAAAGATCCGCTCCTGCAGCAAGCGCAGCGACGATGACGGGGATGACCTGGGACACCCCCGCGCCGACCTCGGACGGAAGCACGAGGGAATCGGCGCCTGTGTCGAGCAGGAGTCGTCGGACGGTCCGGTCTACATGGTGCTCAGCCAACTCTTCGGCATCTGCGCTTTGATCGAAGAGCGTCTGGACCGCGATCTGACATCCGGCTCCGAGGTTCCAAAGCCACTTGTTGGTGCGCTCCACGAGATTGCCGCGGTCGGAGAGAAGGAGATCCCATGCGGCGAGCCCGTCGCCCCAACTAGTCGAGCGACCGACGCGCTCGTACAGGAAGCCCCGAGGCGGAATCGTACGTAGAGGGCCGATGTAGAAGGCGTCGCGCAAGGACGCTGCGAGTTGCCCAGTCGTTCCTACGACGACCATCTCGAGGAACGCCCGGACGTGCGCAGTGGTCTCGGCCTTCTCTTTGTTCTCATCCCCAAACGGAATCACCCTCAGTGGCTCAGTCACACCGGGAAGTGCCGAGTCTCGGGAGCGCGACAACGCGAAGACCGGCAACGATCGTCCGTCACCAAAGCCTGAGCCATCATTGAGACCAGTGCCGTACCCGGCGCCACCGCCTTCTCCTCCTCCTTCATCTTGGAGTGAGCGGCGCAGCACCTCCTCGGGGACGGCGATTTCCTCCCACGCTTCGGTGAAGTCGCTGGCTACCTCGGAGATCAAGGGATGGCCAAGGTTGACGCGCGCGTTCAACGGCTCGCTCTCGCGCATGGTCGCGCCGGTTTCGATCCACACGAGCGGCTCCGGGTCAGTCCCGACCCCGATGACCGCCCGTTCCACGAGTGGTCCCTGGAACGTCGTTGTGGTTCGAACCCGAATCGTCAGTTCCAACCAAGCGGAGCCCACCTCATCGTCGAGATCCGGAAAAGGGAAGTCACCCAAGCTGCGGCCAAACCTCGCGAGGCTGCCCGGGGTCGCAAACTCGGCTTTCAGAGTAATTGCCCGACCAATCTCGTGCCGGTGCACAAGTCGTGCGAATCCGCCGAGTTCTAGCACGCTGCCGCCCAGCTCCGTCTTGTCTACGTCTGCAGAACCGCGCTCAACGACCTCGTGGAGGTAGAGCAGCGCCTGCAATACCGTGCTCTTTCCGGCGCTGTTTGCGCCAAAGAGAAGAGTGAGCGGGGCAAACTCGATCCTCTGCGTCGAAGCGATTCCCTTGAAGTTCGCAAGTTCCAGTGAGTGGATCATCTTCCGTCACCGTTGAGGCCGCGCCGATCGGGCATAGATCCGCGAGCTCTCGACTGCGCTTCCCGGAACGAGTCATGAACAAGCGAGTGATAGAGCCAATCGCCTTGGGCCGCAGCTGCCGACAAACGAGCCTCGAGGTCTCGGATCTGGCCCTTGGCCCTGGCGAAAGCGCATTGAAGGTCATCAGACGGGAGCATGACTCTCACGCCGCGAATGTCGGCAAAATTGAGGCCTGCCTTTGTTCCACCCTTGTTCAGCTTCCGAAACTGGCGCTGCCCGCCCTCAGAAGCCAGGAACGCACTCAAGAACTCGGAACCAACACCGTGCGGCCTCAGAATCGCGAGGTGCTGATTGATGAATGCTCGCTCGATCGATGCGGGTATCACCGCTGTTCTCCCGAGGTCGGCTGTGATGCTCAGCAACACATCGCCTGGCGCGGTCAGTGTCCGACGCGCTTCCGCGGAGTCTGGCGCCTGCACGTAGGCCACGTCCGATAGGTCGAGCCGGTCACGCTTCACGTTCTGAATTCGTAGGAACATGTCGCCGCTGTCGGAGTAGTGCTTCGCCCATCCTCGTGATCCACTTGTCAGGAATCCGAGCAGCTCACCCATGGGGGCTTCCGGCCAACCTTTGGGATTCGTCACGGGGTCGCCGAACATCTCCAAGAACGTCGAGCGCAGTAGCTCCTCAACAAGCAGCACGATCTCCTTGCGCTTGCTGCGGATGGTATCCGCCTTGTCAAGGATGTCGGCAATGCGTCGCTGCTCTGCTATCGGTGGGACTGGGATCTCGATGTTCTCGAAGACTTGAGCAGGAAGGCGCTTTGTCCCGTGCGAGGACTGTTGTGTTGCCCCAATTACCCTTGAAGCCTGCCAATGCAGACATCGGACGAGATAGCGTCCGTCAACGTCTGCTGCCGGGATCAGTGCCTTCACATCTTGGTTGAAAGTCGCGGCGACGGTCGTGAGGCCGACCCGGAACTCGTTCGCCAAGCTCATTCCACGGACCACGAAGAGAACCGTCCCCGGGGGAACGAGCTTGGTTCCGTTCTCCGCTCCTATGGCCGTTACGTGACGCTCGCTATCGCGAAGCTCGAACGTCCTAATCTCCTTGGAGCTGAACCAGGGTATGTCACCACCCCAGTAGCTCGCCTCGCCTTTGCTCGGTGTTCCGCCGGAGAGGATCTGCCCGCACTCGGAAAGCGGACGCATCTGCGCTCGCGGAGAGTCGGTCACAGCATCCGCTCCAGTTGACTGAGGTCCGTTGCAATGCTCGCCTCGAGCTTGCGAAGCTCCTTGAGGATCTCTTTCGGCGGGTCGTACCGCACCTCTTCGTGCCGCGCTTCCTTGTAGCAGTTGATCGAAAGATCAAAGTCCCGCTCTTTGAGTTCCCTCATTGAGACCATGAAGTGCTTCGCAGTGCGGTCGATATCCTTCTTGCTGCTTCTGTTCCGCCAGCGCGCGAGAGCATCGTAAAGATCATTGTTCTTGGTGGGGCCGAGGGAACCCCTCTCCGGACCGGATTCCTCGCGCTTGTCGTCGAGTGTGAAGCCATCGGCTTCAACGTCGTAGAAGAACACGTGATCGGTCTTCCCGCCCTTGCTGAACACGAGGATCGCGGTCGACACTCCGGCGTACGGCTTGAACACGCCCGAGGGCAGTGAAATCACCGCTTCGAGCTGGTTGTCCCTCACGAGAATCGAGCGAAGCGCCTTGTGTGCCTTTGACGATCCGAAGAGCACTCCGTCCGGAACAACGGTGGCGCTGCGGCCGCCCTTCTTCAGCATACGAAGAATCAGTGCAACGAAGAGAAGCTCGGTCTTCTTGGTCTTGACGGCCTGCGTCAAGGTGGGATGGACGTCTCCTTCGTCCAGGCTCCCCTTGAACGGAGGGTTCGCGAGGATTACGTCGAAGCTGTCCGTCGCCTGCTCGCCAAACCTCTCCGGGAACGAGTTGGATAGCGTGTCCTGGTAGTAGATTCCGGGGTTCTCGACTCCGTGCAGCATCAGGTTCATCGACGCAATTCGAAGCATCGTCGAGTCGAAGTCGAACCCATGAAACATCCCGCTCTGGATGTGATCGCGGTAGGGCTCGAGCTTGTCTCCGGTGTAGATCGTTTCGCCACGCTCTCCCTTGACCTTGCCTTTGGCTGACGTGAAGCGCTCGAGGAGATACTGCATCGCACCGACGAGGAATCCTGCAGTACCGCAAGCGGGGTCTCCAATCGTCTCCGTTGGCTTCGGCTCCAGCATCTCAACCATGAACCGGATGATGTGCCGCGGAGTCCGGAATTGCCCGTTGATGCCGGCAGTGGTGAGCTTGCTCAGCAGGTACTCGTAGAGGTCGCCCTTGGCATCGCCTTCGGTGATCGGCAGCTTGTCGATCATGTTGACCGCAGAGACAAGCAGGCTCGGCTTTTGCACCATGAGCTGAGCGTCCTGCATGTAATCGCCAAAAGTCGTTCCGCCGTTCAGTTCGCGAAAGTGTGGGAACACCTCATCACGCACGACCTGCAGCATGCCTCTCAGGCCCTTCTTGGCATCTTCCTCGCTAACCGTGGCAGGTAGCTGCTTGAAGTTCTTCCAGCGGCGCGGGTCATCCTTCCCCGCGAAGCGGCCCTCAAAGGGCTTCTTCGTTCGAGCCGCTTTGCGCTCGCCGGTGGTCTCCATCACGTCCAGGAGTCGCGCGAACATCAGGAAAGAAATCTGCTCGATGACCGTGAGCGGATTGGTGATTCCCCCGGTCCAGAACTCCTCCCAGAGCTTGTTGATGTCGCTCTTCTGTTGGGTGGTCAGTGTACTCATGATGCTTGTGACTTGGGCTCGAACGCCGCGAGGATGGCGAGAAGCTCGTCGACGTCACCGGGCTCGGTGAAGATGCCGTCAACGCTCTCCGCATGGATGGTCGTGAAGGGTGGCTCGTAGAGGCGTTCGATCTCGATGCCGCCGTTTTGTGCGATGTGGTTCTGCAGCAACTGCAGGAAGCGGAGCTGTTGGGAGGTAAGTCGCGCGTGCTTGTGGACGAAACTCTTGAAGGCCTGCTCGACCGCGGCAGCGTCTAGGCCGACCAAGCTGCGGAAGACCGTGAGCAACGACCGTCGCGTCTCGGGATCGTGGCCAGCGAGCTGCTTGATGTTGGCCTTGTCGTCGACCTGCAGCACGAGACCAACGAGCTCCTCAAGCTCCGCCTCTTGGACGGCGTTTCCGGCGCGGATTCGCTGCAGCACTGAGTTCTCGGCAAAGTGCTGCTTGAGCACGGACTCAACTCTGCGCTTGTACTCAAGCAGATCGAGCCCTTCGAGCCGCGGGATGTAGGTTTCCCCCGTGAAGTCGGCGTCGGAGACATCGAGCACCTGCGGCGCGATTCGCGCTCTTGGTGGATGCTGCTGGTACTTCATGATTCCGCGAAGATCACGCCGCAGGCCTTCGAGGCCGTGGGGCTCCACGGATGCCCAGAACTCCTTGCTTCGGACCTTCTGAATGGTGTCCGCGTGAGCCTTGACCGGGTTCTGGTTCTTCGCGAGCAGCTCCACGGCCTCTTGGACTCGGCCGCGGAGGTCCTGCACCTTCGGCGCCTCTGGTCCGCCCCTGACCAACTCAACCTGCAGGCGCGTGATCAGGAGATCGAATCTGTAAGCATCGTCGTCGCCGCGGATGCTGCGTAGGCGCTGTAGCGGGGCGGCGATCGACAGTAGGTCGGACTTTGTTACTGCCGCGAAGTGCTCGTTTCGCTCTCGATCGGTGAGGGTTTCGAGCTCGCGCCATCTGTCCTTGGCGTCGATTGCGTTCGTCTCGATCACAGCGCGAACGTCGCCACTGAAGAGCTTCACCGCAGCTTGGAAGGTCGGCTGATCCATCTTGTTGAGCGCGACTTCGGCAAGCTCGATTCGCGCCTCGAAAAGGTGCTGGAGAAGCGACTTCTGCGGCTGCAGTTGCTTCTCCTGATACTTCTCGTCGAAGTACCAGAAGTTCGACCAGTGGTCGAAGATGAGGAACTCGCTCTTGTCAGATCCCGGGCCGAAGAGATCTTTCCTGAGTCGGGTGCCTCTTCCTATCATCTGCCAGAACTTGACGTACGACTTGATCGGCTTGGCGAAGACAAGGTTGACGACCTCCGGGACATCAATGCCTGTGTCGAGCATGTCTACGGAGATCGCGATGGTCAGCTCGTTGTCTGGATTCTTGAGGTCGTCGATGAGCTGGTCGGCCTTGGGTTCCTGATTGTCGATCACGCGACAGAAGGCTGAGCCGTATTGCGGGTACAGATCGGAGAAGGTGTCGGCTAGATGGACCGCGTGGTCGTGACTTCGCGCGAACACGATGCTCTTTCCAACGTGGCTTCCGGTGGCTTCGCGTAGCCCCTCCTGCATCAGCGAGCGCCAGATGAAGCGCGTCGTGTCCCGGTTGAACACGTGCTTATCAAGCTCGCGCGCTTCGTAGTCGATCTGCTCAGCTTGTGGATCTTGGTCCTCGAGCTCTTTCTGCTGCTCTTTGGACATCTGTGAGTAGCGGATCCCCTGCTCGCGGAACTGGCTGCTGAAGGAGCGAACCCTGAAAGGCACGAGGTATGGCGGCACCGAGTTGATCGCGTCCTCGAAGCTGTAGTGGGATGTTGGGAGGCGATCCTCGCAGTCAAACAGGTCGTAGGTGTTGCGCTCGATGAACCGGACCGGAGTTGCGGTGAGGCCGACCTGGAGCGCATCGAAGTACTGAAACAGCGTGCGGAACTTCTTGTAGATGCTCCGGTGCGATTCATCGGCGATGATGAGGTCGAAGAAGCCGACGTCGAAGTCTTCGAAGCACTTCATCATCGCCGGGTAGGTGGCCAGGTAGATTCGCTTGCCGCGATCGCTGGAGGTTGAGCGGTCGACGACAACGCGGGGCTCGCCGGGCATGTACTCCTTGAAGACCCGGTCAGCCTGGCGCCTGAGTTCTCGGCGATCGCATAGAAACAGGATGCGCTTCACCCATCCTGCGCGCATCAGCACGTCGCAGAGCGAGATCGCAACCCGGGTCTTTCCTGTGCCTGTTGCTTGAACGAGCAGTGCTTTGCGGAAGTTCGTTGAGAAGCGCTCGCAGACCCGAGTGACCGCCTCCAGCTGATAGATGCGGTCAGCGATCTGGGTATTGGGCGCCACGCTCTCGATGTTCGCCTTGTTGCCTCGCTGGTGAACGAGGTACTCGAGGCTGTCTTTGGAGTAGTAGCCGTAGACCTTCCGCCAGGGATATCCCTGCGCGTCGTCCCAGAGGAAGATGTCGACACCGTTGGTGAAGAAGATCACCGGACGGGCCCCTGTCTCGCGCTCAAGGCAGTCGGCGTAGATGCGCGCCTGCTCCGCTCCTTGGTGCGAGTCTTTCGCCGTCTTCTTGGCCTCGACGACCGCTAGGGGCTTGCCGTCATCGCCGTAGAGCACGTAGTCCGCAAAGCCCTCGCCTGACTTCGTGGGCATCGTGGTCAGTCTGACCTCTTGCCCGACGTCGTCCGTGTTCTTGCCGTTCGCTCCGACATTCCACCCCGCAAGGACGAGGGTTTGGTCGATGAGTCGGCTGCGCGTTGTCTCTTCGCTGAACTCGAGAACGGATGCGACTGCCTGGCCTTCTTCCTTCAGCTTGAGCTGGGCGAGCTCTGTGGCGTGGTCGGAAGCGGCGCGCTCAGCCGCGAGCCGCTTCTTTGATTCATCCTCGAGGGTCTGCAGAACGGATTCGTACTTTGCCTCGGCGAGCCGCAGCTTCTCGAGTGCCTCCTTTGTCTTTCCGGCACTCTCAAGCTCGGGCGGCGGGGCAGCGTACTGCGGAGCGTTTTTCCTGTCGCCCCCATCGACTTGAACATGAAACCACCGCGCTACGTCGAAGAGCTCCGCCAGGCAGTCGAGAGAGAGTTGGGATGTGATCGGCCTGCGAGGATGGGCTGCGTGGTTGCCAGCCTTCCTCACCATGTGCAGCTTGTCTTGCACTACGCGCGGAACCGCCTGCTTGAACGGCTCTGCGACGAGCAGGTCGTGGAGATTGTCTGAGTACGGCGGCATCAGGCGGTAGCCGTCGTAGATCGCGGAAACGACCTGCTCGACGAAGCTGCGTTGCTTGATCAGCGAACTCGCCGGGTCGGAATGCGCGTAGTGCTCTGCGAATCCCGCGAGGTCAGCGAGTGTGGGACGGCCTCCCCGCAGGAACTCGAAGTTCTGCGACTTCATCGGGGATGCCTCCGGGACTGACATGAACGGCCGTAGGTCAAGAACCGTGCCATCACTCCGCTACCTCGTACTTGCTCAGCCAGTTTGTGAGCGTCTGGTAGCTCGAAAGCCCCACAAGCTCGGCAGCTCTGGTCTTGTTGCCAGCGGCCTCGTCCATCGCTCGCTTCAGGTAGTGCCGGGCTACGTCTTTGATTGTGTCGGGCAGGCTAAATGCGCCCCCGAGCGCGCGACCGAGCACGTCCTGGCCATTGGCGGGAGCCGTGGGGAGAAGCGCTTCGCGCACATCCTCAGCGGAGATCTTGGCCCCATCGCTCCAGATCAGCGCGCGTCGGAGTGTGTTCTGCAGCTCGCGAACGTTCCCCGGCCATGGGTGCGAGAGGAGAAGGTTTCTTGCTCCCGCAGAAAGTTTCTTCTGTTCAAAGCCTGGCTCCTTGGCGGCTTCCTGATTCGCCGCCGCCAAGAGGTGGTCGATCAGTAGGCCGACGTCTCCGGCGCGGTCCCGAAGTGGCGGGATCTTCAGAACGGCTACAGCCAGCCGGTAGAAGAGGTCTTCTCTGAATCGCCCGGCTGAGATCTCCTCGGTCAGAGTGCGGTTGGTAGCAGCGACGATGCGGACGTCCACCTTGGTCGGCTTGGTCGCGCCGACTCTGACAACCTCGCCCTCCTGCACAACGCGCAGGAGCTTTACTTGTGCAGTGGCCGGCAGCTCTCCGACTTCATCGAGAAAGAGCGTGCCACCGTGAGCGGCTTCGAAGAACCCCTTGCGCGCTTGCTTCGCGTCCGTGAACGCGCCCTTCTCGTGACCGAACAGCTCGGATTCGATGAGCTCGTGAGGGATAGCGCCGCAGTTCACGGCGATGATCTCGCATTCCCGGCGAGGACTGGATCGGTGGATCGCACGAGCCAGCATCTCCTTGCCAGTGCCCGACTCGCCCTCGATGAGCACGGGCACGCTGCGAACCGCAACTCGGCGAGCGCGCTGGACCAGCCGGGCCATGCAACGGCTTCGGTGAATGATGTCCGAAAACTCGGGGGCCTCAGGGGGTTCCGCGGCACTGGACTGGCTCAGTCGTCCGTCTTGCTCACGCAGGAGATCCGGCAGGAAATCCACTGAGAGGTCGAACGGGACTGCTGCAGTGCGGACGCCGTGTTCGCGAGATGACTCGATGAGCTCGGCGGGAAAGCGGGTCTTGCCCAGGAGGATCCACACCGCGGCCATGGCGGGTGTTCCCGGGCTGAGATGGAAGGCGAGCTCGGTCTCTCGTGGCTGACCTCCGAGTGCCTTGTCCACGCCGCGGACGGCGGCTTCGTAGATCTCGCCGAACTCGGTAGGACCGCTGAGGTTCTCGGGGAGCACCTCAACTCGGGTAGGCGATCGCGTCTGAAGCCACTTCACGTACGCCGCTACCTCGCTCTTCGGGTAGTCCGCGAGGAGCCAGAGCTCGTCGAAGTCGCGCGCGTCCAGTGCTTGGGCGATAGGTCCAAGCCCAACCACATCCGTCTCGGTCGGGGCCCGCAGGTCGGTTCTGCCGACCCAAGCAACGAGGATTCTTCGCACGGGTCCCAGAATATAAGAAAGCTTGCGCCAAGCCACAGTTTCTTGTGATCCAAGAATCTACGTAACCCCTTTGTTTTCAGCGGTGCGGTGCGGTGAGGCGGGGTGCTCACCCGTTGGCACGCTTGTTGTTCTAGGGCTGGCATGAGTCTCGAACCCACCGCCAGAGTCGAAGCATCGGTGAGCGTCAGCGCCGACGTGCTTCTCGCCGAACTCCGCGACCAGAGGGCAGACGCGCTCGCGTTCTTCCAGGGCGTCGACGAGTCTCAGCAGCCACTGTTCGCCGCGGAAGCATGGTCGATTGGGCTGCGTGCGCTTCGAAACGCGCAGGCAGCCGCAGAGGAAACCCGACTGAAAGACATCGGTGGCAGCCTCGTCGCCGATCTCGACAGCCAGCTCAAGGACCACGTCGAAGCGCAGCAGAAGGAGATCGCCAGTGTCCTGGGGCGCTTCTTCGACCCGAAGGATGGTGAGGTCGCGCAGCGACTCAGCTCGTTCTTGGCTGACGAGGGCGTGCTTGCGCGGCTGCTCGAGAAGTATCTCGCGCCGCAGAACAGCATCCTCGCAGAGGCTCTTGCTCGACAGGTCGGCGAGAGCAGCCCTCTGTTCAGGAAGCTCAGCCCAACGGAGAGTGACGGGCTCGTCAAGGTTCTCGAGGGCCAGCTGCGTGGCGTCATGGATGACGGCCACCAAGAGTTGGTCCGCGCTCTTGACCCCCTCGCAGAAGACGGTGCCGTGGCTCGGTTCCTTCGCAGCCTTCGAGAGGAGCTCAAGGGGGCCGATGAGGATCGAGCCAAGCAACTAGCAACGGCGTTGGCGGCGCTCGACGCCAACGACGAGAACTCGCTCTTGAGCCGCCTCGTGCGCGAAACGCACCATGCACGCCGGGACGTTCTAGAGGCGGTGAACCCGGAGAGGCCAGGGTCGCCGCTGGAAGTCCTCAAGACGAGTCTGACGAAGCTGCTCCAGGAGCAGTCCACGAATCAGGCCGCGATGGCGAGAAAGCAGGAGGACCGGCAGATCGAGTTCGAGAAGGAGGTCCGCGAAGCACTCGCGCGAATCGAGACCAAGCGCGCACAGGGCATGAAGTCCACAAGAGGCGGATTCGACTTCGAAGACGCTGTGCTTGCCTTCCTGAAGGCGGCCACGCAAGGAGCTGCTTGCGTTCTTGATTCGACCGGGTCAACGACCGGAGTCGGGCGATGCAAGAAGGGTGATGCCGTGCTTCGGTTCACCGCAGAGAGCGCCTTCGAAGGCGCGGGAGTCGTTTTCGAGGCCAAGCGCGACGCGTCCTACACGGTGCAGAAAGCCATCGACGAGCTCGATGCTGCGCGGAAGAACCGCGACGCCGTCGCCGGCGTGTTCGTCATGGCCAAGTCACATGCCACCGATTCGTTTCCCTCGTTCGCGAGATACGGGAACAACGTGCTGGTCACCTGGGACGATCAGGACTCGGCGACGGACACCTACTTGCATGCGGCCGTCATGCTCGGCATGGCGCTGGTCAGCCGGAACAAAACGGTTGGTGAGGAGGGGGACATCGCGGCGCTTCGCGACATCGAGTCTCGCATCGAAGCCGAGTTGTCACGCCTCGACAAGATGGAGAAACTCAGCGGTGGAATCCGCAAGAACGCCGATGGCATCGGTGACGAGATTCGGAAAGGCCGGAAGGCGCTTGGCCTGTTGGTGCGGAAGGCGCAAAGCACTCTCCGCGCGCTCAAGGTGGAGATTGACGACGAGGTGGCGGAGAGCGAGTCGCCGATCTCGTTGCCGGATGATTCGCTCGCTCACGCATCCAGCGCGTTGCCGCCCGAAGGTGAAGAAGAGGCAGCGTAGCGCCCGATCTCCGAGGTCGGCGGTCGGGCTAGGGCACAGCCAGGATGCACGCCGGCATAACCTCCAGTAGGTAGCACCGTCGGTTCGAGTGAGGTTGCTTGCTTCGTCGGCAGCAGGGGGGATTCGGGCGTTCGTGGAGCGAGCGCCGGGCTCCCTTCTGTTCAGCCAAAGGAGTTTGCATGAATCACCCTTCCCCCTGGGAAGAACCCCGCGTCAGATTGGTCGATGTCCGCCTCGTCGGCGAGGCCGAGACCCACTACCAGGTGCAGCACGCCGCGCACGTCGCGAAGCTCTTGAGCGAGCTGGTCGGCGACGCCGATCGCGAGCACTTCGTCGCGATCTACCTGGACGCCCGGCACCGAGTCACGCACGTGCATACGGTTTCGGTTGGCCACCTGGCCGGAGCCCTCGTACATCCGCGCGAGGTGTTCAAGGCTGCGTTGCTTGCAAACGCGGCCGCCCTCGTCGTCGGTCACAACCATCCGTCGGGCGACGTGCAGCCATCGACGGAGGATCGCATGATCCACGAGCGTATTCGGGAAGCCGGTGAACTCATGGGCATCGAGCTGCTTGACGCGGTGGTCGTCGGTTCGGGTCGCAAGTACTTCTCCCAGGCCGAAGGCCGAGTGCAGGAGTTGTGACTCGTAAGGTTGCGCCGAGCCTTCGGGGCTACCTTCTTCGATTGCCTCTCGACGATCATGGCGCACCCCAGAGATATACAAGTGCGACTGCCACGAACGCCGCAACAAGCAGCTGAGCAGGGGCCGGGCTCTGAAGCCCGCATCCAGGGCAACGTGGCACGTGCCGTGCCCACGGATTCCCGCAACGTCCGCAGAGGCGGATCCTCTTCATCCTGCACTCCTCATGCCGCTGACGGATCCTGACTCCACCTCCAACTGAAACGGCCGCACAATCGTTCGCCTCAGGCGCAAGCACTCGAACGGAACGGCTGACAATCCTGCTGTCTTGCGTTCGCGGTTGACGGCCCTCAGCAGGGCGATCAGCTGTCGCCGAACCGGCGCGTACGGCTCGAACCGTAGGTTCGACAGTTCCGCCGCTACCTGGGATGCTGAACGCCGAGTGGCGAGATCGAGCAAGTAGGCTTTGATGGAACGGTAGCGCTCGGGATGAATCCGAACGGAGACGTGCCACCTCCGGTCCACACCGCGGTGGTAGCCGATCGAGTAACCACCGAAGGCGATCGGGTGGTCACGGATGTTTCGAATCTGGGTGGGACTGTGTTCGGAAAAGAACTTGTGCTCGCCCCTCGGGCCCGTGGAGCACAGCACGAAGAAGCTCCGGAATCGGAGATACTGAACGTTGGCGAGTCCGGCTCGCTTGCGGCGCGCGCGCACGAACTTCGAGATTTCCACTCCGTAGCGTTCGACGATCTTGGCGTCGACGACGCTCGGAGACTTCTCCGGCGGGATCTCGCCGACCACGTAGTGGTGGTATCCATGGCGCACGTAGCAGCACGCTAGTTGCTGGACAAACCCAGTGACCGATTTCGCCTCGCATCGGTAGGCCACAACTCTCCCTACAACTTCCCGGTTCACGTCTTCGCTCACCACGAGCGAACAAGTGTGGAGCGTTTCATCGGCACGCTCCGGGCCGCTGAACCTTTCGGGCCAGCAACCATCGCTTTGACCTTCTTGATCACCTCCTTTGAACCACGTTGCGGCGCGCATACCCACATTCCAGATCGCACGCCCGCAGGGCGTCCCCATTCATGATGGTTGCGCCCAACCTCTTGCGACAGTCACTAGATAAACCTCCAGCGTCCGTCGTCATCCTGTCACCGAAAGGGGCGGCTCCTCCCGGAGCTCTTCCCAACCCCTTTCGGCCACAAGCCGTGCTTTCCAAGCAACCGTCACCTCGAGTGACGTTCGTACTCGTCGCTGCTTTCGTCGTCGCATCTGCAGCTGGTGCCACCCAGCTGCGCGAACACGGGACCTGACTGCCTTGCCAGGAAAGAGTCGCACGAAGACTCCTCCGAGACCCTTCGGTCTCGCCACCGCTCGGGCTCCCGCCCGACTTCTACTTGCAGCCCGCTCCCAGACTCGAGCGTTTGAATCACCTGGTTGACAGCCAGGCACCGGGAACCACCCCGGCAACTCGAGTCCTTCCCCGATTAGTGGGTCACGTCGAAGCATGGGTCACGTCGCTAGCGGGGTTTCACCCCGCGGCACGAGCCCGTGTTGCGGTGTCTCCCGACGCCGCATCACTTTCCCCGGAGTCGATGCTCCGGGATTTCCCGCGGCAGAATGCAGAAGCTCCTGCGGTACCGACCGGGCTGGTGCGTTCGCTGTTCGGCACCGTCTCCACATGCTTCTTACCAGCAAGCCCTTGCGGGCCTTTCACCGTTGAACTTTTCACGGCCGAAGGACTTTCCTTCGGTCCCCGAGGTCGTCACCCCCGGTCGGTCTGTCTCGCGACACCCGAGCTCCCGGCGCTGGCGCACGTTGAACGAACCTTCACGTCTTGCGACGGAAGGCCCGGACCCCGTGAGAGGATTTGGCAGCCACGATTCCGCTTACTTGCTCCGTTTGACGATCGCCACGGCGGACGATCTCAAAACGCACGGAGCCATGCCCGTGCTCGGCAAGCAAGAGGAGGCGCGTTCTGCTGCCTCACCATCTTCGTCATCCACGACCGCACAGAATCTCACCGCGCGGCTTTTCTCGGTCGTCCCGCCTCCGATTCGCGGGGTTGACCATGAGATAGAATGAGCGGATTGACGTTCGATGAAGTTCGAGATTGAGGGCGCCGTGCCCTCGGAACCGATCCCGAAAGCGCGACATGACCTCCTTTTGGTCTGAACCGAATCCGAACGCTTTACTCGCTCAAGCCTCTCTCGTGCTGGACGAGCGCCTCTCGACGCATCCAGCGCTACGAGCCAACATCATTGCAGGCGGTTAGCTCTGCTCCCTTAGCCTGGTGGCAGCCAGGTTTACCGGGTGACGTTGCGGCACTTCGAGGCGACGTCAGGCTGTGTTTCTAGCTCTGACGACGAAGAACGCGTGTTGCGTTCCTTCAAGGTCGACAGTAGCACGATGTTCGACCCTTGGCAAAACACCGGTTCGAGGCTCGTGCCCGCCCTTCGGAGAGTTCAAGCCGCTCGCTTCTTCTTCGGAGCGTTTCGTCGCGTCGCCTGTTGCACTCGGTCGCGCATCACGCCAGCTAACGTCGCGAGTGCAGCGGCAAGCGCGGATTGAGATCCGTTACCCAAGTCGAACTCCGCCGCGCATGTGGCAGCGGCGTCTCCTCGCCCTTGCAGGTAGCCGTCCTCTGCCTCGCGAAGCAGTTCGTCGACACCGAAGGACGACAGGCCAAGCTCTCTCTGGATCATCCTGAGCGATTCGACCGCGAAAGCGAGCTCGGCGAAGCCCGAATTCAAGTCGTACTCGTCGTAGTCAAATTCTTCGTCTTGCATGTTTCCTCCTTTGGATGCTCGTGCACAGTTGAATGTCGTCAGGCGCTGCATACACCCGGCTGGTGCGCGAGGGAGGCCGTCGAAGCAAAGAGATGAACACGTGTCTGAGCGTCCTGAGTCGATCCGTGAGCGTTGAGTTGAAAGCGAGTGGCTTGCGCTGAAGCACAGCGGCCGTCGGCCGCGGGCTGACTATTCACAACTTCCCGGAACTCCCGCATCCAGCTGCCGAACTGTTCGTCGCGCGGATGCAGACGCCAAATCGCGGTTCCGCGCTCTGACGACTGGCAGTCTCCCTACAGACCACCTGTCTCGCAGGGTAGCACACCTTTTGGATCCAACTCAAACGGCGTCATCGCGGGCGCGTCATGGTCCATCTCGCAGCCGTCCCATGGCGAGTTGTGATCCGTTGTTCGGGGTTTCGGGCACGTGAACGCGAAACGCGTTCGCTTCTCAAGGTCGCGATCTAGGCGCGAGTCGTGGCTGGAGCGTCTCGGGTTGCGTTTGCACGACGCGCGCGTCGTCTCCGACGATCTCAAATCCCGGATCTTCGAGTGCGCTCTCGATTCGCTTGTGGCTACCTCTGGCCGAACCTGTCTCCGCCTTCGCGTGGTCTCGAAACCTCGTCTTGAGCTCAGCCACTGACAGCTGACCACCAGCAGCCACTAGCTGGTCGGTAACGAATGAGATGACGTCGCGGGTCGCGAGCGCCTTCGCCTCTTCTCGAGCGTTGCCGCGCAGTGCGCGTATGGCTGCCTGGACCTGCTTCAGTTGGCCGCGAAGTTCTAGCTTTCTTGCATCGTGCGCTTCGAGTTCTGCCTGAAGTTGCCGTTCGTCCTCTTCGAGCAACTGGGCTCGCTTCTCAAGGTTCGCGCTGGTCATTGTCTTGCCTCTGCTGGGTTAGTAGCTGCAAGCGTTCTTGATCGATTCGCGCAGATGTGCAACCGGCTCCGTTGGTGCGCGTAAACGCCTCCTTCGCTAGTGAACACGTTGTTCGGCCGCGGAAACCGGCCTCTCACCGCGCCGATGTTTACTTTCCGGGATCGCCGTAAACCGCTCTCGACCACGCCCCGCAACTCGGCTGCGAGTAGACGGTTATGGAACTGCACCTTTGGTGCATCGGGTGTGCTGCGGAGGAAGGAGAAACGGGAGCTGCGGAGGGAGCGAAGAGCTGTCCATAGCGCTCTACCGGCGGAAAGGGCCGAGCGGAGCCCGTGCCGGGAGATGGCTGTGGACAGGTCGAGAGCGACCGAGCAGCTCCCGTTTCTCCTTCCGAAGCGCATGCATCCTCATCCCGGGCAACTCGGACTCGGCGACCGCTCGGGGATACAGCACTTTCCGATGGCTTGCCTGATGCGAAACACGTTTCGCCTTCCGGCTGCCGCGCGGCGAGTGCTTCGGGCATCGACCCGCCGATAGGGTTGAGGACGGTCAACGGCGGAGGTCACGACGGCTGGCCAGGGGCGTTTCCGTTGGCTTTGGAGGGTCGCCTCTGGCGCGTCCGGCGAACGATCGGCACGATCTCATGTCGCCCAGAGCGCATGCGACTGACAGGCTCTAGGAAGACGACGTGGCTAGCAAGAAGCACAGCACCGAGAACAAGGCCAGCGACCAGGCACTGCCCGGGAGCAAGCCTGCCGCGCCGGAGCAGGACAGCTTCATCATCGCGACGCCGCATCCGCCGTCGGATGTGCGTTGCAGCGCCGCGTTTCATGCCTTCGCATATCGCTTCCTCGTGGAGGACAGGGAATGGAGTCTCGCTGAAGTCGAGGCAGAGTTCGATCAAGTCGAGCGCAGCCACGACGCGATCCGAGCACTGGACTCCGACGGTTTCATGAAAGCTGAAGGGGACCAATATCGACCCGCCGGATCGCTAGACAGCTGGTTTGAACTCCTCGACATCCACGCTGCCCAGTTCCGGGGCCAGGTGCCCGATGCCAGCGACGCTCAAGTCGCAGAGAGGTATCAGTGGCCCGAGTACATCGTCGATGCGGTTCTTAGTGACGGGGAGAATGAGAGGGCCTACCGCGCGAGCTTGACTTCCGAGCTCAAGTCGAAGCAATCTAGGGATGTGGAACCGGAGGGAGGGGCGGTGCCTTCGAGTTCGGCTCTTCCGGAGCTGACCGAGGACGCAGCGTCCCCCAAGACCGCATCGGGGCCGACCGCAAGGATCGAGCCTTCGGAGCAGATAGAGGCTCTAGCCGTCGAGTTCGAGGAGCTCGAGACGAGGATGCTGCGAGCGCGACTCGGTGATCTTGGTCCGGACCACACGCCCCGTTCAGTCCTTCAGGCGTTTCTCGATCAGAAGCTCGACGAAGTTGCGTCGACGGGGCACTTCGGCTCCTACGACGTGAATCGAGCGTTCTGCGAGCGGCTCCGAGCATGCTGTCGCGGCGCGGGGCTTCGAGTCATCCACGAGGCGACCGGGCGGTTCGGCCAGCTCTACTGCAACAAGGTCAGTGAAGGTGCCGGACAGTTTCAGATCCGTTGGACCAACCCAGAGACCAAGAAGCGGCACTGGTTGACGCCTTCTACGGCGAGCCTTCCTCGAATGTCTTTGCATGAAATGAGTTAGGGGAGATCCGGCGGCCCACTTGACGAACTAGACCCTTGGGTCTAGTCTAGCGCTCTGTGTCGTCCAGAGCCAAGAGTCCGGAGCCCCGATTGCCACCCCCTGTGGCCGTGCGCTTGCCGCAGGAGCTCCGCCAGGAGCTCGAGGCTCTCGCAAGCGCGGAGCGCTCGAAACTGTCCACAGTTGTTCGACGCCTGCTCGCTGAGCGTCTCACCGCGAGTGCTTCTCGTGAAGTTGAAGAAGCTGGAGACCTCCAAGGTCTGGCCGACGACCTGCAGCTGGTTGCTCGCATCCAGGCCGAGCATGGGATCGCGCTCGAACGACTGCGGTCCCAGATAGCCAAGGGGTTCCTTGCGGTCCTTGGTCAGGCAATCAAGGACAAGGAGCGGCTGAAGGACTGGGTGAACTCGACCTTCAGCCCTCTCTTTGGAGTCGAAGAGTGAGCGGGGCGGTCTCTCTCTTCGGCTCCGATTCTCTCGTTCGATCTGAGAGCCGACGAGCGGCGGGTGGGGTGACACCGAGTTCCCGGCGCAGCGTGCCATCTGCAACTCACGCCGCTCCGCGGGGCGTCTTGTCGTGCAGCCACTTCGTTCACGTGGCTTCGCGTGCTGCGCTTTTTCTCGCTCTCCTCGCCGCCTCCTTCTTGGGTCAAAGCATGTTGAGCATCAGCGCGATGACAGGCGTCGGTTTGTGCGCCTACTTCAAACCCGATCTCTCCCCAGAGGACGGGCACTTCCACTACCGCGAATCAACCATCGGAGCGCAGGAGTGGATGGGCAGCGGAGCCGAAGCACACGACCTCTACGGGAAGAAGGTCACCCTTGCGCCGTTTCGCCAACTCGCGAAGGGGCTCGCTCCGGACGGAAGCAAGCTTCGACAAAACGCCGGTGACTCGAGCGATGCTGCATGGGACCTCACGTTCTCCCACGACAAGGATCCGTCGGCCCTCTACGGATGCGGTGACGAGGACACCCGCGCCGTCGTTCTTGCGATTCACCAGCTTGCTGTGGCAAGTGCCCTCGAACTCGCCGAGGAGAGGTTCGCTTTCTGTCGAGTGGGTCGAGGTGGCAACGACCAAGTGCCTGCGAAACTCGTGGCCGCCACTTTCCTCCACGTGGATTCCAGAGGCGGACCGCAGGGACCAGATCCGAACATCCACACGCACGTGGTTGTGTTCAACTGCGGCCTTTGTCCAGACGGCAAGTGGAGAGCGCTTCGGTCGCACGATCTCTACCGAGCAAAGATGGCTCTCGGCGCCCTCTATCGGGCCGAATGCGCGCGGCTCTACCGAGAGCTGGGTGTGCGGATAATCCGAAACGGCGACAGCTATCGATTCGCAGATGTCCCGACTGCACTTCGCGACGAGTTCTCGCAAAGAAGGCGTGCCATCCTTAAGCGGGCAAAGGAGCTTCGCCTGACGAGTAGCGCGGCGCTCGAGAGGATCTCCCTCGCTCTGCGACCCGGGAAAACGGAGTTCGATGCGCACGATCTGCGCCTCTCATGGCGTGCTCGCGCGCTTCGCTACGGGTTCGGCGAACAGCAGGCTCGCGCCGTGTTCCAACGAAGAGGCATTGACGTCATTCGTTCTCAGAAGACCGGTGCCAAGCGCGCGGTTCGGCAAGCGGTTGCCGAGTGCATCGCCCGCGGCCATGTCTTCGGAGAAGTTGACGTCCTACGAATCGCTGCGGCCCGCTGCCAGGCTGGCGAGGCAGGCATTCGCGCGATATCGGAAGAAGCGAGTCGCTGGATCGGAGCTGATCCGAGGCTGCATTGCCTAGGGAAGCGCGCTGGGTATTCGCTCTACACGACGGAGGACAACCTCCGGCTAGAGGAGGGGTTTCTCGCCCGAGCGACCTCGAAGCCCAAGCAAGGCGTCAAGCCGCCGAGTGCAGAGTCGATTCGGTCTGCCGCGAAACGCCACGCACTGTCACGCGACCAGTTCGATGCCCTGATCCACATCACGCAACGTCCGGGCAATCAGATCCTGACGGGCAAGGCCGGAACAGGAAAGACGCGCACGTTCTCGGCACTTCGAGAGGTCTTCGAGTCGCACGGTTCAATGGTGATAGGTCTTGCTCCGACGGGGCGCGCTGCTCGCGAACTCGAGTCCGGGTCCGGCATCAAGAGTATGACGCTCGCGAGGTTCCTTCTGAAGCTAGCTCCAACCCGCCGGTTTCGAGCCATGCACCACGCTCGGATGCTAGTGCGCGCAGCATTCAAGAAGGGAACATGGCGTCTGAAACCGATGACCCTGCCGGAAAAGGCTGTGATCGTCGTGGATGAGGCAGCCATGGCGTCACTTGCCGACCTCGACGCTCTCCTACGCCACGCTGACAAATCCGGTGCCAAAGTCATCTTCTCAGGTGACGACCGTCAGCTAGGGCCTGTCAACGCAACGACTCCTTTCTCGGAACTTTGTCGGCGGATCGAACCGGCCGCTCTCGAGACCATCTGGCGTCATCAGGGAGAGGGCGCCTGGATGACCCAAGCCAACGAACTTCTGCACGCTGGTGAGGTCGACGCTGCGCTTCGTGAGTTTGCGCTGCGAGACAAGATTCACGTCGTTGGCTCTGACGAAGACCCGATTCAGTCGGTCTGCGACGATTGGCTCAAGCTCAGAACGAGAGACCCTAGCCCGAATCATTCACGAAGGATGAAGTTCGAGAGCGCGTGATTCGTACCAGGCGAAGCATCACCCACGCCAAGCGGCGAATTCGCGCACTCTCGAAT
>JANQJF010000058.1 GCA_028281765.1 Planctomycetota bacterium | reverse complement strand
CGACACGGCTTGTCAGTGGACAAGTTGAGGAGCAGCAACGCAGCGAGCGGGTCGAATGGCCGGTTACTCATGATGCGGACTTCGGACGCGGGGCACTAGTTGCGGTATGTGATCCGTCCGCGCGTCAAGTCGTAGGGCGACACTTCGATCGTGACGGTGTCGCCGGGCAGGATCCGGATGAAGTGCTTCCGCATCTTGCCGGACACGTGTGCCAGGATCGTGTGGCCGTTGTCCATTTGCACCTTGAAGCGCGCGCCGGACAGCGCCTCCACGACCTTGCCTTGCAGCGTGATCGCTTCTTCTTTCGCCAAAATTGCTCCGTGGGTCTGGTGGCGGCTTTCTAGGGTTCGGTTCGCCGCAGCTTATTCCACAGATCGGACGCGAGGCAATGCCGACACGAGTGGGATTCGGGGGGAATGGGAGGGATTTGCGGGAGTGCAAGGGCAGGGAGACGGGGCAAGGCACCTGAGACGTGGGGCGGACGGTGACGTTGGCGTTGTGTCCACGGTCGGAGGGGCTTCGCGGGTCCAGGCCGCTCGCCAACTTTGTCGTCCGCCCTCCGTCTCAGGTGGCCTTGCCCGTGCCTCGCCGAACCGACGGCCCTTCCACTCGCGCGCTAACCTCCGCGCTTCTTCGGCGGCGGCGTCTTCTGTGCGAGTCCCAACCGATCGAAGTCCTTCGCCTCCAGCTCCGGCTTCAACTCCAACGACAGGATCTCGATCCGCGCCACCGGCGCCTTCTTCTGCGGCGCCGGATCCACCCGGTAGATCGTCAGCCTCGTCGGCACCTGCACGCCGTCCTTGTCCGTGTAGTCGTCGAGCAACACGTATTCCGGGTTTCCCGCGGGCTTGCCCTTCTCGTCGAGGGACGTCGCCTGGATTGCGTCGAGCAAACCATCCTTGAGCCAGAGTTCGAGCTTGACCTTGTTCGATCCGCCTGCGGTCGCGTAGAGCGGGAAGTCGTCGAGCACGCCGTGGACATACTCGCAGTCGCCGCGCTTGACGCGGCCGATCTTGACGTCCTTGCGCTGCTGGACCTTGGAGCGGTCGGTCATCTTGCGCATCGTCTTGCCGGGGTCGAGGAACTCGACGAGCTGTCGGGCGAGTCGGATGTGGCGCCGGAACTCCTTGCGCTCGTCGGAGTAGTCGCGGCCCGCGATCCAGTAGGACTTGTCGCCGACGCGGCCCCAGACCTTCTTGTTCTTGTCCTGCCCCCGCTCGATGCGGCGGCCGGTTTCGTCCACCGAGTACTTCAACAGGTCGGGGCCGAGGAACTTCGCGTCGAGGCGCACTTCGATGCGGTCGGTGTTGCGGCCGAGTTGCGAGATCGAGAGCGTGCCGGTGAACCGGTCGAAGGTCTCGGTCTTGTCGCCCTTGCGGTGTGCCGCGTCAACCGCGGTCACGAGCGCGTCGAACGCGGGGTCCTGCGCCGGTTTCGCGTCCTGCGCGCAGAGTGGGAGTCCGAGCGCGAGGACGAAACTCGCGCGAAGCGTTGCGATCATCATTCCGTTTATACGAGAACGCGAACCGCGCGGGAACGTTTCACGTATGGCATCGGCGATGGTCGGGCCTACACTGCGTTTCATGGACGGTTTTGCGGGGTTTCGAACGACGCACATCGCTGGGATCCCCGTGTTGTGGCGGGCGGATCGGCGTTTCAAGACGTTCCGCGTCGCGCTCTACGCGCGCAGAACGCACGACGAGCGCGCGGCAGCACGCTCGATGCTCCCGAGCTTGCTGTTGCAGGGCACCGAGCGGGATCACAACCGTCCGGCGCTCGCGCGGCGGATGCACGACCTCTACGGCGCCGCGGTGCATCCGATGTCGTCCAAGGTCGGCGAGAGCCACCTCTTGTGCTTCGCGCTCGATTCCGTGAGTGGGCGGTGTCTGCCCGATCGACCGGACCAGCTCGGGGACGGGCTCGGTCTGCTCGCGGACCTGCTCGCGCGGCCGCGACTCGACGGGGACGGGTTCCCGAGCGACGTGTTCGATCTCGAGCGAGCGCAGACGTTGAACATGATCCGCACGCTCGCCGACGACAAGGGCAGCTACGCGATGGAGCGCGCGATCGCGTGCGCCTGCGAGGGCGAGCCGATGGCGATCCCCGAGCACGGTGGCCTCGAGGCCGTCGAGAAGCTCGGGCGCGCAGACCCGGAGGTTGCGCGCCGCGATTTCTTGACGCACGGCGCGATGTGGGCCGTCGCGATGGGGGACCTGCCGGACGAGTCCGAGCTCGAGGCCAAGATCTCCGCGTTCCTCGCGGAGCTTCCCGAGCGTGACGAGCAGCCGGTGGCGCCGGCCGTCGTCGTGCCCGAACGGGACGCGACGCGCACCCGCGAGACGACCGACCTTCGGCAGAGCAAGCTGGTGATGGTGTTTCGCGCGCCGAAGCAGACCGACGGCCAGGAACGGGTCGGTCGGAATCTTTTCGTGTCCATGTTCGGCGGCGGCGCGCACTCGCGTCTCTTCCAGGAAGTGCGGGAGAAGCGCTCTCTCGCGTACTACGCGAGCGCCGGGCTCGATCGGCACAAGGACTTCGTGCTCGTGCAGGTCGGCCTCGACCGCGATTCCATCGAGGCGGCGGAGACGGAGATCTTGAATCAGCTCGCGGCGCTGCAGAGGGGTGAGTTCGAGGATCGCGAGCTCGACACCGCGCGCTCCATGATGCTCTCGTCGCTGCGCACCGTCGACGACTCGATCGGCCAGCGCGTGCGCTTCACGACCGAGCAGTGGATGCAGCAGAACGATCGGTCGCCGGAGGACGTGTCGCGGCTGTGTGCGGCCGCGACCAAGGATCACGCTGTGGCCGGTGGCGCCGGCATCTGGCTCGACCACAGCTACGTCCTCACGACGGCCCGAGAGACGGCGCACGGAGAGACGGCGCACGGAGAAGGATCATGAGCGATCGTTTCGAACACCTCGAGGATCCGGTCGTCGGCGAGCGCGTGCAGCTCGGCGAGACGTCCAAGGGCCTGAAGATCCGCGTCGCGCCGACCGATCGCTTCCGCGAGATGTCGGCGATGATCACGTTTCGTTACGGCAGCACCGACCTCGGCTTCGACGTCGCCGGGTCCCGGCACTCGAGCCCAGAAGGCGTCGCACACTACCTCGAGCACAAGCTGTTCGAGGACGACGAGCTGCACGTGTTCGAGCGATTCGGCCAGCGCGGAGCGCAGGTCAACGCGATGACCGGGTTCGGTCGCACGACGTACTACTTCAACGCGACGACGAGCCTCGAGGAGAACCTCCAGGATCTCCTGCACCTCGTTTCCAACGCTCACTTGACCGACGAGAACGTCGAGAAGGAGCGCGGGATCATCGCGCAGGAGCTGCGGATGTACGAGGACTCGCCGGAGTACCGCGGATTCTTCGACCTGCTGCGCTGCTTCTACCGCGAGCACCCGGTCCGCAATCCGGTCGGCGGCACCGTCGAGTCCATCCAGGGCATCGACGTCGCGGAACTGACCGCGTGCTACGACGCCTACTACCGGTGCGGCAATGCGGCGCTCGCCGTCGCCGGCCCGGTCGACAGTGACGCGGTGTTCGAGCTCGCGGAAGCGTGCGCGCTACGCGCGGGCGAAGCGCCGGTGAGTCGTTGCCCCGAGGATCTCGGGCCCGTGCAGGCGACGAGTCACGAGCGCGCGATGGAGATCGCGCGGCCGCGGGTGCTGCTCGGCTTCAAGGAGCGTTCGTTGGTCGAGGACGTGTCCGCACGCGTGACGCGCGACTTGGTCACACGGATCTGGTTGGATCACGTGTTCGGCGCGGCGAGCGATGTGCGCGAAGAGCTGCATCGCAAGGGGCTCGTCGACGACTCCCTCAGCGCGTCGTACACGGGCGATCGCGCGTTCGGCTTCGCGGTCCTCGCCTGCGAGTCCGATGAGCCAGACCGAGCGGTTGACGCACTCCGAGGCGCGCTGAAGGCGCCGTGCACGATTGAAGAGTCCGACCTCGAACGCGTGCGTCGCAAGATGCTTGGTCGCTACGTGCGCACGTTCGAGTCCGTGCAGCCGGTCGCGATGGGGCACGGCGACGAGGCCCTCGAAGGGCTCGCGCCGTTCGGGGCCGTCGAACGCATGCGGTCGGTCACCGTCGACGACGTGCGCGCCCGACACGCGGAGCTCTGCCGTGACGACTCGTTCGCGTCGGTGGTCGTGCGCGCCGATTAGGCGAGGGCTTCCGCGCGGAACTTGCCCTTGTCGTCGCGCGCAACGCGGCCGATCGCGACCTGCGGGTCGTGCGTGAAGAACACGCAGCCTCGGCGCGACTCCAGGTCTTCCAACAGTCGGCGCTTCTCGTCGATCAAGAGCTCGGGGTAGCGGTCGTAGCCCATCGTGATCGGCACGTGCATCCATGGCGCTCCGGGGATCAAGTCCGCTGCGAACACGAGCGGGCCGTGTTCGGATGCGACTTCGCCGCAGAGCAGTCCCGGAGTGTGGCCGTCGCTGCGATGGAATCGCACGAGGTCGCCGAGAGCATCGCTCTGACCGCCGCTCACGAGCTCGAGTCGGCCGCTTGCTTCGAGCAGCTCGCGGAGCTCGGGGATGAACGATGCGCGGTCGCGAGGATGCGGATTGCACGCGCGAGCCCATGCTTCGTCTCCGACGACGTAGCGCGCGTTCGGAAACAGGAGTTCGTAGCCCGCGTCCTCACGCCACGGCGTCAGCATGCCGCCGGCGTGGTCGAAGTGCAGGTGCGACAGCACGACCACGTCGATGTCTTCGTGCGTCAGTCCGTGCGACCGTAGGTTGTCGAGCAGGACATGCTCGGGCTCGACGACGCCGAACCGCTCGCGCATCTTCGGCTCGAAGAACGCGCCGATTCCGGTCTCGAAGAGGACGCGCCGATCGCCGTCCGCGACGAGCATTGCACGGCAGGCGAGCTCGATGCGGCCGTGGTCGTCGGGCGGGGACCAGCGTTCCCACACCGCGCGAGGGCAATTGCCGTACATCGACCCGCCATCGAGGCGTTGGGTGTTGCCGGCTACAGGAGTGATCGTGAGGGTCACGTGAAGGATCTTACGCACGGAGATTCCGGCTGGAATCCCGTTTGTCCGCACTCGATCATCCGCGCGATGATCTGCACGCGGAGCATGAGCGACGGCTGGCTGTCGAACACGTGGCTCGTCGCCGACGCCCCGGGCGGCCAAGCGGTCGTGGTCGACACCGGCGGGCCGCTCGAGCCGATCTGCCGGCAGATCGAAGAGCTGAGGGTCACCGTGACCCACGTGCTCTGCACGCACCACCACATCGACCACGTCGTCCACAACGACGAGTATCGCGCCGCCTACGGGTGTCCGGTGTGCGGGCACGCGAGCGAGCGGGATCTGTTCGGTTCGCTCGACCAGACTCTCGAGGATGGCGAGGAGATCGTGTCCGGCGACCTCCACGTGCGAGCGCTGCACATACCCGGGCACACGCTCGGTCAGCTCGGCTTCGTCGTCAACGACACGCACGTCTTCACCGGGGACACGCTCTTCCAGGGCAGCGTCGGTGGCACGCGGGGCGTCGGGCATACGAATTTCGACGATCTCCGAACCTCCGTCATGGACGTGCTGATGGGGCTGCCGAAGGACACGGTCGTGTGCCCGGGCCACATGGAGCAAACTTCGATCCGTCGCGAATGGGAGGACAACCCGTTCGTCCGGCTGTGGCGTGGCGTCGACGCGCCGCAGTGCGAGCGATGCCTGGCGTTCGGCCGGCCCGCCGAGCTGTTGTTGCGCGCCGTCGACTACGACGGCGGCCACAAGTGTCAGGTGCGCTTCGACGACGGGACCATCGACGTCGTGCCGGGCTCGAGAGTGACCGATGCGTGACGTGCGCAGCTACGCGATCGTCACCGCGTGCTACTGGATGTTCACGCTGACGGACGGCGCGCTGCGCATGCTCGTGCTGCTGCACCTGCACGGGCTCGGTTTCGACCCGCTCTCGCTTGCGTCGCTGTTCTTGTTCTACGAGTTCTTCGGCATCGTCACGAACTGGGTCGGCGGCTGGCTCGCGTCGCGGACCGGGCTCAAGTTGACGCTCGTGCTCGGTCTCGTGCTGCAGATCGTCGCGCTCGGCATGCTCGCCGTCGTGACCGAGTCCTGGTTGACCGTGCCGTACGTCATGGCGGCCCAGGCGCTGAGCGGCATCGCGAAAGACCTGACCAAGATGAGCTCGAAGAGCTACATCAAGCTCGTCGTGCCGTCTGGTGACGCGAGGGGGCTGCTGAAGTGGGTCGCGGTCTTGACCGGTTCGAAGAACGCGTTGAAGGGCGTGGGCTTCTTCCTGGGCGGCGCGCTGCTATCGGCGGTCGGGTTCCGCGCGGCGTGTGGGTGGATGGCCGCGGCGATCGGGCTCGTGCTCCTGGTCGCGCTCTTGTCGCTCGGTCGTGCGACCGGCAAGTCGAAGGCCAAGCCGAAG
The DNA here is from genome assembly GCA_028281765.1 of Planctomycetota bacterium. Classification (GTDB taxonomy): domain Bacteria; phylum Planctomycetota; class UBA1135; order UBA1135; family UBA2386; genus JANQJF01. The sequence goes on along the minus strand of JANQJF010000058.1, from coordinate 162,404 downwards.
CTCTCGCTCTGGTCCGACGAGCCTCGGCTCAACTGGCTCGCGGGCGCGCGGCTCTTCTTGTTCGGGTCACGCGACGTTTGGTTCGTCGTGGCGTTGCCGGTGTTCCTCGTCGCGGATCTCGATTGGGATCATGCGCAGGTGGGGGCGTTCCTCGCGGCGTGGGTGATCGGCTACGGCTTCGTGCAGGCGGCGGCCCCGAAGTTCGCCGTTGGGCGCTCCGAGAACCTCGCGCGCAACCTGCTCGTCTGGAAGCTCGCGTTGCTTCTGCCGCTCGGGGCCATTCTCGCTCTCGTCGGTGCGGAGCCCTCAACTGTCGTGATCCTGGGCCTCGCCGTGTTCGGATTCTTGTTTGCGACGGACAGCGCGCTGCACAGCTACCTGGTACTTGCGTACTCGCGCGAAGACGACGTCGCGGCTCGCGTAGGGTTCTACTACATGGCCAACGCGGCCGGTCGCCTGATCGGCACGCTGCTGTCAGGGCTGCTGTTCCAGTACGCCGGGGAGGGCGTGGACGGCTTCCGCGCGTGCGTGATCGCCTCGGGGGGCTTCGTCGTGGCGTCGGTCGCGCTGACCCTGCCGCTCACGACGCGACGGGCGTCAGTGCCCACCACGTGAGCACGGTGATCGCCGCGAACGCCGGCGCAACGCTCCACGACGGCGCGCCCACGTTCTGCACAATGTGCGTCAGGTGGCGTCGGTCGGCGACCCAGGGCGCGTAGCCGAGCGTGACGCGCGCGATCACGACCTGGACGAAGTCGACCCACGGCACGATCGCCGGTGCGCACATCGCGATCCAGTTCAGGGAACCCTCGACGCACGCATCGCGCATGACCAGGCCGCCGAGCACGAGCCCGAGGGCGAGTGCGCCGCTATCGCCCAGAAACAGCTTCGAGCGCGGCCAGTTGAACGGCAGGAACGCGATCCACGCGCCGGCGAGCGCGATACCCGGGCCGCCTACGAGCAGTAGGCCCAGCGTTCCGACCGTCGTCGACACGCCGTCCGTGTTGTCGACGAAGTTGACGGCGTTGCTGAGGACGAAAACGGCGACGAACGTCGCCAGCAACGCCCAGAACGAGGCGTCGGAGTCGAGGGCGACCTGTGTCGTGCCGAGCGCTGCGGCGGCGACCAGTCCGATCCCCTTCCACCGCCAGTCGATTCCGTCGCCGTCTTCCTTGTGGGAGTCGTCGACGAATCCGGTCAGGCTCGCGACCGCGCAGCCGGCGGCGAGCCACGGCATCGCGTAGATCCAGCAGACGGTCGAGCACACGATCGCGGGGATGAAGCCGATCAGCGGAGTGACCCGCGCGTGCTGCTTGCGGCCACCGTTCGGCGCGTCCTCGGGAATCCAGCCGATGGCGCGCGTGTGCACGACCCACGCCGCGAAGATCGCGGCGGCGCTCCATCCGGCGGTGATCCAGAACTCGCTCATCGATACAGCCCATGCTCCTCGACATAGCGCGCCACGTCGATGCCGAGCAGGTGCGCGCAGTCCTCGCCGCGCACAATCCGCGACCTGATGTCGGTCGCGTTCACGTCGTCGCCGGGGATGTCCAAGCAATGGACGAGCAGCGAGCGCTTTTCTTCGTCCGTGAGATCGAGTCCGTCCAGAATCGAGGGCGTCGTCGGGTGTCCGGCCCGCGGATACGTGACGAGCGTCGCTTCGGCGAGCAGCGCGTGGTGGTCGTGCCAGCTCGGTAGCAGCGGCAGGTTGTCGGATCCAATCAGCCAGAACAGCCGCGCGTCGGCGCCCATCTCGCTCCGAAACTCGCGGATGGTGTCGAGCGAGTAGCACCGACCTTCACGACGCATCTCGCGGTCGTCGACGCGGACCTGCGGCAGTCCGGCGAATGCGATCTCGCACATCGCCAGGCGGTGTGGGGCCGGGGTCAGGCTGGCGCCGCGCTTGTGCGGGTGGTCGCCGGCGGGGAGGACCCGCAGCTCGGAGACGCCGAGATGCGCGCGGACTCGGCTCGCGAGCTGCCGATGGGTCGCGTGAGGGGGGTCGAAGGCCCCTCCGAACAAGCATAGTCCGCTCGGCCAACGCACGCTGCGGAGCCTAGCCCGAGTGCGGCCGGGTCGCCAGAAGATTGCCCCGGGTCTGGGTTTGTGGTGAAAGCCGAAATGCCGGTTGCACCGGGGTTTGGGGCCCGCTAGCTTTCTCCGAACTCCGACGCCCTCCGCCGGAGTGATTCCCTCATTGACCCCTCATCGGACCTCGCAAATGCGCAAGCTCGTCCTTTTGGTTCCGCTGCTCCTCGCCACGACCGCCTGCCAGGGCTTCACCTGGAAGGGGCAGGGCGCGGGCCTGACCGAAGAACAGTCCTCCCTCGGTGTCCGGGACGTCGATTCGCTCGCTCGCGAATACGAGACCCGCACCTACTTCGCCGGTCTCCGTCGTCGCATGGACGGCACGACGAACGCCTTCGCGCGTGACCTCGCGAGCATCCAGTCGTCGTTCGGTCGCCACTTCCTGAACTACTCGGCCGGCGACCCCTACGTGAACTACCCGACGGACATGACCTCGCTGGGTCACCTCGGCCGGTTCACGACGACCTTCGTCGGCAGCATCATCCGCTGATCCGATTCGGGCCCCCCGTGCCCCGAAATCGCCGAGCGCTCCGGCGCTCGATCTGCGAGCCCTGGCCGCGATTCCGATCGCGCAGGGCTCGTGTGCGTTGAGCCCCGTTCGACGGGCGTTTCGCTCGGGCGAGTGTGGTGGCACAATGGTCCCCGCGGTAGGGACTGGATACGCACAAGCTGACGGCGCTCGGACGCCGAACCAACACCATGCCGCACTCGATCGAACCCGCCGCGAGCGGTCGCGCCAAGTGTCGTGGCTGCAGCAAGCCGATCGCGAAGGGCGAGCTGCGTCTCGGCGAGCGCATGCCCAACCCGTTCGCCGAGGACGCGGAGATGGTGCTGTGGTTCCACCTGCAGTGTGCGGCGTTCAAGCGACCCGAGCCGCTCCTGGACGCGCTCGCGTCGACCGAGGAGGACGTGGGGGAGCGCGACGCGCTCGAGGCCGCCGCCCGGAATGGCGTCGAGTACCGCCGACTCCCGCGCGTCGACGGGGCGCAGGTCGCGCCGACGGGCCGCGCGAAGTGTCGTTGCTGCCGCGAGCCGATCTCGAAGGGTTCGTGGCGCGTGCGGCTCGTGTGGTACGAGGATGGTCGCTTCGATCCTTCGGGATTCGTCCACATGGGTTGCGCGGAGGAATACTTCGGCACGGCCGAGATCCTCGACCGATTGCAGCACTTCGCGTCCGAACTCGGCAATGAGGATGTCGCTGCGGTCGAGCGTGCGCTGCGGTCCGCCTGAGGTCTCTCGGCAATTCGATGCTGGCGTTTCCGGCTCGGTCGATTGCGATTCCGTGGTCGACGTCTGAAAGTGACGGGTGAGGTCCGGGCCGCCCCAATCGGATTCTTGCGCATTCCTCTCCGGGCCCGGTTCCTGTCGCTATGACTCCCCCCTACGCGCGGAACCGTAGGACCTGATCGTGTCGCCTCGACCCGAATCCGTCCTCCCCGGTCGTTGGCCTTTGGTCGCGGCCAACGTCGCGGCAATCGCGATGGTGCCCAGCGCTCACCTGGCGCTTCGCGCGATCGGGTGGAGCGCTGTCGAGTTCTTGCTGAGTCCCGCGATCGGGATCGCCATCGCGTGCTTCGTCGTGTTGGGTCGCGCCGTTTGGCCGGGCGTGTTGGTCGGGGCGTTCGTCGAAGAGATGTTCGTCGGCGTGGCGTGGAAGGACAGTGCCTACATTGCCGTGATCCACACCGTCGAAGCGGCGGTCGTGGCCTGGCTGTTGCTGCGCGTCTTCCGCTTCCGTCGAGGGTTCCTCCGGCAGCGCGACGCGGTCGTGTTCATGGCGTGTGGCGTCGTGATCGCACCCGTGCTCGGCGGGTTGCTGTGGGGGCTGATGTACGGGGTTGTCAACGGCAACTGGGGGTTCTTCCTCCCGACCTGGCACCTCGTCGCGTACTCGCACGCGGTCGGCGTCATGGCGTTCGGCGCGTTCTTGCTCGCACTCGTGCGCTTGCCGCGCGGTGAATGGTTGCCGTGGCCGCGCGTGGCCGAGGGGGTTGTCATCGTCCTCGCGTGCGTGGTCGTGGCTTCCTCCGGTTGGATCGACCCGTGGGCCTTGGGGGACGACACGGTTGCGCTCGCGTTCTTGCCGATCGCGTTCGTCGTCTGGGCCGGTCTTCGGATCGGACCGATGTGTGCCTCGGGGTTGTCGCTGTGCGTCGTCGTGATCGCGGCGTGGGGCACCGAGTCGGGTCTCGGGCCGTTCGCGCGTGAGGCGCAGCACGGCAGCGGTGGCCTGATGCTCGTATTCGCCGCGCTCGCTGTGTTCTGTGCGCTCTTCTCGTCCAGCATGATCCTGGAGCGCCGCCGCGCCGAGGTCGAGCGCGAGCGACTCGCGCAGCGCGTCAGTCTCGCGGAGCGCCGAGAGGGTCTCGGCATGCTCGCGGGCGGCATCGCTCACGACTTCAACAACCTGTTGACGCCGCTGCTGGCCGGGACCGAACTGCTCGACGACGAAGTGCGGACCGCGGAGGGGAAGGCGACTCTGCAGCACATGGCGCGTGCGTGTGAGCAGGCGCGTGGACTGTGTCAGCAGATGCTCGCCTACGCCGGCCGCGGGAGTCTCGAGCGAGAGGTCGTCGACGTGTCCGCGACGGTCGAGGACATGGCGGACCTCGTTCGGCTCGTCGCGGGGAAGGACGTGCCCGTCGAGTTCGGCTCGTCGGAGTCCGCCCCGCCGATCGAGATCGACACGACCCAGCTCCGGCAGGTCGTGTTGAACCTGGTCAAGAACTCGGCCGAGGCGATGCGGGGACGGCGCGGAGTCGTGCGCGTAAGCACCCGTGAGTGCGTCGCGAACCAGGAGTTCCTCGATCAACTCGTCGGGGGCGGCGATCTCACGCGGCCCGGAACGTACGTCGGACTGCAGGTCGAGGACACGGGCTGCGGGATCTCCGCCGACTACGTTCGGCAGGTGTTCGACCCGTTCTTCTCGACCAAGCAGCACGGTCGTGGCCTCGGGCTCGCGAGCGTGCTCGGCGTGGCCGAGGCTGCGGGCGGGGGTATTCAGCTGCACTCCGTCGAAGGCGAGGGCACGACGGTTACGGCCTGGTTCCCGGCGACCACGCTGCCGAAGACCGAGGCGGCGCGGGATGTGCCGGCGCGGCCGCGGCCGCGTGCGGCGACCGTGCTCGTCGTCGACGATGAAGCGAGCGTCCGGCACGCGTCGCGCCTGCTGCTCGAGCGCGAGGGGCATACGGTGCTCGAGGCCGAAAGCGGAGAAGTCGCCGTCGAACTGTTCCGAGAGCGCTCGGACGACATCGACCTCGTGCTCCTCGACCTGACGATGCCCGGGATCGATGGCCACGAGACTCGGGCGCGGCTCGATCAGATTCGCAGCGGGGTCCCCACGATCCTCTGCAGCGGCTACGACGCCCGGGGATCACTCGACTCCGCGGCGTTCTTCGCAGTGCTGCAGAAGCCGTTCGACGGCGCGACTCTGCTGTCGAAGGTCCATGCGGCCGTCGGCAAGCCGTCTCGCGTGGACTCCTGACTCGGCTAGCGAGACGCGTAGACCGCGATCGCGCGCTGGCGCGCGGCGGGCTGCGGCAGTTCGTAGTCGACTCTCGACACGAGACCTAGATCGAGCAGCCGATCCGGCGCCGGCGTGCCCTCGGCTAGCCAGAGTGCGAGTCGGCCAGCTTTCGAGAGCAGAGGCGTTGCGAGTTTGGCCAAGGCGTCCGGTGCGGCGACGGCCCGTGCCGTGATCAGCGAGAACGCGCCGCTCCCGTCGTGTGCCGGAAGCTGTGCGGCGTCGAGCGCCTTGGCCTGCACGCGTTCCGCGTCGAAGCCGCTACGGTCGAGGCAGCGCTGAATCGCACGCACCTTCTTCTGGGTGCGATCGAGGAGTGTAACGTGCGCGGACGGGTGTAGGCAGGCGATCGCGACCCCGGGAAAGCCGTTGCCGGTGCCGAGGTCGAGACTGCGCGTCGGGTCGACCACGACCGTGCCGAGGGCGATGCTGTCGAGGGCGTGCCGGACGATCGCGGCATCGCGATCGCGGACGGCAGTGAGGTTGACGCGCGTGTTCTCGTCGAGCATCGCGTCGAGGTACGCGAGCAGACGCGTCGCCGCGTCCTGCTCGAGCGCGCAGCCGAGTGCGCGCGCTCGTTCGACGAACTGCCGGTCGTCGTCTACGCGGCCCGTGTCATCCACGCGTTCAGTCGTACCGCTTCATCTCGCCGGACTCGAGCTTGCCCTGGTACGCGGCGAGTTCGGCCTTGACCTCGCCGCCGAGGAAGTAGAGGCCGACGATGTTCGGGAAGGCCATGATCAAGATCATCAGGTCCCCGAACTCGAGCACGTTTTCCGCGCTGACGATCGAGCCGAGGAACACGAAGACCAAGAACAGGATCTTGTAGGACATCGACGAGCCGTCGCCGAAGAGGCGAGTCCAGCAGCGTTCGCCGTAGTACGACCACGAGATCATCGTCGAGAACGCAAAGAGGATCACCGCGATCAGCAGCACCGCCGGGAACCAGCCGGCCATGAAGCTCACCGTGGAGAACGCGTGCTGCGTCAGCGCGGCACCTTCCTTGCCCGCGACCATCTCGGCGGCTTCCGGCGCGTTGTAGACGCCGGTGATGACGATCACCAGCGCGGTCATGGTGCAGACCACGACGGTGTCGATGAACGGTTCGAGCAGCGCGACGATGCCTTCGCGGACCGGGTACTCGGTCTTCGCAGCCGAGTGCGCGATCGAGGCCGAGCCGACGCCGGCTTCGTTCGAGAACGCAGCGCGCTGGAAGCCCATGATCAACGAGCCGATCGCGCCGCCGTAGACGGCTTCGCCCGAGAACGCGCCGGAGAACATCGCTCCGAACGCGCCGGGGATCTCGGCGACGTTCGCGATCAGCACCAAGAGGCACCCGAACACGTAGATCACGCACATCAGCGGCACGATCTTCGAAGCCGTGACCGCGATGCGCCGGATGCCGCCGATGATCACGACCGCGACGAAGATCGCCATCACGAGTCCGAACACCCACGAGTTGTTGGTGAAGAACTCGCTGTCCGACTTGAGGATCGTCAGCGCCTGCGCGACCTGGAACGAGTTGCCGCCGGCGAGCGAGCCACCGATGCAGAACACCGCGAACATGATCGCGAGCACGCCGCCGAGTGCGCCGTGGCCCTGCGCGGCGAGTCCCTTCTGCAGGTAGCGCATCGGGCCACCGGACACGCGACCTTCGGAGTCGATCTCCCGGTAGCGCTGACCGAGCGTGCACTCGGTGAACTTCAGCGTCATGCCGAGCAACCCGGCGGCGATCATCCAGACGGTCGCGCCCGGTCCGCCGAGCGAGACCGCGATGGCCACGCCGGCGATGTTGCCGAGGCCGACCGTCGCGGACAGCGCGGACGACAGCGCTTGGAAGTGGGTGACCTCCCCGTGGTCGTCGGGGTTGTCGTACTTGCCGCGGACGACCTGGATCGCGTGGCCGAACATGCGGAAGTTCACGAACCGCATCATCAGCGTGAACGTGACCGCCGCGATGATCAGCCAGACCACGACGAACGGCAGCGCCGTGACGACCGCCTTGCCCTGGGGCGTCAGATCGACCGCGTTGCCGTCGCCGTCTTTCCACGGGAACGGATGCGGGTTCGGCGCTTCGCCCGCGAGGATCTTGCCGTAGATCTTCTGAACGGCCTCGTGCGACTCCTTCGTGATCTCGGCGCCGTTCGCGTCCTTCCACGGGTAGTCGGGCGGCGCCGACATCGTGAGGTCGAAGAACGGGATGTAGGACGCCCAGCCCAAGAGCACGCCGAACGTCTCGTCGAGCGGGCCACCCTTGTCGAGCCAGCCCGGCGCCCGGCTTTCCTCGGCTGCGGCCTCCGTGGGCCGCGGCGTATCCTGCGCGTGCAGTTCGGCGGGTGCGCCCAGCAGCGCGAGGAGGGCGAGGAATGCGAGAGAAAGCGATCTCATAGTGATCCCAGGGGGTTCGCCGGGGCCGACGTAGGGGAGCCCGGGTGCTCAGGACACAGCGGATCTTCGGGGATCGCCAGGTTGTGTCAACAACGCAGCGCGCCTTCGAGCGCTTCGAGCTCCGCGTCCGCCGGCACCCAGTGCACGTCGTCCGTGAGGTGGCGTAGCCAGGTCGTCTGGCGGCGGACCAGCTTGTGCGTCGAGCGGCGAATGCGGTTGCGCAGCTCCTCTTCGTCCTTGTAGCGACCGCGCAGGAAGTCGAGGCACTCGCGATATCCGATCGCCGCGCCGGCGGTCTTCGAGAAGCCACAGTCGTCTCGGATTGCGCGCACCTCGTCGACCAGGCCGTCGCGGAGCATCGCGATCGTGCGCGCTTTGACGCGCTCGTGCAGCTCCTCGCGCGATCGCGACAGCGCGACGATCCGGCACGGCACGCGCCAGCTCTCCGACTCGAACGTGGTCTGCTGCTCCGAAATCGTGCGGCCGGTCAGGTGGAGCACTTCGAGTGCACGGACCGTGCGTCGCAGGTCGTTGCGGTGGATCCGATCGGCGGCGTCGGGGTCCCGTTCGCGGAGCTCGCGATGCAGGCGCCCGGGATCCGCGTCTTCGCGCGCCGCGAGCTCGGAGCGAAACGCTTCGTCCGCCGCCGGGCCCTCGATCATCCCCTTGAAGAACGCCATCAGGTAGAGCGGCGTGCCGCCGACGAACAGCGGACGACGGCCGCGCGTGCGGATGTCCTCGATCGCCGCTTCCGCATGCGTGCAGAAGCGATGTGTGTCGAAGTCTTCGTCGGGATCGGCGACGTCGATCAGGTGGTGGGGGATCCGTGCGATTTCCTCGGCGCTCGGCTTGGCCGTGCCGATGTTCATCCGTCGGTAGACCGCCATCGAATCCATGGACACGATCTCGCACCGCTCCCGCTCCGCGAGCGCGAGCGCGAGTCGGGTCTTGCCGGCCGCGGTCGGGCCCGTCAGGACCCAGATCGGGTCTGCGGTCTCGTTCGGGGCATCGCGGTCTTCGGTCACGGCGCGGAATCGGCTGGATTTCGGGCGAACAGCGGGCCAAACAGTGCGGACCGGCCTTTCTTCGCGCAACCCTCGCCGCTACCTTTCCGTGCCCGGCGGAGCCAAGCGAGCCGGTGCGCACCACAGACATGATCGCGTTCATTTCCGACCTCCACAGCAACACCGAAGCGCTCGGTGTCGTGCTCGAAGAGATCGAGCGTCTCGGCGTGGATCGCATCATCTGCCTCGGCGACGTGATCGGCTACGGCCCGGAGCCGCGCGAGACCTTGCTCAAGGTGATCGACATCTGCGAGTTCTCGTTGCTCGGCAACCACGAGCAGGGCTGCATGTTCTATGCGTCGGACTTCAACCCGAAGGCCCGCCAGGCCATCGACTGGACTCGGGATCAGCTCAACCGTCGGGATTGCCCGCGCGAAGAGAACGCCGCGTTCTGGAACTTCCTCGACTCGATGAAGGAGACCCACCGCGAGGACGACTTCCTCCTCGCGCACGGATCTCCCCGTGATCCGGTCAAGGAGTACCTCGTGCCCAAGGACTCCGCCGACGAGGCGAAGATGAAGGGCTGCTTCGACCTGTTCCAGGACGCCCGCCTCTGCTTCGTCGGACACAGCCACGTGCCGGGCGTCTACCAAGAGGGCGCGTTCTACCGCTCCCCGACCGAAGTGGACAACGTCTACGAACCCGGCTCCAACCGCGCGATCATCAACGTCGGTTCAGTCGGTCAGCCGCGCGACGGCGACACTCGCTCTTGCTTCGCGACCTACGACGGAGACGCGGTGCGCTTCCACCGCCTCGACTACGACCATCAAGCGACGGCGGCGAAGATCCGGGCCATCCCGGAGCTGCCCGACTACCTCGCGGATCGGCTGGCCCAAGGCCGCTGAGCGAGTCCGGCCCCTCTGACCAATTCGAGATTCGATGATTCGGGTGACGATCCTGCAGGTCGCCGCGTTGGCGCTGTGCCTCTTTGGCGCGCACGCGCAGAACGCAGCCACGCCTTCGACCGAAGTGTCGAAGGTGTTCGGCGAGTCGAGCGATCACGGCTTCCGGGTGCTGTTCAGTCGCTACGGCGCGACGGTCAAGCACATCAACTTGACCGATCACCTGGCGGAAGTCGCGAACGAGGATGGGAGTCGCGATGAGTACCTGCTCAGCGACATCCTCTGGGTGAACCCCGCGCTGCCGTCTGCGAGCTACTGGTCATGGATGTACCTCGAGGAGTGGTACCCCGACCAACGCGTGCTCGACGCCGATCTCCGCACCGCGCTGTGGGAGGTCGCCGAAGACACGACCGACCGGATCCGCTTCGAACTCGATTGTGGCGCGGGCCTCACCCTGGAGAAGGTGTTCTCGTACGAGGGGAGCCGGCGCGACCTGGGCGTCGAGTTCGCGCTCCGCGCGAGTGGAGAGCACCCGAAGGCGGGCAGCGAAGTCCTGCTGCGCTTGACCGGTCTCGCGGTTCGCTCGCCTCGCTCGGAATACACGATCGGCATCAACTTCGCGAAGTGCGTCGGCGAGGTCATCGGCACCGAGGACGGGGACGTGTTCCAGGCCGCGGTGGCGGACGGGAACCCGCTCGAAGCGGCCCCGCCCGTCGTCGGGCTGGCGTCCGGCGGCGCGCGCATCAAGTTCGCTGGCAGCACGAACCGATTCTTCTCGGCTTTGCTCTATCCCGATGGGGACGCCGCCAGCGAGGGGCTCTGGACCGCGCAGATGCGTCCCTACCCGACGCTCGAGCAGGCGGACACTCCCGCGTATTCGCTGCCGGTGTGTGAGTTCGGCCTGCGCATGCGGGTCCCGCAGGCGGGTTCCGAATCGCGGCTGAAGTTCCGCTACTACCTCGGCCCGAAGTCGGAGCGGGTCTACGCCGACCGCGACGAGTACGAGCGCTTCGTCCCGATCATCTTCCACGACCTCGAGCCGCCGTGCTGCTCGATCCCGGGCACGCAGTCGATCGCGCGTTTCCTGCTGTGGGCGCTCGGGTCGCTCTACGACTTCGTCGGCAACTGGGGGATCGCGATCATGATCCTCACGATCTTCGTGCGTGGTGCGCTCGTTCCGGTGAACTTCCGGATGCAGAAGTCGATGCGTGCCTACGGGGCGAAGGCGGCGAAGTTCAAGCCGAAGCTCGAAGCCATCCAGAAGCAGTACGCGAACGACAAGGTGCAGCTGCGCCAGGCGATGATGGAGTTCCAGCGGGAGCACAAGCTGTTCCCGCCGATCGGTGGGTGCCTGCCGATGTTCATCACGATCCCGATCTTCATCGGCTTGTTCACGGCGCTGCGCACGAGCTACGACCTGCGGCAGGAGCCGTTCTTCGGTTGGCTCGACGACCTGAGCCAGCCGGACCAGCTGTTCTATCTCGGGTTCGGTGACGTGGTGCCGTACTTCAACCTGCTGCCGCTGTTGATGGTCGGTCTCTGGTGGTGGCTGCAGTCCGGCACGCCGCTGCCGACCGATCCGCAGCAGCGCCAGATGATGAAGATCATGCGCTTCATGCCGCTGATGTTCGGCGTGATGCTCTACAACTACGCGTCGGGCCTCATGGTCTACATGATCACCTCGAGCCTCTTCGCGCTCGTCGAACAGCGCATCGTCAAGCGGGTGCTCGGTCCGATGAACCCGGAGGCTGCGGCGTTCGGGGCGCCACAGATCTGAGCCGAAGGCGCGCGTCGCGCGCGCCGACGCTACGCTGGGCCGCGGCATGATCGGCGACACGATCTTCGCGGTGGCGTCCCCGCCGGGCGCGGCCGAGCGCGGCATCCTGCGGCTGTCCGGGCCGGATACGTTCCCCGCGGTGAATGCGTTGCTCGACGCGGGGGTGCCGCGGGAGCGCGGCGCATGGGAGTGCAGCCTCGCGCTGTTCGGCTTCCCCGTCGACGTGCTAGTGCTCGGTATGCCCGGCCCGCGCTCGTTCACCGGCGAGGACGTCGTCGAACTGCACCTACCCGGCAGCCCGCTGCTACTCGCGCGCGTGCAGGACCGCCTGCGTGGCCCGGCGCGCGACGCCACGCCCGGAGAGTTCACGCGGCGTGCGTTCGAGAACGGGCGCCTCGACCTCGCGTCGGCGGAGGCCGTCGGCGACCTGATCCACGCGGCGTCCGACGAACAGCGGCGCTTCGCGCTCGACGTGTTGAGCGGCGGCATCGGCGCGTCCGTGGATCGCTGCCGCGCCGAGGTGCAGGACGCGCTCGCGATGGTGGAGGCCGGGCTCGACTTCGAGGCCGGCGACACGGGCGAAGTCGATGACGCCGTGTGGCTGGCAGGACTCGCGCGGGCACGCGCGGCGCTCGAAGCGCTCTCGGTCTCGGTGCCGCGCGCTCGGCTGGTCGGTGACGTTCTGGTGCTCGGTGCGGCCAATGCGGGCAAGTCGTCGCTGTGCAACGCGCTCGCCGGCCGCGACGAGATCCTGGTCGCGGATCGGGCCGGGACGACTCGGGACGTGCTCGCGGTCGAGGTCGGCAGCGACGGCATCACCTTGCTGGATTCGCCCGGGGACCTCGTGGACCCCGGTGCGGTGGATCGCGCGGCGCTCGATCTCCGGGATCGCCTCGCCGGTCGCGCGGCCGCGGCCCTTCTCGTCGTCGACGGCACCCATCCGCAGGTCCCGTCGACCGCGCTGCCGGTGCTCGGCGTCGTCGTGACGAAGCGCGATCTCGTGCCGTCCGAGCCGCTGCCGGAGGGTCTGCCGGACGATGCGACCGCGTTCCGAGTCAGCTGCGTCGACGGTCGCGGGGTGGCGGAGCTGCGCGAGTACCTGCTGCGATCGGTGGGCGGAGGACCGTGTGGGGGCGCCGCGCGGATCGCCGAGTCCGTTGCTTCGTCGGCGGAAGCCCTCGAGCGCGCGATCGCGGCGGGCGAAGCGGGTGAGCCGCCCGAGGTGGTCGCGTGCGACGTCCAGGACGCGCTCGCGGCGCTCGATGCGGTCCACGGACGCTCGAGCCCGGAGGATCTGCTCGACCGCATCTTCGGCCGCTTCTGCCTCGGCAAATGACCCGCGCCGGGGCCGGTCCGAGGCCTCGAAACCCTTTGACACACAACGTCTTGTAGGAGTAACTTCCACGCGCCTCCAGGCCTGGGTGTCAGGCCGAGAACGGCGGTCCGCGACGGGTCAGCGTCCGGGCCGATGACATGCGCTGTCCGTACTGCAAGAGTGACAACGACCGGGTGATCGATTCGCGCGCCAGCGCGGACGGTTTCGCGATCCGCCGCCGGCGGGTCTGCCGGGAGTGCTCGCGTCGCTACACCACGTATGAGCGGGTCGAAGGCGCCCCGCTGCGCGTCGTGAAGAAGAGCGGCGAACGCGTCGAATTCGACCGGCAGAAGATCCTCAATGGGCTGCTCCGCGCGGTGGAGAAGCGGCCGGTCTCAGCCGACCAGCTCGAACGGATCGTCGACCGCGTCGAGCGGCAGTGCATGGAGGCGTTCGACAAGGAGGTGCCGAGCAAGGTGATCGGCGAACTCGTGATCCAAGAACTGCCGAGCGTCGACCAGGTCGCGTACGTGCGGTTCGCGTCGGTCTATCGCGAGTTCAAGGACGTGACCCAGTTCCTCGAGGAGCTGAAACCGATGCTCGAGAGCGGATCCAACAACAGCCACAGGGCGAGGGGGCTGCGTGAAGAGACAGGCAGAGTTTCTGGTGAGCAAGCGTGACGGTCGACGCGAGTGGCTTCGTGCGACGAAGCTGGCGCGCTCGATCCATCTCGCGCTGAGTGCCGCGGGCATCGTCACGCGCGAAGCCTCGCTCGATCTCGCGACGCGGCTCGTGGCGCGCGTGCGCCGAGAGCGCCAGGACGAGGTGCTGGAGACGACGCGGCTCGCGTCGCTCGTGCAGCACGAACTCATCGATCGCGGCTACTCGCTCGCGGCGCTGCGCTACGCGGAAGCGGCGCAGCACAAGGTCGCGACATGCACCGGCGAACCGCCGCTGCGCAGTGAGTCGTTCTGGTCTGACGATCGGTTCTTCGGAACGTCCTAGATGCGCCTCAAACGTCTCGAAGTTCGCGGTTTCAAGTCGTTCGCCGACCGTACCGAGTTCGACTTCAAGTCGGACCTGACCGGGATCGTCGGCCCGAACGGCTGCGGCAAGTCCAACGTCGTCGACGCGCTGAAGTGGGTGCTCGGCGACCAGCGCGCGAAGAGCCTCCGCGGCGCGGAGATGACCGACGTCATCTTCAAGGGCGCCGAGGGACGGGACGCGATGCCCGTGGCCGAGGTGACCGTGCATCTCGAGGACGACAACGGGCTGCTCGGCGAGCGCTCGGAAGTGCGCATCGGGCGACGTCTGACGCGGGACAAGGAGTCGGACTACCTGATCGACGGCGCGCCGGTCCGGCTCAAGGACGTGCGCGACCTGCTGCTCGACACCGGCCTCGGCGTCGGCGCGTATTCCGTCATGGAGCAGGGCCGCATCGACGCGGTCCTCTCCGCCAATCCGGAGAGCCGGCGCGCGATCTTCGAAGAGGCGGCGGGCATCTCGAAGTTCAAGCTGCAGAAGCGCGAGTCGCTTCGCAAGCTCGACCGCACCGAGCAGAACCTCGCGCGCGTGCAGGACCTGCTCGAAGAGCGCGCGCGGCGGATCCGCAGCCTGCGGATCCAGGCCGGCCGTGCGCGGCGCTACCGCGAGCTGCGCGGTGCGCTGCGGGACATCAAGGCCGCGCTCGCGGTCATCGACGGTCGAGGCCATCGCGACGGCGCGCACGCGTTGCGCGGGCAGATCGAGGAGCTCGAGCAGCGCCTGATCGAAGCCGAGCGCGTCTACGACGAGTCGGCCGAGCAGATCGAGGCGCAGGAGCATCTGATCGCCCAGGCCGAGACGCTGGCTGAGGCCGCGCAGGAGCGGTTGCGCGAGGCGAAGAGCAAGCGCGAGCAGCTGCAGAGTCGGCGGGAGTCGGCCGAGCGCCGGGCCGAGGAGCTGCAGATCGACGCCGACGGCTGTGCCGAACGGGTCGCCGAACTCGAGGAGCAGCGCAACGAGCGCCGCGACGAGCTGGGCCGCGCGCGCGCGGAACTCGTCGAGCTCGAGCAGGGCGTCATCGACGTTCACAAGGAGTGCGAGCAGCGCCACGAGGAGACGCGCGACGCGAACGCGCGCGTGGGCGAGCTGCAGCAGTCGCGAGAGCGCGCCCGCGAGGGATTGCTCGAATGGCTGCACGCGCGCACTCGGAATCGCAACGCGACGCACGATCAGGAAGTGCAGAAGCGGAACGCGAGTTCGGCCGCCAGCCGACTCGACGAGCGGCTCGCCGACCTCGATCTCGATCGCGTCACCCAGCGCGCCGAGATCGACGACAAGCGGGGCGAGGTCGCGCGCCTCGAGGGTGAGATCGCGGCGGTGCAAGAGCGTGAGCAGGCCGGATTGGTCGAGCTCGAAGGTGCGGACCGAGAAGTCGCCGAGTTCGCGCGGCGCGAGTCCGCGACCCGCGAAGACCACGTGTCCGTACGGAGTCGCATCGACGTCCTCGAAGGCATGGAGCAGCACTTCGAGGGTCTCGACCAGGGGCCGCGGTTTCTGCTCGAGCAGCAGCCCGAAGGGCTGCGAGGACGGCTGCTCGACCTGCTCGAAGTCGCGCTCGAGGACAGCAAGGCGCTCGAAGCCGCGCTCGGTTCGTACGTGCAGGCGCTCGTCGTCGACACGCGCGCCCACGCGGACGCGATGCTGGAGACGCTCGCCAACGAACAGAAGGGGCGCGCGATGCTCCTCGTCGAAGAGGAGTTCCACGACGATCTCGGTCTCGTCGGGAGCGCGCTCGCCGCGCCGAACGACAGCACGCCGCTCGTCGATCTCGTGACCTGCGCCGACTCGGCGCGTTCGCTGACGCGGTGGTTGCTGCGAGGTGTCTACGTCGTGGAGACGCTCGCCGAAGCGCGCGCCGACCGCGCCGACCTCTGCTACGTCACGCGCGACGGCGGCCTCCTGTGCGGTCCGCGGATCGAGGGTGGCGGTGGCGAGGGCCAGGGCGGCCTCGTCGTGCGTCGAGCCGAGATCCAGACGCTGCACGAGAAGCTCGACCTGATCGATCGGGACCTCTCCGCACTCCGCGCCGAACTCGAGCTCGGCACCGAGCGTGCCTCCGCGTTGCGGGATCGCGTTCGCGAGCTCGGCACCGAACGCGCCGGGCTGCGCGAGCGCGAACAGCACCTGCGGTCGGAGATCGGACACCTCGAAGGGCGCGTCGCCGATCTCGATCGGCAACACCAGACGTTTTCGCTCGAGCACGCGGAAGCCGTGCGTTCGCACCTCGAGGCGCTCACGAACCTCAGTGACCTGATCCTCGGCGGGATGATGATCGAACGCGCCGAGCGTGCCGCGGAGCGCGCCGAGGCGGAAGTCGGATCCGAGCTGGAGGCCGCACAGTCCAAGGCGACCGAACTCGGCGCGGCGGAGCAGGAGTTACGCGTCAAGCACGCGGCGATGCGCTCGGAACGCGACTCGCTCGCGCACCGTCTCGGCACGCTCGAGCAAGCCTTGCGCGATCTCGACCGCGCCGCCGTCGACCTCGACGAGCGCCGCGCACGCGCGGTCGAAGGCGTCGAAGACGCGCGCACCAAGATCGACGACGTCGATCGCGAGATTTCGTCGGCCGGCGAGGAGATCGTCGTGCTCGAGACCGCGAGCGAAGATGCGCGCGGCGGGCTCGACGACGCGCGTCAACAGAAAGCGGACCTACAGGATCGCCACCGCGCGACCGAGCGTTCTCGTGACGACGCGCGCACGTCGATCGGGGAGCGCCGACTCGCCCTCGCGGACGTCGAGCACAAGTTCGCGCGGCTGGAAGAGCGCTTGCGCGAGGACACCGGCGTCGAGCTCGACCGTTGTCTCGGACTCGTCGACGGCCGGGGCCTCGAGGTCCGTGACATCTTCGGCCCGCCCGCGCCGGACTACGTCGAGGTGCTCATCGGCCCGCCGCTCCCGCCGAACCTGACCGAGCCCGAGCGCGAGCTGTCGCGCCTATGGCTCGACGAGGAGTTCGACGTCGGCGAATCGCGCAAGCAGGAGAAAGTCCTGCAGTCCCAGATGGACCGTCTCGGTGCCGTCAACTTGGATGCGGTCGAGGAGCTCGAACAGGAAGAGGGCAATTACGAGCAGCTCGAGCAGGACGTGCAGGACCTCAACGAGTCCCGCAAGTCGCTGATCGAGGCCCTGCGCCAGATGGAGGCCGAGTCGCGCACGCTGTTCGAGCGGACGTTTCACGAAGCGCGCGAGAACTTCCGGACCATCTTCCGCAAGTTGTTCCAGGGCGGGCGCGCCGACATGTATCTCGCCGAGGGTGAGGACAGCCTCGACTCCGGCATCGAGATCGTCGCGAAGCCACCGGGCAAGGAGCTGCAGTCGATCGCGCTGCTGTCCGGCGGCGAGCGGAGTCTCACCGCGCTCGCGATCCTGTTCGCGGTCTTCAAGGTCAAGCCGTCGCCGTTCTGCATCCTCGACGAGGTCGACGCGGCGCTCGACGACACCAACGTCGAGCGATTCATCCGCGTGCTCGACGACTTCGTCGGCGACAGCCAGTTCTGCATCGTGACTCACCACAAGCGCACGATGGCTGCGTGCGAGATGCTGTACGGCATCACGATGCAGAAGCGCGGCGTGTCGACGCGGATGGCTGTCGCGCTCGAGGAAGTCGACGGCTTTGCGGACGGAGCGGACAGCCCGGACGCGCCGGCGCCGGTCGACCCGGCGCGCAAACAGCGGATCGCCGGCGAGGAACAAGTAGGCTTCTGACATGGCCGGCGATCGGCCCGGCCGCCTCGACTCGCTGCTGGTGTTCGTCGCCGCCGTCGCGGTCTATGCGCTCTACGCGCAGGACACGATGTATGGCATCGACGCGTGGAACGACCTCCGTCGATTGCACGAGGGCGACACGCGAAGCGCGGTGCACCTCCTCTACTTGCCGATCGCGAACGAGTGTGCGCAGCTCGGAGCGAAGCTCGGGCTTACCCTGCACGAATCCGTGCGTTGGTTCAGCGTGCTCGGCACCGCGCTGGGGCTCGTGTTCATGCATGCGGCCAGTCGGCGCCTGGGGCTCGGTCGCGGCGCGGCCCTCGCGGCGACGCTCGCGGCCGGGTGCGCGCCGGGCGTCGCGTTCTACGCGACCGTCGTCGAGCGGCACGGCCCGTTCTTGGCGTTCGCGGGGCTGGCCTGTTGGCTGAGCGCGCGATGGGCGACCGCGCCTCGATGGTGGTGGTCGTTCGCCCTGGGGCTCGCCTGCGCCCTGGCGTACGCCGCGCATTCGACCGGGGTGTTGCTCGTCGCGCTACTCGTTCCGATCGGCGTCGTCGGGATCCGCGAGCGCGGGGAACGGTGGCGCGCGCAGGCGGCGATCGTCGTCGTCACCGCCGCGGTGGGGACGTACGTCGCGAGTCGCCTGGGCGTCTGGCTAGGCCACACGACGGTCGCCGGTGGCAACTTCGCGATCCTGATCGAGTTCGCCAGCGTCGCGGTGCGGCATCCCGAAGTCGTCGGGCGCGTCGCGTGGCACGAGTTCGCGTTCCCGCTGATGCCGATTTCCGTGCTCTGGATCGCGCGCTGGTTTCAGGCCGATGGACGCGCGATGACTCTGGCGACAGGATTCGGGATCGCGGTGTACTTCGTGTTCGCGTTCCTGATCCTCGCCGGGTTCGATGCGGTCGAGGGCTTCGACGAGCGCGGCGCCTACCTGCTGCCGCTCGCGTGGCCGCTCTCGTACGCGACCGTGCGTACGCTTGGGGCGTGGAGCGGCGTCGCGGCCGCGTTGGTGGCCGCGATGCTCGCGCACGTGCAGATCGCCGAGCACGACGTGGCGCCGCAGCGGCAGCGCGCCGAGGCTCTGCGTCAGGCGTCGGGGCGCGCCGAGCCGTTCTTGATCGTCGCGACCCGCGACGACTTCGAGATGCTCTTCGTCGAGTTCGGCGAGTATCGGCCGGTGCAGGCCGGGCAGCTCGATGGGGACTACCTCGACCTGTTCCTCGCGTCGCACAACGAAGATCTCGCGGGTGGGCGTGGCGTGGCGCCGCTCTTGCCGCTCGTCGTGCGCAGTCGACTGGATGCCGGACGCGTCGTCTGGATCAGTCGAAGCGCGGTCGAGTTCTTGGAGGCGCCGGATCGAGTGCCGCACGCAGAGCTCGGGCCACTGTTTTTGGAGGCCCTTCGCGGTGCGTTTCGGTGGGTCGAGTCGGACGTACCGGACGGATACATTCGCCTCGACGTGCCGTGACGTTTCTGCGACAGCACGGGCCAATCCGCGTCGAAACGTTGCCAAGAATCCCCGTCCACGTTCTGGATGAGGGGAAACTTCGTACGCGCCATCCACTAGCATAGCCGACGCGATCCGTGGCCAGGTTCCCTGCCCGCTCCTCCCGCCTCGATCGTCCTCTCTCTCCGGTCGCTGTCGCACTCAGCGCTCGGTTTCCTGGTTTGGTCCTGTCCCACGGGGCCGAGCCTGCCCCGGAAAGCAAACTCAGATGAGACACTCGTTCCTCGCGGCGGGATTCGCGATCCTGTCGTCGTTCGGCGTCGCTCAAGAAGAAGCCGAACGTACCCACTCGCCAGTTCGAGCCTGGCTCTCGTTCCAGCAGCAGCACGCGGGCGAATGGCACGTTCGCTGGAACAAGGCGACGTCGACGCCGAGCGCGATCTACGGTCCGGGTCTTCGGCTGGATGACGGTCCGACCGTCGATCTGGCGGATGCACGGCGCCGTGCCGACAACGTGCTGACGACGCAAGCCGACCTGCTCGGCACGGGCGACTCCCAGTTCGTCGAAGTCATCGGTCAGCGTGTCAATCTGACCTACGTGTTCGTCTACGACCAGAAGTTCCGCGGACTCGACGTGATCAGCGGTCGTGCGGACGTGCGCGTCCACGCGAACGGCGTCGTATCGATGTTCGGCTCGCGCGCGGTCCGCATCCCTGCGAACCTGGCCGAGCAGCCGACGGTCGCCGAGGGCCAGGCGCAGATCATCGCCTACGACCACGTCGAAGCCGTTCCCGGAGCCGAGGCCACGACCAACCGCGTCGTGATTTGGGCCGACACCGAAGCCAAGACCGAGACCGCCGTGCGGCTCGCGTGGGAAGTCGGGATCGATGCGCGTCCGGCGCAGACGATCTACGGCAAGGCCTACATCGACGCGCTCACGGGTCAGGTGCTGCAGTATCGCTCCGAGATCTATCGCTGTGAGTTCGGCCACGACCACGTGGTCGGCGAAGACGTCGATGCCGCGCATGCGCGCATGGATCTCGCACGCTCCGTTCGTCGCGTCGCCCCGAAGGCGAAGGGCAACGCGGTCACCGGCACCGTCATGGCGTGGGTGAACCTGAACAACAACGGTCTCGCGAGCGCGAGCAATACCCCGATCCAGGGCGTGCTCGTTTCGGTCGCCGGTGGCCAGTCCGCGTTCACCGACGTCAACGGCAACTTCACGATCCCGCACCCGACGACCAATCCGGTCACGGTCACCGTCAACTACGGTGCCAATCGGAGCGAACACGTCCGCGGCGGCATCTTCGATCAGTCGACAGCGAACTTGTCGGCGAGCACGACGGCGACGCCCGGTGGCGCACCCGTCACGCTGCAGCTGGGCAACAGCACGCAGCTGCCCGTCGCGCAGAGCAACTGCTTCTACTACGTGGACGATGTCAACCGCTGGGCGCGTGGCGTCCTCGGCAACAGCGCGCAGATGAACACGGCGTCGAACATCACCGTGTTCACGAACATCAACTCGAGCTGCAACGCGTTCTACACCGGCAACAA
Source organism: Planctomycetota bacterium (assembly GCA_028281765.1). Taxonomy (GTDB): domain Bacteria; phylum Planctomycetota; class UBA1135; order UBA1135; family UBA2386; genus JANQJF01. Next base: position 141,651 of record JANQJF010000058.1, on the reverse strand, counting down.
CGACATCAACTTCTACACGTCGGGCACGCAAGGCGGCACGTCGTGTGCGAACACGGCGTTCAAGTCGGTGATCTACCACGAGTGGGGCCACGGCCTCGACGATCGCTACGGCGGCATCTCGCAGACCGACGGCCTGTCCGAAGGCTGGGGCGACATCTGCTCCTGCTACCGCTCCGACAACCCCCTGATCGGGGAAGGCTTCGCGAACGGAAACCCGATCCGCACGGCGCTCAACACGCTGACCTACCCGGTGCCGGCGTCCGCGGGCGTCCACACACAGGGGCAGGTTTGGATGGGTTGGGCCTGGCAGGTTCGCGAAGCGCTCATCGCCTCGCAGGGCGCGGGCCAGGGAGCCGCGATCGCCGAACTCATCGTGCTTGGCTCGGTCGTCGGCGATGCGACGAACCAACCCGACGCGGTTCTCGAGGTGTTCCTCGTCGACGACGACGACGGCAACCTCAACAACGGCGTGCCGCACTACGCCGAGCTGTCCGGTCCGGCGCAGATCCGCAACCTGCCGTTCCCGGAACTGCAGGTCGGCTCGATCACGCACGCTGCGCTCGCGAGCACGACCGAGCAGCTCAAGCCGCGCGTGGTCAACGTCGCGGGTACGCTCCTGCAGGGTTCGTTCACGGCCATGGACCTCGTCTTCGACGATGGTTCGGGCACGCAGACGCGCGCGATGGTTCCGGACCCGGCGTCCGCTGGTGACTACATCGCGCTCCTACCCGGCAAGCTCTCGCCGGCGACGGTGACGTATCACATCGAGGCGACGCACTCGACCGGTCTCGCGCTTCGACTGCCGGAGAGCGGTGAGTTCTCCTACTCGGTCGGCAACGAGGTCGAACTGTTCTTCGACGACTTCGAGGGACCGGAGCTCGGCTGGACGCACGCCCAGGTCCAAACACAGGACGACTGGCAGCGGGGCAACCCGGACGGTGACGGCGGGGACCCGGATTCCCCGTTCGGTGGCTCGACCTGCTGGGCCAACGACCTCGGTCTGCCCGGCTGGAACGGGACCTACCGCAACAACGTCCACAACTGGCTGCGCAGCCCGGTGATCAACGCGGTCGGCCAGACCGGCGTCACGCTGCAGTTCCAGCGGTGGCTGACGGTCGAGGAGGCGATCTACGACCAGGCGCAGGTGCGCCACAGCCAGACGGGTTCGGTGCTCTGGCAGAACCAGCTGAACGGCAACACGATCGACGACGGCTGGGTCCAGATGAACATTCCGGTGCCACAGCTCGACAACTCGTCGGGTCAGATCGAGTGGCGTCTGATCTCGGACGGCGGTCTCGTGTTCGGCGGTTGGAACATCGATGACGTGCGCGTCTTCTCGTTCCAGGCGCTGCCGCCGCCGACGATGCAGTTCACCGCGACTCCCGCGCAGATTCCGGCGACGGGTTCGACGCAGTTCGACGTGCAGGGCACGCCGAACGCGCCGGCAGCGATGCTGCTGAGCCTCACGCCGGGCCCGACGTCGTCGGGCCTCCCGGGCCTCGATCTGGAGGTCGGGTCGGTGCTGTTCTCGCTGCCGTTCATGCTGGACGGCTCGGGCCAGTTCTCGACGAGCGCTCCCGGTTCGACGGATCCGACTCTGACCGGAACCCTGCTCTACGCGCAGGTCGTCGAATCGTCTGGCGGCACGATCGTCGGATCGAACGGAACGGTTATCCTCTTCGCGAATTGATCGCGAACGCGCGCGCACCGCTCGCGCGAGCAGCTCTGCTGTTCGCGCTCGGACTGCTGGTGCACGCGAGCCTCCGCGCCGGCCTGCCGGACGCGGAGGTCGCCTACTCGCCGCTCTACAAGGGCGATGCGCCCGTGTGGCGCGCGTATGCCGAGTCGCTGCGCCGTGTCGACGCGGATCCCGACCTCCCGCTGCAGGCGCGGTTCGAGCTCGGCCTTCCGCTCCGCCCGCCCGGGATGGGCTACCTCGCGTACTGGTTCGGTGACTCTATCCGGTGGCTCTTGCTCGTGCTGGGTGCGAGCCTCGCGCCGCTCGTGTATCTCGTCGTGCGAGCCGGCAGCGAACGAGTCGCGATCACGGCGGGGCTCCTTACGGCGTCGTCGGCAGCTCTCGCGGCGATGTCGGCATCGATGAACAACGAGGTGCCCTACCTCTTCGTCGTCCTCGTGGGACTCCTGTTCCTCGAGCCCCTTCGCTCCCGTCCGTGCGCTTGGCGGGCCGCGGCGTTCGGAGCGTTGCAGGGAGTGGCTGTCTTGCTTCGGGTCGAGCATGCGCTGTTCGCCGCTCTGTGCGCGGCGTGGGGTGTTCTCGGCCGGCGTGGGGCCGGTGCGCGAGTCGGACGCGACCTGGCCTGTGGGTTCGCGGCATCTCTCCTCGTCCTGCTGCCATGGCACGTTCACGCCTGGTCGACGATCGACCGGTTCAACACCGAGTCGTCGTCCCCCGTGCCGGCGCGATCGTCCCTGCCTTGGGATGACGCGGCGCGCGCCGCCATCGAGGCGCTGCCGGGTTTCGTGCGGGGCACGTCGTATCAGATCGTCGAGTCCACGGTGCGACATCGCGGTGGTTCGAGTGTCACGACAGATGACCTTCGAGTGCTCGGCGAAGCCTTTGGAAGGCAGCCGGAGCCGTTGCCGGGCCATCCGTTCGTCGCGCTCTACGGCCCGCTCAACTTCGCGCTCGCGAACCACGCGAGCGCGGACGGTGGCTTCGGTGTCGATCTGTTCGCTCGGCCGGCGCCGTTCCCCGGTGGGGTCGAGAACTTCTCTCCCGCGTTCGTCGCGGCGAGTCAGGGCTTCTCGCAACTGCGGTTCGAGTTCCCACCGCACGTCGACCTCGTCGTGCACGGGTACGGTCATGGTTTCGCCTGGATGCTCAGCGACCCGGCCTCATTCCTCTCGCTCGCGGGTCGCAAGCTGTGGCGTTTCTGGTCGGGAGTGAGTCACGGCCTCGGGGCATCGGCGCTGCCGATCGGTTGGAGCGGCGTGCGGCGGCGGGTCGATCTGGCCGTCCCCGACGGCGCGTGGGGCGTGGCGTGGCGCCTCCTGATTCTCGGGCTCGCCGTCTGGGGTGGGGTGGCTGCGGCGCGGCAGCGCGCCGTCGCAATGCCGTGGCTGCTGTGGATCGCGAGCACCACCGTCGTGACGGTTGCGTTCTTCGGGTACGCGCGGCAGGGCGCGCTGTGCGTGCCGGCGTTCTCCGTGCTCCTCGGATGCGCGGTGTCCCGCACCGTTGCGGGGGCGCGCGTGGCGTGGGCTTTCGCGGTGACCGTGGTGCTCGTCTCGGGCTGGTTCGCGTGGCAGGGAGTGTCGATCACGATCGACGGCGTCGAGGTCGACGGCCGAGATCCGTGGCCCGCCTTCGACTACGCGGACCGGCGCCTCGAGCTGCGCTGACTTCAGCGGACAACCTGTCGCAACACGGGCAGCGCTTCGTCGAGGCTGCCGATGTCGTCGATCGCGAGCAGCAGCTCGGTCGTCCCGTCCGCGTCGCGCAGCACGAGGCCCTCGTGCCGTTCTCGCATCTTGACCTTCTCGCGCTTCTTCGGCGACGAGAGGAACCAAGCGAGCGGCCCCAGGATCAGGCTCAACGCGCATCCAGCGGCGGCGTCGGTTTCGTCGGAAGTGACCACGGCGTCGTAGGTCAGCACGCCGTGCCCTCGATCCAGCGTGCGGCCGGCGATGGGCACGCGGCGTCGGGAGATCGGAATCGCGAAGAAGCGCCAGTGGATCTCGCACGTGTCCGAGTCGAGGTCGATGCGGACCCGGCCGTTCCACGGCAGCACGACCCATGCGACGATGCCGCCGATCACGCCCAGCAGCACGGCGACGAACACGTGTGCGTTGGGCGCCGGCAGGAACTCCTTCGAGGCGGCCCAGACCGCGACGGACGCCGCTGCGATTGTCAGCACCTGGAGCCATGGGCCCAGCCGGCGCTCCTGGAGCACGAGCGATCGAATGCCGACGCTGATCGCGATGGCGCGGACGACTCGGTTGGTGGCGCGGTGCTTGGACACGAGGAGTGGGGGCTGGAACTCGGTGGTATCGCGAGGAGCGAGCCGAGCGTCGAGAAATCCTCCGAATTCTCCTCCGGTCGCGCCGCGGGTTTCCGCTGAACGCGGGTGAGCGCGGATTGCTGCCGCTGCCCCGACCCACGATGATATCGACTCCCATGGACCTCAAGCGGCTCCAGGCCCTGGCGATCGCCGGGGATCGCGACGCACAAGCCGAGCTGATCCGCCGGTTCTATCCGCAGGTGCAGCAGATGGTGCACCGCGAGCTGGAGCGTGACTTCCGCAAACAGCACAAGTGGATCCTGCCGCTGTTCAGCACGGGGGACATCGTGCAAGAGGTCTTCACGGGCGTCATGCAGAGTCTCGACGACTTCGAGGTCGAGGACGAGGAGTCGTTCGCGCGCTACCTCACGACGCTCGTCAAGCACCGTCTCGTGGACGCGCTGCGGCATCACGAGGCTGGTCGTCGCGACGCGCGCCGCCAGGTCGCGCCGCCTACCTCGGCCGAGTCCGGCGGTCCCGTGGATGACCCGACGCCGTCGATCGCGGCGGCGATCTCGGAACAGCTCACGGCGTTCCGAGAAGTGCTCGATACGTTCCAAATGCGAGAGCGCACGCTGCTCGAGTTGCGGCTGGTCGAACAGGAGCAGTATGCCGACGTCGCGCAGAAGCTCGGGTACCCAACCGCGGACGCGGCACGCAAGGCGTTCAACCAAGCGCAGGCCAAGCTCGTCGTGAAGCTCAAGCGCCGCGGCATCCATCCACCGACGCTGGGATGAGATGACGCCCGACGAAGAAGAACTGCTGGCCGAATACGTCGCCGAGGCTCTCGAGCAGCGCGATGCGGGCCAAACGATCGATCCCGAGGCGATCTGCCGAGCGCACCCACACCTCGTGTCCGAGTTGCGGGATGCGCTCGGCATGGTCGACATGCTGCCGGCGATGCACGCGGACACGGCGCGCACCGACCGTTTCGTAGGCGCGACGCTCGACGGTCGATACCAGCTAGTGGAGCGCATCGGCGCAGGTGCGATGGGGGCGGTCTACCGGTCGAGGGACACCGAGCTCCAGCGCGAAGTCGCGGTCAAGATCCTGCGCCACGACCTGTTCGCCGGCGCCAACGCCGAGCAGCGTTTCCTGCGCGAGGCCGAGTCGCTCGCCGCGGTTGCGCACGACAACGTCGTGCCGGTGTACGACCGTGGTCGCAACGAGGACGGGCTGCTGTACCTCGTCATGGCGTGGGTCCCCGGGGCTTCGCTGGCGACGGTCATCGAGTGGGCTCGCGAAACGCTGCACCTCGCGACCGCGGCGAAGTTCGGCGGCATCGATTGGTTGCAGGAGCGGCTGCCGGCTGCCGAGCTGGAGGCGAGTTTTTTCCGCCAGTGCGTCCGCTGGTGCGCCGACGTCGGTAGCGCGCTGGCAGCTGCGCACGAGGCCGGGATCATCCACCGCGACGTCAAGCCGTCGAATGTCCTCATCACGACTTCGGGACGTGCGGTGCTGGCGGACTTCGGCATCGCCGCGCGGCACGACGACGGCGCGTTGACCGCGACCGGGACCTCGATCGGCACGCCGTGGTACATGGCGCCGGAGCAGGCGGCAGGGCGCCACGAGCCGGATCCGCGCTCGGACGTCTACAGCCTCGGGGCGACGCTGTACCACTTGCTCGGACTCCGGCCGCCGTTCGACGACGAGCCGGTGCGCGTGCTCATGCGCGTGCAGACGGAGGATCCGCAGCGTCTCGAGAAGGTCCATGGCGGGCTGCCGCGCGACATGCAGGCCATCGTCGAGCATGCGATGGAGCGCGATCCGTCCGGGCGGTACGAGAACGCCGCGACGATGTGCGAGGACCTCGAGGCGTTCCTCGCGCATCTGCCGGTGGGAGTGCGGCCGCTCGGGCCGATCGGTCGCTTCGTGCGCAGTCTGCGACGCAAGCCGAGCCGATTGGTCGTGGCCTTGATGCTCCTCGCGGCCCTGATCACTTGGCCGATCTGGGCGTACCTCGACGCCGGCCGTCGATTCGAACACCTGCGTCTTCGCGCCCGAGTCCCCGCGCTGATCGCGATCGAGAGCTATCCGGACAAGCGCAGCGAGCTACCGCGTGCGGAGCGCGACGAGCAGCTCGCGCTGTTGGGAAGCGTGCTCGAGCTCGACCCCGAGGATCACGCCACGCGGCTCATGCGCGCGGCCGTGCATCAAGATATGGGGGATCATCGAGGAGCAGCCCGTGACATCGCGGAGGTGCGCGACCGTGCACCGTCGGCATACACGCGCGCGCTCGTCGAGCGATACGCATCTGTCGCCGACGGGGCGGGCTACGGTGCCGAGGTTCTCGATCTCGGTGAGATGCCGGAGTTCGAGACGCGTGAAGACCGCTTGATCGGGGCGTTCCACAACTTCCGAATGCGGCGCGGCTTCGCGCAAGCGGTTGCGTGGCTCGACGAGATCGAGGGGTGGCCCGTAGCCGACGATCTGCGCCTGATCGGTTACCTCGGCACGAAGCAGTGGCGGCGACTCTACGAGGAGGCGTTTCGTCTCGAGGGCGTCTACCGACGGAAGACGGCGCGGACGCGGCATGCGATCGGCGCGGCCTGTCTCTCGCTGAAGCAGTACGAGAAGGCGATCGAGCCGACGCTCGACGCGCTGGAGCTCGCCCCGGGTCGGCACGGTGCGATGCAGAACCTCGCGGTCGCGTACCTGAAACTCGGTCGTCTCGAGGAAGCCGACGAGATGCTCGAGCGCGCGCACGTTGTTCGGCCGTGGCTCTGGAACACGATGTTCGAGAAGGCCAAGCTGCTGCGCGAACTCGGGGAGTTCGATGCCGCGCTCGAGTGGGCGGAGCGGATCCCCACAGCCGGCCGGATGGGTGAGCAGTGGAAGCGCCCACTCGCGATCGCCCGTGTGCTCCGCGCGCGCGCGATCGACGAGTACTTCGATTCGGAGCGAGACCGGGACCAGCGGCGGGCGCAGGCTGCGATCACCGCGAAGTCGGCGCTCGATCACTACGGCCAGGCGCTGGGCCACAAGGCTGCGCTCGCCAAAGCGAAGTTCCAGTCGGCGAGTCCGCGCCTCGAGATGGAGCTCATGCGCGCGATCGTCGCGAATGACGGGTCGAAGATCTTCGAGGCCTTCCTGGCGGTGGCAGCGGAGGATCCAACGAACCCGTTCGTGATCGAGCAGGCGCTGTTGTTTTTCCCCGACGGAGCCCTGACCGCCGAACAATCACACGAGATACGGGTTTTCCTGCAGAATCTACGGTTGGCCGTTTCCCCCCGCTGACCGCTTCTTCCACCACAGGGTGCGTGCAACGCGCACAGAACGATGATCACGAACCACCAACCGATTCGCGTCGCGGCACTGGCCTTGACCGTCGCCGCCTCGGTGTCCGCGCAGGGGCCGGAGAAACACTCGAAAAGCACGCTCGTCTCCGTGCCGCACGGCCTGTCCGTCGACCCGTCGACGACGAGCTTCGCGGGGGACGCGAGCAAGGTGCTCGTCAAGCGCATCGGCTACTACGACGACGGTCCGGCGCCGAGCGCGGGCGGGAAGCCGACGGAGTACCCGGCGCCGCCCCCGGCGAGCGGGATGGTCGACTACAGCACGGCGGCGATCCTGCAGTTCATCGCGAGTCCGCCGGACATCGACGCGTTTTCGATCGGGATCGACTGGATCCTCAGTGACGGGGACGGCGTCGAGGTCGTGCCGCCCGGACACTGGGGTGGTTTGACCTTCTCCGTGACGCGGGATTCTGACGGCGAGGCGGGCAGCGTGATCCGTGAAGAAGCGATGGACGTCCACAAGGCCGGCGGCGACCTCTTCTTCCACATCTTCGAGGACTCGGATCTCATCCCGGCGAACATGCTCGGCGAGACGTTTCTCGCGCAGGACGCGACCGAGATGGACATCGTGCCGACGTCTCCGGCTGCTGGCCCCGATCCGGTGCTCGAACCCGAGATCGACGCGCACGATCTCTACATCGCGGCGCTGTATCGCGAGGCGCCGTCCCTGATCCCGCTGCTGCCTCCCGAGCTTTCGACTCCGGTCGCGTTCTTCTCGGTCACGGAAGCGACGAAGCTGCTCGTGCCGGATCCGTGGTGGGGCGGCACGACCAAGACGGGCGGGACGATCTTCGGCACGATCTGGGATCCGGGTAGCGAGACCTGGTCGACGCCGGCGCCGTTCCTGACCTATGCCGAGCTCGGGCTCTCTGCACTGGAGGAAGTCGACGCGATCGCGGTCGACCTGGTGCGTTGCGAACTGCTGTTCTCGACGAAGACTCCGGCGCGCGACGAGATCCTCTGGCTGCCGCTCGGCTGCACGGACGGCCCGGCGCCGATGCCGAAGACCTACCGCAACACGTCCGGGACGCCGATCAGCGAGAAGGCCAAGCTGACGGGCTCCGACGACCTCGATGGGATCTGCGCGCTCGACCCGGGCGGCAGCGATCTGATGCGCAGCCTGATCTCGACGCCGGCGATCGAGCTGCCGTGGATCATCCCGCCGGAATCGTATGCGTCCGTGTGGCGGCAGGACGACATCACGGGGACGTTCTTCGTCTCGACGGCGGTCGGTTGGCCGCAGCCGGGACGTCAGCCGGGCGTCGCGGGTTGCATGATCGTGTTCCCGCAACAGTCCCCGTTCATCCCGCTGACGGGCCTGCTGAATCGGGACGTGTTCAGCGTGTGGCTCGGAGATCCGCAGGAAGCACTGTTCCAAGTGCCGCCGGTCCATCCGCTGCAGGGCTTCGACCTCGGGTTTCAGTGGCTGTTGTTGGATCAGTTCACGCTGACGTTCGAGGTGCCGTTCACGGCGGTGATCCGGCTTTAGTACCGAGGAACGCTACGGCGTCGCACGACGCGTCTTCTGCAGAGCAACGCTACGGCGTTGCTCTGAAGTGCTTACTCAGCCGCAGACCCTGTCCTTGGTAGTGGCTTTCGAGGCGGGCGTCGCCGTACGCGACGTCGGGATCTTCGAGCGTGCGGAAGAACTGCAGCTTGAAGAAGACCTGGCCGTCCTCGACGAGGAACGGGACGTCGTGGGGGCGGACCTCGAGCACGGCGCGGGTGCCCGTGCTGCCGCCGAATCCGTTGTCGAAAAAACCGGCGTAGTTGGTGCGGAGTTCGCCGATGCCGACGTCGTACGCGGTCATCTCGGCCGCGAGGTGGCGTGGCACGCGGATGCGTTCCTTGCTCGCGAAGATGTAGAACTCCTCGGGCTCGACGATCATCCGGCCGCGCTTCGGCTCTTCGATCGCGTCGAAGAACTCGAACCAGTCGTGCGCGTCGGTTTCCGACATGTCGAGCACCGCGCTGTACTTGCGGGCCTGGTAGCCGACGGCACCCGTGACGTCCTTGTCCCGCTTCAGGGCGACGCCCATGCAGAGCCCGTCGTCGATCTTCGCCTCGTCGACCGGGATCGGCGAGCCGTCGTCTCGGAACAGCAGCGGCTCGCGTTCGTACTCGGCGCGCAGCTCGTCGTCGGTGAGCATCGCGTTGCCGGCCGCGAAACGGATCTGCGACAGGCTCGTGCCGGTCTGCAGTCGCACCGGGAAGGAGCGGGGGACGACCTCGAGATAGAGGGGGCCGGTGTATTCCGGCGGGGCCTGCTCGAACCGACCGCAGTGGTCCGCGAGCAAACGCGTGAACAAGTCGAGGCGTCCGGTCGACGACTTCGGATTCGCGCGAATCGTGTAGGGCAACGGCTTCTCGACGTGCTCGAGCAGCGGGAACACGTAGCAGTGCCCCTTCTCGAGAACGTGGCCGTCGGTCACGTCGAACGTGTAGAGCGTCGACTCCTCGAGTCGGTCCGCGACGGTTGCGTTCTCCGGCAGGAAGCCGCTGCGCACTCGGTAGCCACGCGTGGCGATCCGCAGGTCGAGGCTCGCGGGCTGCACCTGCGCCGGCGCGATTGCGGGATTGCAGCTCGCGAGCGCGCCGTCTTCGAGCAGCGCGCGAATATGCTGATAGACCAGGATGCCGTCCATGGGCAGCAGAGCGTATCGGCACGGTCGGAGCGAAGCCACGGTCGAGCCGGGACTCCGCATGGGGAGGCGTGCCGGAACACGCTCCGGTGCTCAGGTGTTCGGCACGCGCTACGGCATGACGGTGATTCGAATGCCGTCGGAGGCCGCGATCGTCGGCGATCCCGCGTCCGGGTGGAACGTCTGGAAGCACAGCGCGAGGCCGATCGGGACGTTGTTCGACACCGGCAGCGAGATCGTTCCCGCACCGGGGACGAACGCTACGGGGATCAGCGCAGTCGGATCGAGCAGCACGCGAACGCCCATGAAGTCCATGTCGCCCGGGGACGGACTCGCGATGAGTGCGCCCGTCGTTCCGGGGGCGTCCGAGTCGAGTTCGATCGTGAACCAACCGTTCCCGCGACGCGGCAGGCCGTCCGGCGAGCCGGCGTGCTGCCAGCGGTAGGTGACTGCGCCGGGCGTGGGCGCGCCGTAGATGCGCGGGTTGTCGATCAGGTCGATACCCGAGACGGAGCCCGGGATTCCCGCGGTGAGCACCGTTGCGCCGCCGCCCGAATCGAGCCACGCGACCTCGGCGCCGTTCGGGCCGGAGCCGTCGAGGGCGTAGATCGGTTGGTTCGTCGCGCGCCGCACGTTGACCGCGGTCGGCGTCGGGCCGGTGAACGCGACGAACGAGGCGACGCCCGACACGGGATCGATCGAGAAGATCTGGCCTCCGCCGAGCGTCGAGCCGGCGATCAAGTTTCCGTCGACGTCCGCCGCGAGCGACCGCATGCCGAACACGCTCGCGACGAACGCGCCGGCGGTCGGGTTCTCGAGCGGGAACGAGTAGACGTTGGTGGACGTGCCGCTCGCGGTGTCGATCGCGACGAAGCCGATCAGGTTCGTCTCGTCGACGGCGACCGCGCGGTACGGCCCGCTGTCGAGGCCGCTCAGGTCGAGGGCGGTGACCGTTCCGTCGACGCCGAGCATGCCCAGCGAGGGGCCGGTTGCGAGACCGTTCGTGCAGAACAACGTGCCCAGGCCGCCGGCGACCGATTCGACGTCGACGACTTCGGCGCCAGCGGCTCCCGCGACGCCGACCGGGAAAGCCGAATCGCCGACGAGCTGGAGCGCGGACAGCGCGACTTCGTGCACGTGCAGGGTTTGTCCGGCGGGCACGACTTCACCGACCATGAGGATTCGGTCGTCCTGTCGAACGCTCACGCAGCGGGCACCCTGCGAGTCGCTGGCGTGTGGGCCGGTCAGCGAAAGCGGCAGGCCCGTGACGGCGACTGGCGGGCCGGGCACCAGCGGGTCGACGACGAACAGTCCGCCGGAAGAGAATGGCGCGTCGAGCGGTCCGTTGTCGAACGAGCTGACGACGAACGAGCCATCGGGAATCTGCGCGGCGAGCGTCGCGCAGAGAGCAAGTGGGGCAAGACACTTCATCGTGTCCTCCTGGTCCTGATACGGCTGTGTGGGTGCCGGGAATATCGACACTCGAGTCACTCGAACTGGAGGGGAGGTCTCAGATCGGGATTCCGCGGTGCTCGAACCCGCGCAAATCGGCGCCACTCACCGGTTCATCAAGAACGTCGCCACGTCGTGCAAGAAGCGCCGCATCAAATCGCGTGGGGCCGGGTCGAGCTCGGCCCCGTCGATCGCTCGGTCCATGAGCTCCACCCAGCGGTCGCGCTCCCGCTGGCCGATGGCGAACGGCGCGTGCCGCATCCGCAAGCGGGGGTGACCACGGGTCTCCGCGTAGCGCTGCGAGCCGCCGAACCGCATCACGAGAAAGTCCGCCAGCCGCTCCTCGGCGCCCTCCCAGTCGTCGTCGGGATACAGGGGGGCGAGGAGGTCGTCGGACCGGATCCGCGCGTAGAACCGGGCCACGATCGCGCGGACCCTGTCCTCGCCGAGTTCTGCGCAGATTCCACCGACCGGATCGTCCGACATCGGCCGCACGATACCGCCCGGGTTCTGGCATGCACGTATCGCGATGAAACTGGCTGGCTTCGGTGTTCACGCGGGTTCGGGAATCCCGAAGCACCGCGTCACATTTGGCGCCTGAGTAGCCACTTGTTTCTCGGAGGGCCTCGACCGCCTTCGAACAGGAGCAAGATGTTCATCCCAGTGCGCTGTCCAAACACCGATTGCCCGCGTCACCTGGACCCGGGCGAGTCGGTGTTTTTCGTTCGTCGTGGCTACTACTGGCCGAAGTGCCGTGCCCACCCCGTGCCTCGGTTTCGGTGTCGCACTTGTGGCCGCGGCTTCTCGCGACAGACGTTCCGCGTGGACTATCGCGACAAGAAGCCGGACCTGAATGCCTTCGCGTTCCAGCTGCTCAGTTCCGGGATCGGCTTTCGCCAGACTTCGCGGCTCATCAAGCTGTCTCGGCGCTGCCTCGAGCTGAAGTTCCGCAAGATCGCACGCCACCTGAGTCATCTGAACTCGAACCTGCGCAGTCCCCTGCGAGCACCCACGACCACGTTGCAGCTCGACGAGATCGAGACCTACGAAACGCAGCGCAATACTCGCCCGCTCACACTGCCGGTAATGATCGAGCGTGAAAGCCGCTTCATGATCGCAGCCGTGTCGGCGCCAATCCGGCCACGTGGCAAGATGACGGCAGCGCGGCGCATGGCCGTCGCCAAGGACGAGGCTCGCTTTGGATCGCGCAAGGACGAGTCGAGAGCCGCTCTTCGGCGAGTGTTCGACGCCGGCGCGAAGCTTTCTGGGCTGCTGGACCGGGTCAGACTTCAAACAGACGAGAAGTCGTCGTATCCCGGCTTGGCGTCGGATGCGTTCGGTGCGGATCGACTGCTCCACGAGACCACGAACAGCAAGGTCGCGCGGACCACGTGGAATCCGCTGTTTCCGATCAATCACACGGAAGCAACCCTGCGTGATCTGATGGGACGGCTTCGACGGGAGTCGTGGCTCGTCAGCAAGGAGCGGCAGTACCTGGACCTGCACTTGCAGGTCCACATGGCGAATCGGAACTACGTGTGCCGTCGCTTCAACTTCGACGATCAGTCTCCGGCCCAACGCCTCGGATTCGTCAGTCGGAGGATCCGGCCGACGGAACTCCTGTCGTGGCGGCAAGATTGGGGGAAGCGCAGCGGCCACCCGCTGTCGCGCCTCGGCAACCCGATTGAGGGGTAAGTCCGCGTCAGGCGCATCAATCCCAGCCAGTTCAGATGCGTTTGCAGTCGCCCAGGCCTGTCACTACCCTGTGCGCCCCTCCAGAACCGGAACTCATGAACGTTCACGAATACCAAGCCAAACAGCTGTTCGCGCAGGCCGGGATCCCCGTGCCGCGCGGCATCCCGGCGGACACTCCCGAAGACGCGGCGAAGGCCTTCAACGAGCTCGGCGCGCCGATGTCGGTCGTCAAGGCGCAGATCCACGCGGGTGGCCGCGGCAAGGCCGGCGGCGTGAAGCTGTGTCGATCGGCGGACGAGGCGCGCGAAGCGGCCGCCGGCATGCTCGGCAAGCCGCTCGTCACGCATCAGACCGGTCCCGAGGGCCGCATCGTCCGCAAGGTCTACGTCGAGGCCGGCAGCGACATCGAGCGCGAGCTCTACGTCGCGATCGCCGTCGACCGCGGCAGCTTCGCCCCGGTCATGATGGCGAGTGCCGAAGGCGGTATGGACATCGAGGAGCTCGCCGAGGAACGTCCCGAGGCGATCTGCCGCGAGCGAATCCACCCGGGCCACGGCCTGCAGGGATTCCAGCTGCGCCGCCTCGCGAAGCACTTGGGTTGGAGCGGCGCGACCGCGAAGGCGGGCACCAAGGTGCTCGCCGGTCTCGCCAGGGTGTTCAACTCGCTCGACTGCTCGTTGGCCGAGATCAACCCGCTGATCGTCACCAAGGGTGGCGACGTGATCGCGCTCGACGCCAAGATCAACTTCGACAGCAACGCGCTGTTCCGTCACAAGGAGCTGCTCGAGTTCCGCGATCTCAACGAAGAGGATCCGAAGGAAGTCGAGGCGTCGAAGTTCGACCTCAACTACATCGCGCTCGACGGCACGATCGGCTGCATGGTCAACGGAGCGGGCCTCGCGATGTCGACGATGGACGTCATCCAGCTCAAGGGTGGCAGTCCGGCCAACTTCCTCGACGTCGGCGGCGGCGCCAACGAGGAGCAGGTCAAGAACGCGTTCAAGATCATCCTGTCCGATCCCAACGTGCAGGGCGTCCTGATCAACATCTTCGGCGGGATCATGAAGTGCGACACGATCGCCGAAGGCGTGATCGCCGCGGCGAAGGACGTCGAGCTGTCGGTGCCGCTCGTCGTGCGCCTCGAAGGTACGAACGTGGAAAAGGGTCGCGCGCTGCTCGAGCAGTCGGGTGTCGCGCTCGAGACGGCGACTTCGCTCGACGAAGCCGCCGAAAAGATCGTCAAGATGACTTCGTGAGGAGAACCCGATGAGCATTCTGATCGACGGCAACACGAAGGTCATCACGCAAGGCCTCACCGGCGACGCCGGCAAGTTCCACACGCTGCAGGCCAAGGCCTACGGTACCCACACGGTCGGCGGCGTCACGCCGGGCAAGGGCGGCCAGGAGGTCGACGGCATCCCCGTGTTCGACAGCGTCCGCGAGGCGGTCGACGCGACGGGTGCGACCGCGTCCGTGGTCTACGTCCCCGCGCCGTTCACCGCGGACGCGATCTGCGAGGCGGCCGACGCCGGCATAGGGCTGGTCGTCGCCATCACCGAGGGCGTCCCTGTCCTCGACATGACCCGCGTGCGCGACTACCTCGACGGCTCCAACACGCGCCTCGTCGGGCCGAACTGCCCCGGCGTCATCACTCCGGTGACCGAGGACAGCGGCTGTAAGATCGGCATCATGCCGGCCTACATCCACAAGCCTGGCAACGTCGGCATCGTGTCGCGCAGCGGCACGCTGACCTACGAGGCGGTGTGGCAGGTCACCAGCGTCGGACTCGGGCAGACGACCTGCGTCGGCATCGGTGGCGACCCGGTCAACGGGACGAACTTCATCGACGTCCTCTCGTTGTTCCAGGACGATTCGGCGACCGAGGGCATCATCATGATCGGTGAGATCGGCGGCACGGCCGAGGAAGAGGCGGCGGACTTCATCCAGTCCAACGTCACCAAGCCGGTCGTCGGATTCATCGCGGGTGCCACCGCGCCCCCGGGCAAGCGTATGGGGCACGCCGGCGCGATCATCTCGGGCGGCAAGGGGACCGCGAAGGACAAGAAGGCCGCGATGGCGGCCGCCGGCGTCCACGTCGTCGATACTCCGAGCGTCATGGGCGAGCGCATCAAGGCGGTGCTCGGCTAGGGGCCATGGGCGAGACGCTGCGCAACCTGACGCCGCTCGCGTTGCTGGGGCTGTGTGCCCTGGTTTGGTTCGAGTCGTGCATCCCCGGCGCGAACTCGATCGAGCAGAACCTCGGCGAGACCGCGGTCCTACGGTTCGTCGTCGGGCTGCTCTGCCTGTTCGTGCTCGTCCTGATGGCCGAGCGCCAGCACCTGAATACGGTCTTCCAGCAGATGCTCGGGCGGCTCCAGCAGCTGCAGTCCCGCGCCGGCGGCGGCGGGGGCGAGGCCGTTCCGGAGGCGTCCGGTCCGGACGAGGCCAAGCTCAAGAACGACGCCATGGCGATCCTGGTTGCCGCCCTCGACGCGGACGACCCTTCGGTGCGCCAGAACGCGGTGACCAACCTCGAGCGGCTGACCGGTCAGAAATTCGGGACCGATGCGGCTCGTTGGCGCCAATACATGGCGGAACGGGCCACCGAGGGCTAGTTCACGCGTTTTTCGCCCTTGGCGGCTTCGCCAACTCGGCGTAACCTCTTGAGGTGACCGGGCCGCACGGTTCCCGGTCGCGGATCGAGCTGCTCATGATCGGACTCTTCACAGGCGGATGGGAGATTTGGATCGTCCTCGCGGTCGCGCTGCTCCTGTTCGGACATCGCATCCCGGGGATGGCCCGCGCGTTGGGCAGCGGCATCGTCGAGTTCAAGAAGGGCCTGCGCGGCGAAGACGACACGGATCGACTTCAGCAACAGCAGCAGCCGCCGTCTTCGGGGCAGGACAAGGCCGACTGAACTCGTGACCACCGGCGCGATTCCTCTTCGCGACCTCACGGCGCTCGTGAGGTCGGAGCTCGACCGAGTCGGAGACGAACTCGAGATCGATCTTCGTCCCGAGAGTCCAGAGCTCGTGCCGTTCGTGAAGCACGCGGCCAGCTATCGCGGCAAGCAGCTCCGCGCGGCCCTCGTCTTCCTCGCGCCGCGCGCGCTCGGGCGGACGACCGTTCCGGCCCACCACGAGATCGCCAAGATCATCGAGCTCCTGCACACGGCGACCCTCGTGCACGATGACGTGCTCGATGGCGCGACGCTACGGCGTAAGCTGCCGACGATCAACGCGATGCACGGTCCCGAACTTCCCGTGCTGCTCGGCGACTACATCTACGCGCGCGCGTTCCACATGTCGGTTCAGCTCGAGGATCCGACCTGCAGCCGGGAACTCGCGGACATCACCCGCCGCATCTGTCAGGGCGAGATCACGCAGATCGTCCATCGCTTCGACTTCGACTGGACGGTCGCGCGCTACGACGAGGTGATCCGCGACAAGACCGCACTGCTCTACGGTGCGGCCTGCAAGCTCGGCGCTCACTACGCCGGATGCACCGCGGAGGAATGCGATGCGCTCGAGAGGTTCGGGATCGAACTCGGCATGGCCTTCCAGATCGTCGATGACTGCCTGGACCTCGACGGTGACGAAGACGTCGTGGGCAAGTCCCTGGGCACCGACCTCGGCAAAGGCAAGCTGACGCTTCCGCTGCTCTGGCTGATGCGCGACGCGGATCACGCCAAGACGCTGCGCGCGATCATGGAGAGCGACAAGACGGACCTCGAGAAGCTCGCCGAGCTGCGGCAGCGTCTCGACGTCAACGCGGCGGTCGAGCACGCCCACAGCGTCGCTCGCCAGCGAGTCGAAGCCGCCCTGGGTGCGCTGCAGGGATGCCGGCCGTGCCCCGAGCGCGACGCGCTCTTCGGCATCGCCGACTACGTCCTCGCGCGTCGGCGCTGAGATTCCGCTCAGGAATCGCGCTGAGAGTCTTGGCGCAGGGCCTGTTCGGACTTCTCACGGCGCCAGTTTCTGACGAACCACCGCGTCAGCCCACGATTGACCGCGTTGGCGCCGAGGGCGCTCCCGCCCTCGGCCCAGTGGCCCTCGTGCCCGGTGAACGGAAACGGCGCCATGTAGGCCGGCCAGTAGGCGAAGTTCCAGCCGACGAACACCTGTCGCATTTGCTGCTCCTGGTGGCAAAGCTCGTGGAGGATCGTGACCGCGCGCCGGTAGCGGGATCGTTCGTCCCACGCCGCCTTCGTGCGCACGACGAAGCCCCAGCTTCGCTCCTGAGCCCCGAAACTCGTCGATGCGAGGGTGTTCAGCCAATCGAACGCGATGCTGCTCTCGGCGGACTGTAGGACCTCGCCGCGTCCGGGGATCGTGTAGATCAGGTTCTCGCCGGAGCGCCGGCACCGGGTCCCCTTCGGGAACACGGACTCACGATCGTCGAAGTCGCCGAGTCGGAACTCGGCCGGGTCGACGGTCTCGAGGAATGCGAGCGCCTCGTTGACCACCTCCGCGTCGCGACCGAGATCGATGTTGCGACCGGGCATGACGAAGCACGGTAGGTTGTATGCCGCGGTCAGCGTCGAGCCGGACCCGAAGACCGTGTGTCGGAGCCCGGCGCCGAGGGTGTCCGGCGAGGCGGTCGCGACGCCCTCTACGAGGAGCGCCGGGGCGTCGAGCAGCTCCCCGACGGCGCCGAGCAGGCGGCCGAATTCGCGGACGAACGGCCAGCCGGAGTCCGCGGCAACGAAGCCGGTGGATTGGAACGCCTTGCTGGGCCACCCGAGCGGGTTGTAGGCGTGACTGTCGGTGGGGAGGGTGCCACAGGAGGTCAGAAGGACACAGAGTACGAGCGCCCGCGACCCGACCCGTGCGCCTGCGCGACCCGGGCCCCGGTGCGACCGCGGGCACGCGTCACGACGGGCATGCGCAGGCGCAAGCGCAGGGGTGACCGCAGTCGCGGTCATCCCTCCCAACCCGCGGCCCGCAACGTATTCCGCATCAGCATCGCCACCGTCACCGGTCCGACTCCGCCCGGCACCGGCGTGATGTACCCCGCCACCTCGCTCGCAGACTCGAAGTGCACGTCGCCGACGACCCCGCCACCGTCCGGATTCGCGTTGATCCCGATGTCGATGACCACCGCACCCGGCTTGATCATGTCTCCGGTCACGAGGTTCGCCTTGCCGACCGCGACGACGAGGATGTCGGCGCGTTGCGTGTGCTCGCGCAGGTTGCGGGTGCCGACGTGGCACACCGTGACGGTCGAGAGGTGGTGGAGGAGCAGGATGGCGACTGGCTTGCCGACGATCTCGCTGTGGCCGACGACGACCGTCTCGGCGCCGCGCAGGTCGATCCCGGTCTGCATGATCAGTCGCTCCGCGGCAACCGCCGTGCACGGCGTCAGGCGCGGTTCGCTGTAGAGGATCGCGCCCATGTTCGATGGGTTCATGCCCTCCACGTCCTTCTTGCGGGAGATCGTCGCCTGCACGCGGCGCGCGTCGAACGCCAGCGGCAGGGGACGCTGCACGATGATGCCGGTGATCGTGTCGTCCTGGTTGGACTCCCGGATCAGGCCGAGGAGCTCCTCCTCGGTCGTCGTCGCCGGGAGGATCTTCTCGACGAGATCGATCCCGCACGCCTCGGCGGCGCGCTTCTGGTTACGGATGTAGACCTTCGCGGCCGGGTTCTCACCGACTTCGAGGGAGAGGAGCTGGATGGGGCGATCGCCGAGGCCGTCGCGAACCGCGCGCAGGCGTTCGCGCATGTTCGCCGCCAGAGCCTTGCCGTCGAGGATTTGAGCGGGCACTTTGGGTCCGGTGTAGACGTCGATTCTGCCGATGAGACGGGCGGGACTGGAGTTCCGCCCGCTATCAGACTAATGACCGGAATGCCCGCGCGCCAATTCGCGTTTCCGCCGCTGACGCAGGCGGTCAAGATGTTGATCTTCATCAACGTCGGCGTGTTCCTCGTGAACGCCCTCCTGGCGGGGGCGCTGATCGACTGGTTCGGGGTGTGGCTCGGCGGGATCCTCGAGTACTTCGGCCTCGGCTCCGTGCGGCTGGTCACGTACCAGTTCCTGCACAGCTACCTGTCGATCCGCCACATCCTGTTCAACATGCTGTTCTTGTACTTCTTCGGCGGGATGGTCGAATCCGAAGTCGGCAAGCGCGGCCTGATCAAGCTCTACCTCGTGTCCGGAGTCGTGGGCGCGCTCGTGCAGATTCTGCTGAGCGTCGTGTTCGGCACGACCGACATCCGCACGGTCGGCGCGAGCGGCGCGGTCTACGGGATCATGGTCTACGCGGCGTTCATGGCGCCGTCGTCGAAGGTGTGGTTCTTCGGGATCATCCCGGTCATGCTTGGCTGGCTGGTCGGGATCCTGGTGTTCATCGGGGTCTACGAGACGATCCTGATGGTGCAGGGCCACCTGCCTCCAGGCGGAGTCGCGCACGGCGCCCACCTCGGTGGCGCGCTGTGGGGCTTCCTCGCGTTCCGGTTCTTCCGGTCGTCGTACATGACGGCGGATCACCGGCCGTTCTTCGGCGGGATCGGCGGTCGCTTCCAGCGCTGGCGTGCCGATCGCGAGGCGAAGGCATCGCAAGAGCGTCAGGCGACGCTCGATCAATTGCTCGAGAAGGTGCACCGGGAGGGGATGAGTTCCCTGACGGCGGCAGAGCGTCGTTTCCTGGAGCGGACGAGCAAGGGCATGAAGCGCTGAGCCCCGCCGCACGCGGGATTATCGAGGCTCTCGACGAGAACGAGCTCACGCTGCCGGAAGCGCTGAAGACGATCGACGGCACGTATCGCTGTGGGATCTTCGGCAAGTGGCACCTGCACGACCCGCCGACGTTCGCCGGAGACCCGCCGAACGGCATCGACCCCGGGCGCCAACCCGGGCTCGCGGGCTTCGACGCGTGGTCGATCACGGAGGCCAACGTCACCGACTACCGAGCCTACACGTGGTACGAAGGCGCGCGAGACACGGCCGGCGTGATCTCCGCTACGGACACCGACATCACCTCGTCTTCGCCCGAGCCGTACGTGACGTCGAAGACGGTCACGGCGGCGGCGACGTTCGTGACTCAGGCGACGACTCCCTGGTTCTGTGTGCTCTCGTTTCATTCGGGACACAAACCGTGGCACGCGGCGGCGAGTTCGCTGCTGGCGACCGATCCCTACACCGGGCCGGGCGGGACGTTCGAGGTGGGACCCTGCGACGGGTCTTCGGTGCCAGCGGGCACCTTTCAGGCGGGGGTGCCCCCGTTCGGAGAGCCGAGTCTGGAGCACAACGTCGAGCGACGGCCGTACTACGAGAGCATGCTCGAGGCGATGGACACGGAGATCGGTCGGTTCCTCGCCGCGGTGTCTCTCGATTCGCGCAGCTCATGAACTCGAATACGGTGATCTTCGTCATGGGGGACAACGGCACGCCGCGCCCCGTTTCGTATTCGCCGTTCGTCGAGGGCCCGCCCGTTGCGCCCGGACCGGGAACGCGCGCGAAGGCCAAGGGCTCGATCTGGGAAGGTGGCGTCCGCGTACCGTTCGCGATCGCCGGTGATGGCGTGGAAGATCGGGACCCCCTCTTCCCTGGCGTCTTCAGCGTCGTCGACGTCTTCGCGACGTGCGTGAAGCTCGCGGGCCAGAGCGTCGGTTGGCTGCGCCTGCAATCCACGTGGCCGAATCACGAGACGTTCTCCGATGATCCCTACTCCGTCGACTCGCGCACGATGCTGAACAATGCGAGAGAACCGATCGCGGTCCGCACTACCGTGCTGACCGAGCGGTTCCGTGGTTCCTGTGACCCGGCCGACATGTTCCCGATCGCGGAGCATGAGCGGGCGGTGCGCGACGCGGAGTTCAAACTGATCCGTCGCCAGAATCCCGCGTGTCCGGGCTGGGTCGAGACCGTCGACGGGATCGAATACGACCACTGGATCACGCACGTGTCCCAGGACCCGTTCGAGACGCGCGTGTGGGGGATCCGCGAGATCTTGCCGATGATGTCCGACGATCTGGCCACGTCACCGTTTCAGGCGGCCTACGAGGCCTGGCTGAGCCTGCGCCCCCTGATCGACGATCCGAACTGATCCTGGCTCGGACAGGCGCGCCGGCTCCGAACCCCTGGTAACATCGGACGTCTCAGACCCTCCCGATGACAATGTTTCGGCTGATCCCCGCCGTGCTGCTCTTCGCAGCGTCCCTGTCCGCCCAGGCCTGGAACTTCGACAAGTTCACCCACGAGCTCTCCGAGAAGGTCCGCTTCAAGGACGAGAAGGGCTACGACAAGATCCTCAAGGAATACCACTACCACGCGCTCCTGCACTTCCGGGCGCAGGTCCGGATGCTGATCCGCGACGAGACGCACGAGCAGTCCCAGGCGGAGTACGGCCGGCTGACCGCGTCGTGGCAGCGCGTGTTCCGCACGGACACGCTCGAGCAGATCGAGCGGTGGTTGCGCTCGCAGGACATCGCACAGATCCGCACGTTCGACAACTGCTATGGGGCGCTGCAGAAGGGCAAAAACCACTACTTCCAGCTCTACACGGACAAGCCGAACGAGCGCGCGAACTACGAGAAGCTCGTCGAGTCGCTGCTGAAGCTCGCGGAGCAGTTCGAATACATCGGGGAGCGGACGCAGGCGGCGGAGACCTGGGGTGTCGTCGCGCAGGTCTACAACATCATGCCGAGCCGCACCCTGCAGGATCGCAAGGAGGCGGTGTACGCGATCGATCGCTACCAGGAGCATCGGGATCGCTGGAACTACAACAAGGACCAGCTCTACCTCACGAACGTCAACTGGGCGAAGGAGGAGAAGCGCAAGATCGAGGAGGACGAGAAGAAGCAGGCCAAGCGGGCTGCCGAAGGCTACGACGAGAACATCACGGGCATCGACAGCTTCCTCGTCGTCGACGCGGACAAGACCGAGAAGTTCTATCCGTTCACGTTCAAGCCGATGTCGAAGTTCGAGAGCAAGGTCGACTTCAGCTTGATGGGCGGGCCGTCCCCGATGCGTTGGCCTTCGGTAACGATCACCGGCAAGGGCCCGATCAAGATGTCGTGGTTCCGCAGCAAGGAGATGTTCTTGGTGCGTCCCGGCAACAACAAGTACGGCGTGACGTTCGACGGCGCCGAGTCGAACCTGAAGAAGAACCCGTTCCAGCCGGTCGCGGCTCCGAACAAGATCAAGAAGCCGAGCCTCATCTACCTCGGGGATCCGAAGGCCAAGGAGGATCCCTACGCGATGTGGTTCTACACCGGCGGTGCATCGGAGCCGTTCCAGGGCATGAGCCAGAACTACGCGCCGACGGCGAAGCGCGCGATCGTCTACTACAAGAGCGCGTCGAGCTGGGTGGCGGACGTCGACGGCACGCCGGTGACGCTGTTCGACGACAACTCGGACGGTGCGATCTTCACCGAAGACTACGAAGAAGACTTCGGCATGACGCAGCGGACCCTGACCGACGACTTCGACGAGGAGACGAAGGTCTCGGCGATCGACAGCATGCAGATCGGCAAGAAGGCGAAAGCCGTGCCGTTCTCGAACTGGGTCAAGGTCAACGGCAGCTGGTTCCACATGCGGCGCAGCGAGGACGGCAAGAAGTTCGGCCTCCGCGCGACCAACCCCGACTACTTCAAGACCGGCAACGTGAAGGTCAAGTGGAGCGCCGGCAAGGGCACGAAGCTCGAGGCGCTCGTCGTCCAGGGCCGAGGTTGGTTCGGGCAGGCGCGCTTCGACATCTCGAAGGGCGTCACCGAGCTCCCGGCTGCCGAGTACGAGGTGCTCTTCGGGCGCATCGTCAACGGCAAGAAGGCGCGGATGTCCTCCGCCGACCTGTTCGCCGGCTCTACGGAGCCGTTCACGGTGAAGCCGGGCGAGACCACCGAGCTGGCCTTCGGTGCGCCGTTCAAGCTCGAGTACAACCGTGAGGGTGAGGGCCGGGATCTCAAGATCAACGCCCTGACGATCAAGGTGATCGGCACGGCTGGCGAGATCTACCGCAACGTCAACGGCGCCCCGCCGGCGTCGGAGATCCTCGCTGCCAAGGACGACACCGGAAAGGGCGCCAAGGCGATCGGTGCGTTCATCGCGCTCAAGGATGCCCAGATGGCGTCGGACCTCTCGAAGGGGCAGGCCATCGGGTTCGAGGTGGCCTACTGGCCGGTCGTGAAGGGCGTGGCGAACGGCTCGTTCGTCTTCGAAGAGTTCGTGCCGGACGGCACGAAGATCGGACTCAAGGGCGACAAGAACAAGCTGTTCGGTAAGCTCCTGCCGGTGTTCAAGTAGCGAACCCCTTCCCCGCAGGAGCCTCGTCCGTGCTCGACATCAAGGTGGTCCGGGAGAACCCGGATCTCGTCCGTGCCGGTGCGCACAAGAAGCACTTCCCCGACCGCGCCGAGGCGGTCGATCGCCTGCTCGCCGTCGACAGCGAGCTCCGCGAGCTGATTCCGGTCATCGACGGCAAGCGGTCCGAGCAGAAGCAGGCCGCGAAGCAGATCGGCAAACTCTCGCCTGAGGAGCGTGAGAAGCACCTGGAGGCGCAGAAGGGGCTGAAGGCCGAGCTGCACGAGCTCGAGGAGAAGGAGAAGTCGCTCAAGGAGCGGATGCGCGCGGAGCTCTTGCTGATCCCCAACGTGCCGGACGACGGCGTGCCGGACGGCAAGGACGACACGCTCAACGTCGAGGTGCGCACCTGGGGCGAGAAGCCCGCGTTCGACTTCGAGGCGAAGCCGCACTACGAGATCGCCGAGGCGAAGGGCTGGATCGACTTCGAGCGCGCGGCCGACATGGCCGGCAGTCGAAACTACATGCTGTTTGGCGACCTCGCCGCGCTGCACGACGCCGTGCTCAAGCTGTCGCTCGACCACATGGTCGGCAAGGGCTTCGTGCAGGTCGAGCCGCCGCTGCTCGTGCGCGACAAGATCATGACCGGCACGGGCTTCTTCCCCGGTGGCGAAGAGCAGACCTACCGCTGCGAGAAGGACGAGCTCAACCTGATCGGCACCGCGGAGGTGCCGGTGACGTCGATCCACGCCGGCGAGATCCTCAAAGAAGACGAACTCCCGAAGCTCTACGTCGCGCGGTCGATGTGCTTCCGTCGCGAGGCGGGGACGTACGGCAAGGACACGCGCGGGCTGTATCGCGTGCACCAGTTCCAGAAGGTCGAGCAGGTCATCGTCGACGTCGCGGACCACGAGAAGAGCCGCGAACACCACGAGGCGATCGTGCGGAATTCGGAGGAAGTGCTGCAGGCCCTCGAGCTGCCGTACCGCATCGTCAACGTGTGCGGCGGTGACCTCGGCGTGCCGCAGGCGTTCAAGTACGACATCGAGTGCTGGATGCCGTCGCGGGAGGCGTACGGCGAGACCCACTCGGCGTCGCGGTTCTACGACTACCAGGCGCGTCGCCTGAACCTGCGCTACCGCCGCGCGGACACCAAGAAGGCCGCGCACTGCCACACGCTGAACAACACCGTGATCGCGAGCCCGCGGATCCTGATTCCGTTGCTGGAGGTGCACCAGCAGGCGGATGGAACGGTGCGGGTGCCGGAGGCGCTGGTGCCGTACCTGGGCGGGCGCGAGGTGTTGGGGTAGGCGGGCGCGGGCGCGGAGCCCAAGACGGGGTGCCGAGCCGCGACGCGTTCGAACGCTATCGGCCTGCGGAGCCCCTCCGCGGGCCGAAATCGTCTGAGGACGGTCATCGTTCGTCCTCCGTCTTAGGCCCCGCGCCCGTGCCCGTGTCTACCCGAAGAACAGGTATGCGATGAAGATGCCGGCGATGACCGAGGCGGTATCCGCGATCAGGCCGCAGGCTACGGCGTGGCGTGTCTTGCGCACGCCGACCGAGCCGAAGTAGAGCGCGATCACGTAGAACGTTGTGTCGGTCGCACCTTGGAACGTCGATGCGATGCGTCCAGCGAACGAGTCGGCGCCGTGTGTTTGCATCGTTTCGATCATCATGGCCCGTGCACCACTGCCGCTGAGTGGCTTCATCATCGCGGTCGGCAGGCCGTCGACGAATCGAGTGTCACTGCCGAAGCGGCCGAACATCCAGCGCATGCCATCGATCAGGAAGTCCATGGCGCCGGACGCGCGGAAGACCCCGATTGCGACGAGGATCGCGACGAGATACGGAATGATCCTCACCGAGACCGAGAAGCCCTCCTTTGCGCCTTCGATGAAGGCCTCGTACACGTTGACGCGGCGAAAGGCCGCCAGCGCGATGAAGCCGACGATGACCGTGAACAGGAGCATGTTCGCGACGAGTCCGGATACTGTCGCGAGTTGTTCCTTCGGTAGGCTTGCGAATCCCCAAATCATCGCCCCTGCCACAGCAGACAGGGCGCCGAGGTAGGCGATGACGACTTTGTCGAACAAGCGGATTCGCTGGACCACGGCGACCGCGATGAGCCCGGCGAGAGTCGAGAAGAAGGTCGTCAGGAGGATCGGTAGGAACACATCGGTCGGGTTCACAGCGCCCTGCTCGGCGCGGTAGGCCATCACGGTGATCGGGATCAGGGTCAGGCCGGAGGTGTTGAGCACCAGGAACATGATCTGGGCATTCGAGGCGCGCTCGCCGTCCGGATTGAGCTCTTGGAGCTGGCCCATCGCCTTCAGCCCCATCGGCGTGGCTGCGTTGTCGAGGCCAAGCATGTTCGCCGCGAAGTTCATCACCATGGAGCCGTGCACCGGGTGGTCTTTCGGCACCTCCGGGAACAGTCGGTGGAAGAACGGGCGAACGAGCCTCGCGAGAACGTTGACCGCGCCGCCTTTCTCGCCGACTTTCATCAGTCCGAGCCACAGCGTCAGCACCCCGATGAGGGTGAGTGCGATGCTCACGCTGGCTTCCGCCATGTCGAACGTGCTCTTCACGATTGGCGTGAACGCGTCCTCACCGGTGACGATCAGTCGGACGAGTGCGACGACGAACGCGATGCCGAAGAATGCGATCCAGATGACGGTGAGCGCCATGGTGTTACTCGGCGTGGAAGCCGCCAGAGAGCAGCTCGACGAAAGCCGGGGTATGCACGCCGATCAACGTCTCGACCGACGCGTCCTCGAGTTCGTAGGTGATGACGTGTAGGTCGCGTTCCGCGCACCAGGTGCCGAACGAACCGGGCGTCGGGTAGCCCACGTCGTCGACGACGGGGAGGTTCACGCGCTTGGCGAACCAGTGTGCTAGCGGGTGACTCTTCGGGTCCTCGAGGCAGGCCAGTGGCGCATGGATCGCGACTACGGACTCGGGGCTCAGTTCATCGACGAGAGCCATCAGAGCGCGTGTCTCGGGCTCGGAGCCGGCCGCTTCACCCGGGCTCAGTTCGACGTCACGAGGATCGTTCATCGTCGCGCGGTGGCACACTGGGTCCGGGGCCCATGTGCGCGTCGGGAAGTTGCGGTTGAGATCGACGCCGTTCGCGTTGCCGCGCGTGCCGCGGGAGACGCCGTCCGGGTTCAGCGCGAGCACGACCGCACAGTGCGGCGACGGTTCGGTCAGGTGGCGCAGCGCGCGCGACAGGACGATCGTCGACTCCGGCTCCTCGCCGTGGATCGCGGCGAAGACGAGCACGCGGCACTCCTCGGCCGGACGCCAGACGTGGAGCGGAGTGCCGAGGACGCTCTCACCGAACGAGGTCGGTTCCCAAGGGATCGTGCCGATCTTCTGCCGGGGCCGCAGGTTCATGCCGCGACGGTAGGGGGGCGGCGTTCAGAGCGTCAACCGTTCCCCGAGTTCGGACGCGGAGCACTAGTTGCCGCCGAAGATCCCGCCGCCGTTGCCGCGCAGGCCACCGCCGCGCAGCAGGTCCCCGAGGTCGATCGGCACGCCGTTGTCATTGGACGGCGGAATGTTCGGCGGCGGGTTGCCGCCGCCGATCGGGTTGGCGCCGGGGTTGCTCGACTGGCCGCCGCGGCCACCCGGGCCACGCGTGCCTTGGCCGCCGCCGAGCGAAGTCTCCGTGCGCGCACCGCCGGCGATGAAGCCGCCGCCGGCGCCGGCTGCGCCGTTCGTCGTCGCCCCGTCCGCGGGGCCAGCACCGCCGTCCCCGTCACCCTGCGGGCCGCCGCCGCCGAGCGCTTCGGCTTCGGGCGGGGGAGGTGCCACGGGCACCATGGCGACGCCCGCGGTCAGGATGTCCGTGTAGCGACGGTCGAACACGATGTGACGCTCGTAGCGCTTGATGATCTTGCCGAAGTCCTCGACCTCGGCACCGGACACGCGGTTGCGGTTCGCGAGCTTGCGGTGCACCTGGAACTCGATCTTGATCCGCCGCGGCAGGCGGTTCTCTTGCGACGAGTCCCACTCGTGGAGCTCCTCGGCCTGGTGGCCGAGTGTCTCGAAGTAGGTGATGTTGAAGTCCTTGATCCGTCCGCAGACGAGCTGGAAGCGCCCCTGGCTCTGCAGGTCGTTGTCGATCAGCGGGTCCTCGCGGCGGTAGAGTTCGATCAGGCCGGGGATCTCGGGGTTCGGCTTCAGCCAGTAGCCGACTTCGCAGATCGACGGGTAGGAGACTTGGTCCGTCGTGTCGAGCGCCCCGCTGACCGAGTTGGTCGAGCAGAGGAAGTCGATGCGGTCCGCATCGAAACCACCGATGTTCTGGTCGCGGCCGATCAGGACTCGGTTGTCCTTGATGTTGTGGTGCCACAGCGCGCGGAGATCGCGTTCGATCAACGTCAGCACGCGCTCGCCATCGGCGGTCGACTCGGTCAGGGCCTGGATCTCGGTACGAGCCTGCAGCGTCACCAAGAACGCGGCGCCGACCTTGAACATGACCACCGCGGTGATGCCCACCGCGAGCAGAACTTCGATCAGGGTGAAGCCGGCCTGATTGCGGGCCTCGGGGTGTCGAGTCGAGCGTGTCATCTATCGTCCTCCTCCGGATCCGCCGCCGCCGCTGATCGCGTCGCCGAGTCCGTTGCTCGTCGCCGCGCCGTCGAGTCCGCCTTGCGCGTCCTGCACGGCCTGCGCTTCGTCGGGCGTCAAACCTTGGATGGCCATCGTCGAGATCTTGGCCTTGAGCATGAACGTCGACTGCTGCATCGTGTCCGACTCCCGATCCCGCAGGTTCGGGAAGTACACGATGACCGCGACGTCCTCGAGTTCGTCTTCGCTCGGGAGCTTCTCTTCGAGCTCCTCCTCGCGAATCTGGTCTTCGTAGTCGGTGAACGACATCCCCGCAGCGTTCGCGTTGCGGAGCATGTCCCGCTCGCGCTGCCACTCGAGTCGTTCCGAGGCGCGGTCGGCCTCTTCGCCGCTGCCCATGTTCTCGGTGAGCTCGCTCTCCGCCTCGGAGATCGCGGCTTCGCCGATCAGGACCTGGTAGCTGAAGTCCGGGTACTCGGCCTCGTCGAGCTCGATCGTCTGCCGGTTCTCCGGCGGGATCTCGTGCGCGCCGGCACGGATGATCGACAGCTGGTGCGCGGCGATCTCGCGGGCGACGCGCCAGTTGCGCGCGTCGGCGGCATCGATCATCGCATCGGTGCGCGTGCCGAGGAAGTGGAACACGATCATCGTCAGCAGAGCCGACGCGACGAGCGCCTCGAGCAGCGTGAATCCGGCTTCGGCAGGACGCCTCATTGGAACGCTCCTTCGTCCACGATCTCGAGTCGCGGGAATTCCTTCTTCACGTTGGTCAGCAGTCTCGCCCTCTGCTCGAGGCCGTAGACGTGCACCGTCCAGATGTTGTAGTCGAGCGACTCGGAGACCATCTGCAGGTAGATCATCGAGTCGGTCGTGTAGCCGTTCTCGTCGATGACGAGCTTGGAGACGCCGCTCTGCGCGGTGTGGCCACTGAGCGTGTGGAAGCCCGCGAACTTGCAGCGCTCGTCGAGATACTTCCACTGCAGCGGGATCTCCTCGCCGACCGTCTGGGTCGAGACGAGGCGCTCTTCGGGCGGCATGACGAGGCGCCAGCGCCCGTTCTGCAGGTCGAACTCGAGCTTGTAGCTCTTGCTCTGCAGCTGCGCTTCGGAGCGCAGGTATTCGATCGTCGAGATGAGTTTGGACGCTTCGGCGTCGAGCACGGTCGACGGCACGAGGGCGCCGAGGTTGGCGGTCACGATCCGGACGCTCATCGCGACGATCGCGACGACGACCATGATCTCGACGAGGGTGAAGCCACCCTCGCGGCGCTGGCTACTCGGTGACGTCGACCGGGACACGCTCACTCGTCGTGGTTGAGGTAGGTGATGTCGTCCTCGGAGTCTTCTTCCCCGTCGGGGCCCCAGCTGACGACATCGAACTTCAGTCCATCCATCGGCACGATCTCGTAGGCGTTCCCCCACGGATCGAGCAATTCGCCGTCCTTGATGTTCGACGCCTTGATCCACGGCTGGCCGTGGGAGTCTTCGCCCATCAGATCCTCCATCTCCGGCACCTGCAGGCGGTTGCGCTGCATGTAGAGCTCGGCGGCGGAGTAGATCGCGGCGATGTCGGACTTCGCGACGTCGATCTGGGCGTCGGCCTGGCGGCCGATGACGGCGGGGCCCACGAGGCCCGCCAGCAGGCCGATGATCACGACCACGACCATGATCTCGACAAGGGTGAAGCCCCCCTGCCGAGGGGCGTTCCTGTTCTCGCGGCTCATCTCACGTATCTCCGGTATCTCTCTGGTTTTCGGTCGATCGTCCACGGAAGTGTACCGCGGAGTCCCCGGATGGGCTACTGGCCCGGTTCTGACGGGGAAAGGACCCGCGTATTCCCGCGGGTCTCAGGCCGATGTGACCGCAACGTCGGCCGAATGTGCCCAGGAGAGGACTCGAACCTCCACGGGGTGTTACCCCCACTAGGACCTGAACCTAGCGCGTCTGCCAATTCCGCCACCTGGGCGTGTCGGAGCGGGGAGGGTATCCGTCGCAACCCGGCGGATGCAAGGATGTTCTCGCGGTGTGTGGGGGGCTCGGGTTAGGTTGCGGGGGTCGTGGCCACCCCGGAGGAAAAGCGCCTGGTCTGCGAGAACCGCAAGGCTCGCCGCCAGTACGAGATCGTCGAGTCGTTCGAGGCCGGGATCGTGCTCACCGGGACCGAGGTGAAGACCCTCCGCGGGGGCCAGGTCAGCATCGCCGAGGCCTACGCCCGGTTCGACGGGGATGGGCTGTTCCTGATCTCGGCCCACATCGAGGAATACACCCACGGCAACCGGGCGAACCACACGCCGACGCGGAAGCGGAAGCTGCTCCTTCACAAGCGACAGCTGAGCAAGCTGAAGGCGAAGGTGGATCAGCGGGGATACACGCTGGTGCCGATGCGGATGTACTTCAACGAGCGGGGGTTTGCCAAGCTCGAGCTCGGGCTCGGGCGCGGGCGGAAGGTCGGGGACAAGCGTGAGGCCGAGAAGAAGAAGGCGGCGAAGCGCGAGATCAAGGACTACTGAGTCGCTGATCAGCGTCGGCCGATATCGCCGGGCTCCAGTCCGATCGACGCGCGCGACGCGGCGTGGCTGTTGCCGCTCTTGTTCCAATACGCGCTCTGCTCGACGTGCGTGCGTCGCGCCTCCGTGACCTGCCGTCCCACGGCTTCGCGGAACGCGAGGATGCCGCGCGGGAGGGCGGCTTCGAACGTGATCGAGAACGTGCGGCCGCTCGCGTATTCAACCGTGTAGCGCCGCGTGCCGTCGTCGACGTTCGTGAGCGACGCCGTGGCCTTCTCGACGCGGTCGGGGCGGTGGCGGAGTCGCGAGTCGAAGGATCCCGGGATCATGCGCACCTGGCCTGTTGGCAGTCGGGTGGGGTCGATGCGGACCAGGCTGAACAGCTCGTCCTCGAGCGTCGCCGACAGGATCTCGCGCGACTCCTCGCCTTCGCTCTCGAAGTACGAGTGACCGGTGATCCGGTAGCCGTCCGCGGTGCGGTTGCGCTGCGACCAGACGTGGCCGCACCAGTCCTGCACCGACGTCGTGGTCTTGAGCGTGTGGGGGTCCCGCTCGCCGTCCACCGGCGTGAACACGGACTGCATCAGCGAATAGTCGTAGATGCCGGTCGTGAACCGCTGGATCCGGTTGAGCTTGAGAACGCGCACGGACTGGCGCGGGTCGGCGTAGCGCTCGTCCTTCACCTGGGTGTCGCGCCGGAAGTCCTCGGCGACGAAGACGAGGAGCGCGTGGCCGTCGCGGGGCTGGCCGTAGCGGGACTGGCTGAGCTCGTAGCGCGCGATCTCGGCCTGGCCGCGGTCCCAGTAGTCCGAGTAGGACCGCGGCGCCGGGGCGGCCGGATCCTGGAACATCGCGGTGATACCGAGGGCCGCGAACGAAGCGCACGTCAGGCGGATCAGCATGGGGGGCGCTTCGCCCGAACCGGCCGATCCGATGCGCAAATCAGAAGTTGTTGCCGAATGCGATCGAGAGGATCCGGTCCTCGTCGGAGATGCCGAAGTCGATCCGGAACACCGCCTCCCGCTGGAGGCCGATGCGCAGGCCCACGCCGTAGCTGTCGAGATACTTGGCTCGGTCGAAGCGGCCGAGCCGGCCCGCGATCGTGCCGAAGTCGTAGAACAGCGCCGTGCTGATGCGTTCGAAGCGGATCGTGTCGGTAAAGCGGATCCCGCGAGGCACGACCGCGAAGCGGTATTCGACCGTCGCGTGCGCCGCGGCCCGGTCCGTGAAGCGGCGCTGGATGTAGCCCCGGAGCGTGTCGTCGCCCCCGAGAGTCGGCAGGCTGTACCAGGGCAGGTCGCCGGCGGTCGACTGTACGAATCCGCCGAATGTGACGACGTCGGTCGGCGGGTTGTCCTCGTCCTCGGAACCGCCGTCGTGGAACAGCGGCGGGACGGCGAGCACGCCTCGCGCGTCGACAGACGCGATCAAACCGCCGTCGAGGCCGGTCTGGACCGGCACGGCGTCGATCGCGGCGCCGACGCGCCAGCCCGAGTACGGGTTCGCGATGCTGTCGCGCGTGTCGTACGCGACGCCGGCGCGGAGCCAGAACTGCGAGACGCCGTCGCCGTCCTGGAAGTCCGTCGCGAACACGGCGTCGGTCGACGGCACGTCCGACACGCGACCGCGCTGCAGGCCGTGGTGCTCGAAGCCGATCCGCAGGCTGTAGAGGAGGTCGTCCCCCGGGTCGGGGAAGCTCCGGAGCAAGAGCAGGCCGGCGGTCGCGCGTTCTTCGGTGTAGCTGGTTTCGTTGGTCTCGCGGGTGCGGCTGCCGAAGCCGAAGAAGCGCCGCGTCAGCGTGCGGGTGTATTCCGCGCCGGCCGACAGTGTGCTGCGTTCGTCGCGGATAATGCCGCCTTCTGGGATCGGTCGGTGCTCGAGCCAGCGTCGCCAGTTGAACCGGAAGCGTTGTTGCCCCTCCGCGGACGCCGTCGCGACGATGTTCGCGAACTCCTGCCACTGCTGGTTGCGGAAATCGAGGTCCGTCAGCGCGAAGCCGCCACCGAACCCGATGTCCTCCTCACGGAAGATCACCGGCGCGATCCACGTGCTGACGAGGAAGCGCTCGATCGGGTTGCCGGGCTTGATGCGCCCGGCGGGCGTGTAGCGCCACCGATCCGGGTTGGGCACGTCCTGCGGCAGCTCGGGCTTCACGACGGTCGTGCCGTCGGGACCGAGGTTGCGATACGGGTCGAACGGCAGCGGCTGCTGCGGGACGTAGGTGCCGTTGTCGGTCTTCGGACCTTGGGCGACTGCCGTCACCGCGAGGAGGAGTCCGATCAGTCCGGCACACGAGTGCGAGTAGGGCCAGCGATCCATTCCGAGTCGGGTTCGCCACCCCCGCAGAGGCGGATGCAGCGTGCGGGGGACGATATCCGGACTCGGGTGCCGCGGCTACTCGATGATCTCGCAGCGGACCGCGTTCGACAGATACAGCTCGCCCGCGGGGTCCGCGAACACGGCTTGACCGTAGAGGGTCAGGCCGATGAGTCCTGTGTCGAGGGGGACCGAAACCTGCCACTCGGCCGGCGCGCCGCTCGTCGCGGTCTGCGTCGCCAGGACGAGGGCGATGCTGGCGTTGGCGCGGAGCGAGCCCCACGGCGTCGGGATCGCCGTCGGGTACCGCAGCGGCGACAAGAACGGAATCACGATGTCCACGTCGGCCGCTTCGTGGTGCGCGCGGAAGCGCAGCACGTTGCCCGTGCGCCCGAGGTTGCGCGCGGTGAACTGTCGGTGGAGGTTGTGCATGACGCGGATGCGGCGGGAGCCCGTGTGGGTCAGGACGTCGACGTCTCCGTCGTCGTCGACATCCGCCGCGAACACGCGGGTGCCCGGACGCTGGGGGCCGAGCCAGGTCGCGGTGCCGTCGACGAATCCCGCGGGCGTGCTCTCGAGCAACACCGGCTTCGTCACGTCGAACGCGTTTCCGAGAACGTCGAGGTCTCCATCCAGGTCGAAGTCGGCCGTCGTGACGTCCGTCGCTTCCGTCACGACACCGAGAAGACTCTGCGTCGCGAGCGCGAACGTGCCGCCGAGGTTCTCGTACGCACGGAGCTCCCACGGTCCGCCGCTCTGCGGGATCGTCGGGACCAAGAGGTCGAAGTCCCCGTCGCCGTCGACATCCGCGGGAACGATCCGCTCGGAGTAGTCGTTGACGGCGGGCATCGCCGCTGCGGTTACGTCGACGAAGGACCCGTTCGTGTCGTTGAGGAACAGTTGATCGGGACCGGTCGTCGTGCTGACGACGAGGTCTTCGAACCCGTCACCGTCGACGTCGACCGCCGCGATCGACGTGCCGCTGCCGAAGGTGGGCAGCCCGGCGTTGAGCAGAGTGAACGAGAAGCCGCCGTCATTCCGGTAGATGTTGCGCGGAGTCGCGATATCCGGGTCCCCATCCAGGTCGTAGTCCGTCACGGTGAAGACGGAGATGGCGAACGGGGTCGAGAACGCCTGGGTGAGACCGCCGGCGCCGTCGCCTTGGAACACGCTCACACCGAACGCGGCGTCCAGATGGCCGTCGCCGTCGAAGTCGGCGAACTCGAAGTCCATGTCCGTGGGGCCGGCGACGAAGACCGTGTTGCCGTTGACGGGAAGGAAGTGTGAGAACCCGTCGTTGCGATACACGAGGAGCTGGGCGCCGTCGCGGACGATGATCTCCAGGGCGCCGTCGCCGTCGAGGTCGGCGGCCTTCGCGGCCTCGAAGAACTCGGACCGCTCGGGCAGCGGGCTCGGCGATGCGTCGTAGAAGTGGCCTTGTCCGTCGGATAGGTAGATCGCGTCGCCGGCGTTCCAGTAGTTGACGATCAGGTCTTGGTCGCCATCGACGTCCACGTCTTCGGCTACGACGACGCGGATATCGCGAGCGCGAATCGGGACGACGCTCGGGTTGGGCTGCGTGAAGTTCCCCGAGCCGTCGTTGAACCACGTGCGGGTCGAGCCGTTCGAGCTCGCAACCGTGATCACGTCGAGGTCGCCGTCGTTCTCGATGTCGAGGAGTTCGAGGTTGTTGGCGGGAGCGTTCAAAACCGCGTCGAGAGTGAGGGAGCCGGAGCCGTCGTCCGCCCACACGCCGGCGGGTGTCGCCACGTCGTACAGGCCGTCTCCGGTCAGGTCGCCCGCCTTCATGGGGCTGCCGAGGGGCAGTCCGAGCGGGAACCGACTCAGCGTGCGGTCGGTGAACGTGCCGTCCCCGTTGCTGTCCCACAGGACACCCGCGAACAGGTCGAGGTCGCCATCGCCGTCCTGATCGATGAAGAAGATCTCGTGCTCGCGGAATGTGAAGTTCGTCAGCAGCTGGCCCGGTTGGAACGAACCCGTCCCGTTGTTGAGCCAAATTCGGATGTCCGACGGGTTGAGCGCGACCTGGCGCGCGACCGCCACGATGTCGACGTCGCCGTCCGCGTCGACGTCGCTCGCAAACGAGTAGTCGAACGTGTCCGTCGTCGGCAGGCTCGAGCTCGTCGGGAAGGCGCCGGTGCCGTCGTTCCAGGCGATGTGCGGGATCAGGGTCAGCGGCGCGGTGTTCGAGCGCGGCATGTAGAGGACGTCGAGATCGCCGTCGCCGTCGAAGTCCCCGACCGGAGACGGTGCCGTCCAGACCGTCACGCGCACAAGGTTGATACCGGGAGCGGTGATACCCGGTGGCGCCGCGACCGCTTGCCAGTCCGACAGCAGGCCGGTGCCGTCGTTCACCGACAGCTGCCACGTCGCGGATTGGTTCGTCATCGACAGGACGTCGACCAGGCCGTCGCCGTTGAAATCGGCGTGCGCGGTCAGGGACCCGAGGAACGCGGGGTGCTGGGAGGGGGATGCACTCTCGGCGAGGCGCTGCGCGGAGAGGGTCGAGAGCGATGCCAGCACGGCGACGAGCGGCACGAGTCGTGAAGTCTTGGTCATGGTTTTCCCGGCCGGCGGTGCCGACAGTCCCCAAACACTCCGAGCGGCTGGATCGTACACGAATTCTCGAATGCCCGGGCTAAAGCGCGCGTACACCGAATTCGCGAGCGCCGGCCGAGGATCCGGCGAACACCCGCGCCTCGTGACCGGTTTGCTCCGCGTAGCGCGCGGCGATCGCGTCGACCGCGCTCGCGGCGTCCGGGTCACCGACGATGACGACGGTACCACCGGAGCCTCCGCCGGACACGCGGGCGCCATGCAGTGGAGCGTCCGACTCGCGGACGAACTCGGCGAGGAGGTCGGTGCCGCTCGCGCCGAGCCCGCACTCCGAATACCCGGCGTGCGATTCCTCGAGGAGTGCGCCGATCTCGGGCAGAGACGAAGGGTCGCCCTGCCGGAGGAGCGTCGCGAACCGCCGCGCGCGCGCGTTCTCGAGAATCGGGAACGCCGTGGCCGCGCGCACCGGGTAGGTCTCGTTCGGTTCGACGAGTGTCGCATCGTCCGCGGTGGAGCCGAACTCGGTCGCGAACTGCTCGCCGTCGACGAACTCCGGCAGCTGCGATGTGAGGGCGTCTTGGAACTCCTGCGCGTCGATGTTCGCGAGGTAGCCGTTCACGCCGGTGCGCACCTCGAGGATGCGCCGTCCCATGAACGCCGCGCAGCGCACCTTGCTGTAGGTGTGACCGGCGACCGAATGGCGCACGCCGGAGTCGATACCCCAGATGCCGAAGGTCTCGGGGATCGGCAAGTGCGCTTCGATGTCCGCCGGCTGGCACACGAGGGCTACGGCGTGCCCGGCGCGACCGGAGGTCACGGTCACCTGGTCCATGAGCCCGCACGGCGCGCCGGCGACGACGTTCTCGACGCGCTGGCAGAGGCGCGCGGTTTCGTCTTCGGAGAGTTCGATCCCGTAGTCGGCCGCGACCGCGGTCATGCTCGCGACCTCGAGGGCGGCCGAGCTGCTGACGCCGGCGCCCTCGGGAACGTTCGAGGAGACGAGGATGCGCGCGCCTTCGTCGAACGTCACGCCGCGCTCGTGCATCAACACGAGGAATGCGCCGGCGACGTACGCGGCCCAGTGGCGGGACGGATCCTGCGCGAACATCGCCGCGGCTACCGGGTATACGGCCGGTGCACCGTCCACCTCGAACGCGTCGATCGGCAGCTCGAAGTCGGGGGCGCGCGTTTCGCCGCCGAAGCTCTCGATCGTCAGCACGCGCTCGGGGCGGCGCTGCACGGCGACGAGCGTCGACTCGGCGATCGGCATCTCGAGGACGAGCGACCCGGAGTAGTCGGCGATGCCGCCGCAGAGGTCGAGTCGACCAGGCGCGCGCGCGACGTGGACGTCTCGACCCTCGTCGAACTGCACGAACCGCCCGCCCTGTCCGCGGACGACGTCACAGAACGCTTCGAAGCGCTTCATGGGTCGCTCCGGTAGTGGGTCGAAGGTAGCGCGCCGAGCTCCGCGGCCTTGGTTTCGGGGCTCGTGTCGCTGAGAAAGTTGCCGCCGCCGATCTCCGGGCCGGCGAGGTACTTCAGCAGCTCCGGCTTGCGCAATGGCGGGTGCAGCTCGATGTGAAAGCCGAATCCGGGGTGCTCCCGACCGTCGGTCGGCGCTTGGTGGAAGGCCATCACGTACGGGAACGGCATCTGCCAGAGATTGTCGTAGCGCACGAGCACGTCGGACAGCGCGGCTGCGAGGTCGCGTCGTTCGGAGTCCGACAGGTCCGCCAGACTCGCGACGGGGCGCAGCGGTGCGACGAAGACTTCGTAGGCGTAGCGGGCGAAGTAGGGGACGAATGCGATCGCGGAGTCGTTCTCCGTCAGGACGCGCTTCGCGTCGGCACGCTCGGCGTCGAGGATGTCCTGCAGCAGCGCGCGGCCGGTCGCGGCGTGGTGCTTCGCACACGTCGCGGCCTCGTTGGCGATCGTGCGGAAGACGAAGTTCGTCGCGTAGATCTGGCAGTGCGGGTGTGGGTTGGAGACGCCGACGGCCTCGCCGCGGTTTTCGAACACGAGAACGTGGTCGACGTCGTCGCGCGCGCCGAGTTCACGATACTGCGTCGCGAGCTCGGTCAGGACCGCGTGCGTGGTGTCGACGCCGAGCCGCGAGAGCGACAGATCGTGGCGCGGCGTGTAGCAGGCCACACGCGCGATCCCGGTCGCCGGCCGGTTGCGGTAGTGAGGGTGTGGCACGTCGAGATCGACCGGGGCGTCCGAGCCGACGCACGGATGGTCGTTGTCGAACACGTGGATGCCCGTGTAGTCGGGGTTGCGTTGGCCGGACACCCGTTCGTTGCCCGGACAGAAGTGGCACTCCGGGCTGTGGCGCGGTAACTCGGCCTGGGTGCTCGCGGCGACCGTGTCGCCGGACCACGGGCGATCCTGGCGGTGCGCCGCGACGACCACCCATTCTTCGCGCAGCGGATGCCAGCGTTGCTCCCAGACCATGGAAGGAGTGTAGCGACGCGGTACAACAGGGGAATGCACGATACGGTGCTCGTGACGGGTGCGAGCTCGGGGCTGGGGCTGGCCCTGACGCGTCGGCTGCTGCAGTCGGATCACCACCTCGTGCTGACCGCGCGCGAGGAGTCGCTTGCGCGGTTCGGCGCGCACGGGATCCGTGAGACCGAGCGGGTTTGGATCCGCCCGCTGGACGTCACGCAGCGGCCGCAGCGCGTCGCGCTCGTCGAGGAGATCGACGAAGAGCTCGGCGGCGTGGACGTTCTCGTGAACAACGCCGGCGTCGCGTATCGCTCCGTCGTCGAGCACGTCAACGAGCGTGAGCGCCTCGCGCAGATGGACGTGAACTTCCTGTCGCCGATGCACCTGATCCGACTCGCGCTGCCGCGGATGCGCGAGAAGGGTCGTGGCCGCATCATCAACGTGTCGTCCGTCGGCGGCATGATGGCGATGCCGACGATGTCGATCTACGCGGCGTCGAAGTTCGCGCTCGAAGGGATGACCGAAGCGCTCTGGTACGAGGTGCGGCCGTGGGGCATCCACGTGACCCTGATCGAGCCGGGCTTCATCCACTCCTCCTCGTTCCGGAACACGCGAGAGACGGTTGACAGCCGGCAGTCGCGGGAGGCGGTCGACGATCCGTACCACGCGCACTACGAGAGCATGGCGCCGTTCATCGAGCGGTTGATGCTGCGCGCGAGCGCGACTCCGCACCGCGTCGCGAAGCAGATCGCGAAGGTCATCCGCATGCGACGGCCGCCGCTGCGGCTGCAGGCGACGATCGACGCCCGGGTGTTCTCGCTGCTGCGGCGGATCCTGCCGCAGCGGATGTATCACGCGGTGCTCTACCGCTGCCTGCCCGGCATTCGCGGCTGGGGACCCTAGACAGCTAGCGCGCGATGCGCTGCAGCAGCGGGCGCATCCGGTCGGTCGGGTCGAGACCGAGGTCGATCGCCTTGCGCGCGAAGATGCGCGCCCGCTCTTTATCGTCGAGTCGCCGCGAGTAGGTGATCGCACCGTTCTTGAAGATGAACAGTCCGACGACCTTGTCGCGAATCTCGGCCTTCAGGAGCGGCTGCGCCGACTCCAGCGCGGCCGCCACCTGGTCGAGGCTCTGGGCCTCGGCGAGTGCGCTGGCGACGACCTGCTCGAGCACGCCGTGCTCGTTCTTCGGATCCATCATGCTGCCGACGCGTCGGATCGCCGCGTTGCCGTAGCCGGAGCGGAGCAGGGCACGGACCGCATCGCGGCGCACCGCGGCGTGGGCGTCACCGCGCAGGGACAGGGCTTGGCGGACGAGCTCGGCCAGGCGAGCGGCGCCGGGCGAGCGGGTGGTCATGCCCGAGAGTAGGGCCGCGGCGGTCTTCAGTGCGCCGGCGGCGTCGGACGTCTTCACCCCGTCCTCGAGTTTCGCGATCATCGCGAGGGTGTCGTAGCCGCGGCGCTGCAGCGCGACGAGGCGCTCCCAGTGCTCGTCGACCGAGCCGGTCTGGAAGGGGTAGCGACCGAGCAGCGCTTCGTCCGCGGTGAACAGCAGGAGCGTCGGGATCGCGTCGACCTGGTGCTCGCCGCGCAGCGCTTCGTTACGTTTGGGGTTCGGCACCTCGGCGCGCCACTTCTCCGCCTTCGGGAAATCGAGCGAGCAGAGGACGAAGCGCTCCTTCGCGAGTGCGTGGAACTCGGGCCGGTTGAGCAGCGTGCGGCGCAGGGTGCGGCCGTTGCGGCTCCAATCCGATCCGCGGAACTCGACCAGCACGTCTTTGCCTGCCTTCTTCGCCTGCGTCATCGCAGCATCGAAGTCGACGACCCACGGGTCCGGGATCGGTCGGCTGGTCGGTTGGCTCGTCGGACGACTCTGCGCGGCGAGAAGCGCGGGGAACAGAGCCGTGGCGATAGCGGCGGCGGAACGGATCGAATTCACCCGCGAGATTCTATCGATCGCGTGCGTATCCTCACCCCCGTGACCGAATCCGTGACGGTTCCCGATCTCGCCGAGATCGCCGCGGCGCGCGCGCGCCTCGGGGATCTCGTCCGCACGACGCCGACCTGGGAGTGGCAGGCCGACGCCGCCCGTGACGCGGTCGCAGACGGCGGGCGGGTGTTCTTGAAGCTCGAGCTATTCCAGCACGCGGGCAGCTTCAAGCCGCGCGGCGCGCTGCTCACGATGTTGGCGATGACCGACGACGAGCGGGCGCGGGGCGTGACCGCCGTGAGCGCCGGGAACCACGCGATGGCCGTTGCCTACGCGGCGCGCGCCGTCGGCACGACCGCGAAAGTCGTGATGCCCGAGAACGCGAACCCGTACCGCGTGGATTCGTGTCGCCAGATGGGTGCCGAGGTCGTGCAGGTTCCCGACGTGCACACCGCGTTCGAACGGACGAAGCAAATCGAGGCTGAGGAGGGACGGCGATTCGTCCATCCGTTCGAAGGCCCGGACGTCGTGCTCGGCACGGCCACGCTCGGGCTCGAGATGTGTGAAGAGGCGGGCCCGTTGGACGTCGTCGTCGTGCCGATCGGGGGCGGCGGGCTCTGCGCCGGCGTCGCCGCCGCGGTGAAGCAGGCGCAGCCGCACTGCCGCGTCGTCGGGGTCGAACCCGTGGGCGCGGATTCGATGCATCGGAGTTTCGGCGCGGGCGAACCGCAGCCGATCGACAAGGTGCGCACGATCGCGGACAGCTTGGGGGCGCCGTATGCGCTGCCGCACAGCTTCGCGGTGTGTCGCAGGTTCGTCGACGAGCTGGTGCGGGTGGACGACGATCAGCTGCGGGACGCGATGGGAGTGCTGTTTCGCGACGCGAAGCTGGCGGTCGAGCCGGCCGGGGCGGCGACGACGGCGGCGCTGTTGGGGCCGCTGCGTGGGGTGGAGGGGAACGTGGGGCTGGTGGTGTGTGGGGCGAATGTGGATCTCGCGACGTTTGCGCGTGAGGCGCGCTAGTGCCGGCGGCGCTAGCCGCCGAAGAGCTGAGTCCAGGTCCCCTCGTCCCGACCAAGCCCCACTCGTCTATGCGACCCCAGCATGTTCCGATGGTGCCCCGGGCTGTACCACCACCCCCGAATCGCGCCGCGACCCGTTCGCTGGCCTCGTGCGATGTTCTCCGACGACGCGCTGGTTCCCGCCTTGCTCGCGCGCTGCCCGAACGAGCGCTTGCCGGGCACCGGCGACGTGTGGCTGAAGAAGTTCAGGCGCTCCATGTCTTTGCTGTGATCGCGTGCCGCGATCACGAGCTTCGGGTCGACCTTGAGAGCGGGGCGGCCGAGCACGACGAGCAGGTGATTCAGCGTGCGCACGCCTTCGCGCTCCGCGTCGTCGAGTTCTTCCGTCAGCGTGCGATGCCACTGGAATAGCTCGGCGTCCCCGCTGCTCATCGGCGTCGCGAGCAAGGCGTGGAACTTGAGGTCATCGTATAGCGTCTTGCGCAGCGCTTCGGCGTTGGCCGGGGCCTTGAGTTTCGCGATCACGCGGTCCGGCCCGTCAGACGAGGTGAGCACGGACTCGGTCTCGCCCCACAGGTAGCCGAGCTCCTCGAGCTCGTCGAGCAGCTCCTCGGTCTTGTCGAGCGAGGCGAGGAGTTCGTCGTGCTCGTGCAGCACGTCGTCGGATTCGACGGCGAGGAGTTCGCGCAGGCGTGCCACTGCCGGGTCGGACTCGCCGCGGATCGTGCTCTTGTCGAGGCTGCGGTTGCGCGCGTTCTTCATCACGACGGAGCGCAGCGACTCGATCTCCTGCTGCTTGCCCTTCGAGCGGTCCTTGATCAGTTTCCGCGCGAGTTTGTCGAAGCTCTTGAAGAACGACTTGCGGGCCTTCTCGAACTTGGAGGCCTGCGCCTTGCCGTCGGCGGACAACTTGCGCGCGACGACGTGTGCACCCTTCGTGCCGTGGCCGAGGAGACCCTCGACGACTTCGGCACGCTCGGTGTCGGAGAGTTTGGGTGCGCGCAATCGGCGCGAGAGCTCGCCCAAGGACGGGCCCTGTGCCGTAGCCAGCGAGGTCGCGATCACCAGGCTGGCCCACACACTGAGGAGACGTGGCATGCGGGTGGGGGGATTCTCAGAGGAGGGGCGAGAGCATTCTCGCACCCGCGCGCAGCAAGCGGCGGTGAATCTTCGAAGAAACTGCGGTCAGCGGACGGGCCGACGCGAGGTCGCGCTCAAACTGCTCGGCCAGCTGGCTGGCGGGCTCCTCCCCGAACAGGAACGCGTCCAGCTCGTAGTTCAGGTGGAAACTCCGGATGTCCATGTTCGCGGAGCCGATCGTCGCGAGCCAGTCGTCGACGACGAGGGTCTTCGCGTGCACGAACCCCCGTTCGTATTGGAAGATCTTCACCCCGGCGCGCAGCAGGTTCGGGAAGTAGGACTCCGCGGCCATCATGACGAAGCCCTTGTCCGGTCGCAGCGGTACGAGCAGGCGAACGTCGACGCCGCGGAGCGCGGCCGCGGTCAGCGCCGACTCGACGGGGACGCTCGGGACGAAGTAGGGGCTCGTGATCCAGAGGCGATCCCGGGACAGGGCGAACGCGTGCGCGAACGCCTGTTCGATCGGCGACCACACGCGGTCCGGGCCCGAATCGACGACCTGCACGTGGTCGGTGCCGCAGTCGTCGTCCGGATCGGGGAACAGCGACTCGTCCGCGAGCAGCTCGTCGGTGGCCGCGAGCCAGTCCTCGACGAACACCTTCTGCAGGCCGAGCACGGCCGGACCTTCGATGCGCACGTGGGTGTCGCGCCATTCGCCGAGCGCCGGATCCAGGCCGAGGTACTCCTTGCCGACGTTGATGCCGCCGGTGAAACCGATCCGCCCGTCGGTGATGACGATCTTGCGGTGGTTCCGGAAGTCGATGCGGTCGCGGAACGGTAGGCGCGTCAGGATCTTGGCGACGGGGCGGAACCAGCCGGATTGGCCGCCCGCGGCGTGGAGCGCGGCCCAGAAGTCGGCCGGCAGGTTGCCGCTGCCGACCGCGTCGCAGAGCACGCGCACCTGCACGCCCTGCTCCGCCTTCTCGACGAGGAGCTCGCGCATGCGCTGGCCCGTCTCGTCCGGTTGGATGATGTAGAACTCGACGTGCACGTGGTGACGCGCGCCCGCGACGGCCTCGGCCATCGAGGTGTAGGTGGCGCGTCCGTCGACGAGCATCTCCGTGTGGTTGCAGTGGCTCGACGGCGTCGAGGACAGTCGTTGGGTCAGCCGGAGCAGCGAGTCTTCCCGGGGATCGAGATCGGTCGGCTCTCGACCCGTGGCCTTTGCGCGGAACGCGTGAGCTTCGAGCGCCTTCTCGACGCGTTCGACGACCTCGGCGTAGCGTCCGGCGATCCGACGGCTCGCCGGGCGGCCGACGAGGAAGAACAGGAAGAGGCCGACGAACGGCAGGAAGATCAACGCGAGCACCCACGCGAGGGTCGCCGACGGCTGCCGCCGTTCGTAGAGGAGCAGACTCAGGACGGCCCCGGCGTGGATTGCGATGGCCGTCGCGCTGAGGAGGATCTCGATCAAGTTCGCGTGGCTCGCAGGGCGCGGTCGAAGTCCGCGCACAGGTCGTCGACGTGTTCGAGGCCGACCGCGATGCGGATCAGGTGGTCGGCGATCCCGAGGCCCTCACGTTCGGACGGGCTGAGCCCCGCGTGCGACGTCTTGCACGGCCGGGTCACGAGAGTCTCCGGGCCGCCGAGGCTCGGGCCGTGGATCGGCAGTTCGAGCGCCTCGATGACTTTCATCGCGGCGTCGACGCCGCCGGCGGGCTCGAACGCCAGCACGCCGCCGCAGTCGGCGAGCAGCTCCTTGGCGAGCGCGTGGTCGGGGTGGTCTGGAAGGGTCGGGTGGTGGACCCGTTCGACCGCGTCGTGCTCGGACAAGAACGTCGCGAGCCGGCGTGCGGTCTCGTTCTGTCGGCCGACGCGCAGCTCGAGCGTGCGCAGGCCGCGGTGCAGCAGGTAGCAGCCCATCGCGTCGAGCGAACCGCCCAAGAGGTTGAGCAGGTGGACGATGTCGTCGACGCGCCCTCTGTCGCCAGCGATCGCACCGGCGCACAGGTCAGAGTGGCCGTTCAGGTACTTGGTCGCGCTGTGGACGGCGATGTCGTAGCCGAAGTCGACGGCGCGGAAGTTCATCGGTGACGCGAACGTGTTGTCGATGACCGAGATCAGCCCGTGCTGCTTCGCGAAGTCGACGACCTTCCGGTGGTCGATGACCTGACACAGCGGGTTCGTCAGGCTCTCGACGTAGATCAACTTGGTCTCGGGGCGCAGCGCGGCCTCCCAGCTCGCGGGGTCGCGCGCCTCGATCGTGCTCGCGCTCATGCCGAAGTGGGCGAGCTGATGGTGCACGAGGCCGTGGGTGCCGCCGTAGAGGCCGTTCTGGAACAGCGCGTGGCCGCCGCCGCGCAGGCACCATAGGATCACGGTCGAGATCGCGGCCATGCCGCTCGCGGTGACGACCGCCGCCTCCGCGCCCTCGAGGTCCGCGAGCTTTGCCGCGACGACGTGGTGGTTGGGGGTGTTGTTGAGGCGGGGGTATCGGACCGAGTCGTAGCTCGGGTCCGGCTCCGACTGCTCGAACACCGTGCTCTGGAAGATCGGCGGAACGGCGCTGCCGTCGATGCGCGGTTCCCCGGTATGGATGATGCGAGTGCCGAGGTGGTGGCGGTCGGTCATGGGGGGATCCTAAGGCTTCGCAGGCGAAGGCAAGGGCAATGGCAAGGGCAAGTGGGGCGCGTTTCGGGCACGGGCGGGGGCACGGGTTGTGTTGGTCGCGACGTTGACTTCGATCGTCAGCGGGCTGAACCTGCCGGCATGTCGTCTGCGACGATCCTGCACGTGGCTCCCTCTTTTGGCACTGGTGGCCGGGAAATGCGGGTCGTGACGCTGATGCCGATGATGCCCGACGGGACGCGGCACCTCGTCTACCCGCTCGACGGCAACTTCGACTGCCTCGTGCGAATGCCCGGGCCGGCCGAGGTCGTGCGGATCGGGGATCCGGCGCCGACGGGCAAGCCGTGGGGCCGAGTGAAGCAGATGCGTCAGCTCCTGCGCCGGGAGCGGCCGGATCTGTTGATGACGTACAACTGGGGTTCGATCGAGTGGGTCCTGGCCGGACGCCTCGAGCGCATCC
This sequence comes from Planctomycetota bacterium, assembly GCA_028281765.1. GTDB lineage: Bacteria > Planctomycetota > UBA1135 > UBA1135 > UBA2386 > JANQJF01. Next base: position 96,757 of record JANQJF010000058.1, on the reverse strand, counting down.
CGATGGTGCATCACGAGGACGGCTTCGGTCCGGAAGAGTCGGCGAAGATGCTCAAGCGTCGGATCTGGTTCCGGCGGGGGTTCTTGCGCCACTGCGAGGCGGTGATCGTGCCGTCGCGAAACCTGTTCGAGATCGGCCGGCGCCACTGGAAGCAGCCGGAGAGTCGACTGCGCTACCTGCCGAACGGCGTCGATCTGCAGCGGTTCGCGCCGGCGGATTCGCCATCGGAGCGGAGCCACCTCGTGTTCGGTCTGGTCGGCCGGATTCGGCCGGAGAAGAACCAGGCGCTCGCGGTCGAAGCGTTTTCGCGGGCCCGATGCCGCAGCAGGTCGCGGCTGCGGCTGGTCGGCGACGGTAGCGAGATGGACGCGGTGCGGGCGCTCGCCGCCGAGCGTGGGGTCGCGGACCTGGTCGACTTCATCGGGGACGTGCGCGATACCGCGCCGGAGTACCGCGAGATCGACGTGTTCGTGATCTCGTCTCGGACCGAGCAGATGCCGATCGCCCTGCTCGAGGCGATGGCGACCGCGCTGCCCGTCGTCGGCACGAACGTCGGCGACGTGCGGTCGATGGTCTCGGAGCCGAACCGGGAGTGGATCGGCGATCTGCACTCGCCGGACGCGCTGGCCTCCGCCTTCGACCGGATGGCCGAGGACGCGGCCGTGAGACGAGAGCTGGGCGCCGCAAACCGGGCCAAGGTCGAGTCCGAGTTCGAGCTGGACGCCTGCTTCGGCGCGTACATCCAGCTGTACTTGGACGTGCTGAAAAGCCGAGAATAGCCTCTTCGCATGCAACGCAGGGAGGTTCACAAGTTCGGCGGCACGAGCGTCGGCAGCGCGGAGCGGATCCGCGAGGCCGCGGCGCTCGTCGCGGACGCGGCCCGGCGATCCGGGCTCGTGATCGTGACGTCGGCGATGTCGGGCGTGACCAATGCCCTGATCGCCGCGGTCGAGCGCGCCGGCACCGGCGAGCGGGACGCGGCGATCGCCGAACTCGAACCGATCCGGCAGCGACACGAAGAGACTCTCGTCGCGCTCGGCGACGACGCCAACGTGCGCGAGGCGATCGACCTGCTGCACGCGGAACTCGACGAGCTGCTGCGCGCGGTCGCGTGGCTGCGCGAGATCACGCCGCGCACGCGAGCCGCGATCCTGTCGACGGGTGAGAAAGTCGCGGCGCGACTGCTTGCCCTCGCGGTCCGGGAGCACGGTCTCGCCGCCGTCGCGATGGACGCGGATCGCTTCGTCGACACCGACGATCGGCACGACGAGGCGTCGCCGCTGCACGGCGTCTGCGATCGCTCGATCTGTGCGGCGCTCGAGCCGCGGCTCGAAGCTGGGGAGATCCCGATCGTGACCGGGTTCTGCGGACGGGGGCCCGACGGCGCGACGACGGTGCTCGGTCGCGGCGGTTCCGACTATTCCGCGACACTGATCGGCGGCGCGCTGCGGGCCGACGAGGTCACGATCTGGACCGACGTCGACGGCGTGTTCACCGCGGATCCGCGGGTCGTGCCGGAAGCGCGCTCGATCGCGCATCTCAATTACCGCGAAGCCGGCGAGCTGTCCTACTACGGCGCCAAGGTCATGCACCAGCGGACGATCATTCCGCTGGCGCCGCACGGCATCCCGATCGTGATCCGGAACACGATGCAGCCCGACGCGAAGGGCACGGTCGTCGACGGCCGCTTCTCGCCCGGATCGCATCCGGTCAAGGCGATCAGCGCGGTGCGTTCGCGCGCGCTGATCTCGATCGAAGGCAAGGGCATGGCCGGGGTCCCCGGCGTCGCGGCGCGGGTGTTCGGAGCGCTCGCGGCCGAAGGGATCAGCGTCACGATGATCAGCCAGTCGAGCTCGGAGTCGTCGATTTGTCTGGCGGTTGCCGAGGACGACGCGGTCGCGGCCGAGATCGCGCTCAAGCGGGCGTTCGGCGCGGACATCTCGCACGGTGACGTCGAGGAGATCGTCGTGCGCCGCGACGTCGGCATCGTCGCCGCGGTGGGGCTCGGCATGGCGCACACGCCGGGCGTCGCGCGGGGCATCTTCACGGCCCTCGGCAATCGTGGTGTGAATGTCCTCGCGATCGCGCAGGGTTCGAGCGAGCTGAACATCTCATTGGCCGTCGACGGGGGTGAGGTCGACGATGCGGTGCGCGCGCTGCACCGCGAGTGGCGCCTGCACCGTCGCGACACCGGCGAAGAATCGCCGTCCGGCTTCGCGCTGCTGCTCGTAGGCTGCGGCCAGATCGGTCGTGCGCTGATCGAACTCGTCGAGCGCCGCCACGCGCACGTCGTCGCGCGCTTCGGTCTCGAGCCGCGCATCGTCGCACTCTGCGACCGCAGCGGCTACCTGTTCGAACCGCGTGGCATCGACCTCGAGTCGCTCGCCAGCGCTTCGGCCGCGAAGGCGGACGGCGGACGCATCGCCGACTTGCCCGGCGCGCAGGCGTGCGCGGATCCGGGTGAGATGGTGCGGCGTGCGCTGGAGTGGCGCATTCGCCGGCCGGTTCTCGTCGACGTCTCGAACGACTCGGGCGCGGACAAGACCTGGCTCGAAGCGATGCAGCTCGGCTGCGACGTCGTCACCGCGAACAAGGAGCCGCTCGCGTCGGACTTCGATCGGTTCGCGGAGCTGTCGTGCGAAGCCAGTGGTGCCGGCGTGCGGCTGCGCTCGGAGGCGACCGTCGGCGCGGGATTGCCCGTCGTCGACACGATCGAGATGCTGCTCGCGACCGGGGATCGACTGCGCAGCGCCGAGGGCTGTCTGTCGGGTACGCTCGGCTTCTTGATGACTCGGCTCGGGGAGAGCGTCGCGCTTTCCGCTGCGGTTGCCGAAGCCGTCGAGGCGGGGTTTACCGAGCCCGATCCGTACGAGGACCTCGGTGGCGCCGACGTCGAGCGGAAGGCGATCATCCTCGCGCGACTCGCGGGAATGGATACCGGGGCGCTGCCGGTCGCTCGCGAGGGCATCGTCGACGAGTCGTTGCGCGGACTGCCGCGCGAGGAGTTCCTCGCTCGACTGCGGGACGAGTACGACGATGCGATCCAGGCCCGCGTCCGCTCTTGTCAGGAGAACGGCAACGCGCTGCGCTACGTCGCGCGCGTCGACCCCGACGGAATCCGTGTCGGTTTGACCGAAGTGCCGCAGGATTCACCGCTCGGCATGCTGCGCGGCCCCGACAACATGATCGTCGTCCACAGCGAGCGGTATCACGATCGGCCCCTCGTCGTGAGCGGCCCGGGCGCAGGCGTCGAAGTCACGGCGATGGGCGTCCTGTCCGACATCCTGCGGATCGCAGCGGAGAGGCAGCAGCCATGATCGAACGCGACGCGATTCGAGTCTTCGCCCCGGCGACGGTCGCCAACCTCGGTCCGGGCTTCGATGTCCTGGGCCTCGCGCTCGACGGGCCCGGCGACACCGTCACGGCGCGCGCGCTGCCGACGGGTGCGACCGGGGTGCGGATCGCGTCCGTGCGCGGCGCCTCCCTGCCGACCGAGGCCGAGAAGAACACGGCCGGCGTCGCGGCGCTCGCGACGCTGCGCGCGGCTGGAGTCGACATCGGGGTCGAGCTCGAGCTCGAGAAGGGGCTCCCGATCGGTTCGGGCCTCGGCAGCTCCGCGGCGAGCGCGGCGGCCGCGGCGTATGCCGTCAACCTGCTGATCGGCGCGCCGCTGCGCAAGGTGCAGCTCGTCGACCCGTGCATCGAGGCCGAGGGGGTCGTCGCCGGTCGCCACGCCGACAACGTCGCGCCGGCGCTGCTCGGAGGACTGATCCTCGTGCGCGCCGTCGACCCGCTCGACATCGTGCGACTGCCGGTCCCGGAGGGTCTGCTCGTCGTCACGGCGACGCCCGCGTTCGAGCTGCCGACGGCGAAGGCGCGGGAGGCGCTCCCGAGCGAGGTGCCGCTGAGTGGCATGGTGCGCAACAGCGCCAACCTCGCGGCCCTCGTCAGCGCGTGCTACAGCGGCGACCTCGGATTGCTCGGGCGCTGCCTCTTCGACGACGTCGTCGCACCGGCCCGCGCGGCGCTGATCCCCGGAGGCGCCGCGGCGATCGCCGCGGCGTCTACAGCCGGCGCGCTCGGCGCGTCGATCAGTGGGGCAGGGCCCACGGTGTTCGCGCTGTGCCATTCCCGCGTGACTGCGACCCGCGTCGCCGAAGGAATGGTCGCGGCGTTCGAGGCCGCCGGGCTCGACGCGACCCCTTCGATTTCCCCCGCCGACTGCCCCGGTGCCCGCCGGGTCTGAACTGGAGTTCTCCGAGTGACCACCGTCCCCTGGCGACTGCGCTGCACACAGACCGGCACCGAGTACGACGGTCTGGACCGACGGTTCTACTCGGACACTGGGGCGACGCTCGATGTCGTGCACGACCTCGCGCGCGTCGGTGAGCAGGTCGACCTGGCGACGTTCGACGCGCGACTCAGCTCCAAGAAGCGGATCGACCGGTCGGGCGTGTGGCGTTTCCGCGAGCTGATCCTTCCTGTCGAGGAGCAGTGGATCGCGAGCAAGCCCGAGGGCGCGACGAACCTCTACGAGTCGTCGCGGCTCGCGTCGTACGTCGGTCTCGACTGGCTCGGGCTCAAGCACGAGGGCGAGAACCCGACGGGATCGTTCAAGGACCGCGGCATGACCGTCGCGATGTCGATGGCGAAGCGCCTCGGCGCCGATCGCGTCGCGTGCGCCTCGACCGGCAACACGTCGGCGTCGATGGCGGCCTACGCGGCCGAGGCCGGCATGCGCGCGTTCGTGTTCATCCCCGACGGCAAGATCGCATACGGCAAGCTCGCGCAGGCGCTCGCGTTCGGCGCGCAGACGATCCAGATCGCGGGCGACTTCGACAAGGCGCTGCAGCTCGTGCAGGAAGTGTGCGATCGAGAAGGCGTGTACCTGCTGAACTCGGTCAACCCGTTCCGGATCGAAGGCCAGAAGGCCATCGGCTTCGAAATGCTGCAGGATCTCGACTGGCAGGTGCCGGATTGGATCGTGTTGCCGGGTGGCAACCTCGGCAACAGCGCGGCGCTCGGCAAGGGCCTCCTCGAGATGCGTGAGCTCGGTTGGATCGATCGGCTGCCGAAGATCGCGGTCGTGCAGGCGCAGGGCGCCAACCCCTTCTACACCGCGTTCCAGAAGGGCGAACCGCTCGTGCCCGTGCAGAACGCCGAGACGATCGCGACCGCGATCCGCATCGGCAACCCGGTGTCTTGGCAGAAGAGCCTCCGGGGCGTGGACGCGAGCACCGGCATCGTGACCGAGGTCACGGACGTGCAGATCCTCGACGCCAAAGCGCACGTCGACGCGGCCGGAATCGGGGCGGAACCCGCATCGTGCGCGACGGTGGCCGGCGCGAAGCGGCTGGTGTCCGAAGGCGTGATCCAGCCGGACGAGCGCGTATGCGGAATCCTGACCGGTCACCTGATGAAGGATCCGGACACGGTGGTGCAATACCACAAGGGCGAGATGGACGCGCTGGACGAGTCGACCCGGAATGCGCCGGTGCGCTGTGATGCGACGCTGGACGCGGTGCTGGGGTTCGTGAACTAGACTGCGGGAATCGTTGGGCGGACAAGCCGATCGGACTCCGTGCGGTCTCGCCGGCTTTGCCGGAAACACCAAGCAACCAAGAAGCACACTGGCGATATCGGACAGTCGCACGATCAACAGTCGACCCGCGATCTCGACAGCTCGAGAACGCGGAGTCGCCGGTGATGCTCACGACGCATTCGGCCGATCCACACAGCCGAATCGCTCTGCGTTCGAGCTACGCGCGGGTGTCTCGATCGGCCGAGCGCGTGACGGCCGTATGGGCGACTCCGCGTTCCAGACTCTGCTGACTGCCCGCAGTCGTTCGATCTTTCCGTTGCGTCCGCCTGCGTCTTGGTTGCTTGGCCGCTTGGTGATTCCGGCGAAGCCGGTCAGACCGTCGGCACGCCGTTGGTCGTTGGATCTTCCGATTGCGTTCACTGCCGACCGCCCTCCGATTCATCCGGTGCTCGCCTCCGCCCAGATCGAGTACCCTGACTCACAGATGGCCGACCCCCGCAAGCGCACACCACCCGGCGCGGCTACTTCTTCTTCTGCGCCTTCGCCCAGCTGTCGCGCAGTCCGACCGTCTTGTTGAACACGAGCGCGTCCGGCTTCGAGTCCTCGGCGTCCACGCAGAAGTAGCCGATCCGTTCGAACTGGTACGGCTGGCCCGGAGCGGCTTCGACGAGCGAGGGCTCGAGCTTGCAGCCGGCCTTCACCTCAAGCGAGTCCGGGTTCAGATCGGTCATGTAGTCGCCGCCGGCTTCCGGGTCTTCGGACTGGAACAACTGGTCGTAGACGCGCACTTCGGCGTCGACCGCGTGCTGCGCGGAGACCCAGTGCAGCGTGCCCTTCACCTTGCGGCCGTCGGCCGTGCCGCCGCGGCTCTCGGGGTCGTAGGTGCAGCGCAGCTCGACGATCTCGCCGGCGTCGTTCTTCACGACTTCGGTGCACGTGATGTAGTAGGCGAAGCGCAGGCGCACCTCGCGGCCCGGTCCGAGTCGGAAGAACTTCTTCGGCGGGTCCTCCAGGAAGTCGCCGCGCTCGATGTAGAGCTCGCGGCCGAACGGGACCTTGCGCGTGCCCGCGGATTCGTCCTCGGGGTTGTTGATGCCCTCGAGCCACTCTTCCTGGCCTTCGGGGTAGTTCTCGATGACGACCTTGAGCGGGTCGAGGACCGCCATCGTGCGCAGCGCGCGGCTGTTGAGGTCCTGACGCAGGAAGTGCTCGAGCAGCGCGAACTCGTGGGTCGCGTTGAACTTCGAGATGCCGATGTGTTCGCAGAACGCGCGGATCGCGTCCGGCGTGAAGCCGCGGCGGCGCATGCCGCTGATCGTCGGCATGCGTGGATCGTTCCAGCCGGACACGACCTCGTCCTCGACGAGGCGCAGGAGCTTGCGCTTGCTCATGACCGTGTGGGTCAGGTTCAGTCGCGCGAACTCGATCTGCTGCGGGCGATGGATGTCGCCGATTTGCTCGAGGAACCAGTCGTAGAGCGGACGGTGGTGTTCGAATTCGAGCGTGCACAGCGAATGCGTGATGCCTTCGAAGGCGTCGCTCACGCCGTGCGCCCAGTCGTACATCGGATAGATGCACCAATCGTCACCCGTGCGGTGGTGGTGGACCCGCCGGATGCGATACATCGTCGGGTCGCGCAGGTTGATGTTCGGCGACGCCATGTCGATCTTCGCGCGCAGCACGTGCGCACCGTCCTCGAACTCGCCGTCGCGCATGCGCGCGAACATGTCGAGGTTCTCCTCGACGGTGCGGTCGCGGTACGGGCTGTCCTTCCCTGGCTCGTGGGTAGTGCCGCGATACTCCCGCATCGTCTCGGCGTCGAGGCTGTCGACGTAGGCCTTGCCATCTCTGATCAGCTTGACGGCGGCTTCGTAGAAGCGTTCGAGGTAGTCCGATGCGTAGAAGAGCCGGTCTTCCCAGTCGAACCCGAGCCAACGAATGTCCTCCTGGATCGACTCGACGTACTCGGTGTCTTCCTTCTCCGGGTTCGTGTCGTCGAAGCGGAGGTTGCACTTGCCACCGTATTGTTGGGCGACGCCGAAGTTCAGGCAGATCGACTTGGCGTGGCCGATGTGCAGGTAGCCGTTGGGCTCCGGCGGGAACCGGGTGTGCACGCGGCCGTCGTTCTTGCCGGCTTCACGGTCGCGCTCGATCTGCGCGCGGATGAAGTCGGTCGAAGGCGTCGGGTCGTTGGTAGTCATGGCGCGGGAATCGTAGCGATCCCCTCGCCCGTGCCCAGACGAGTCCCGGCGATGCGGACTAGATCAGGCGCTCGAGCGTCTCGGACAGCTGCGCGGCCGTGAACGGCTTCTCCAGGACGCCGTCGATCTCGAGGCTGGCCATGTCGTTCTCGTCGCGTGGGCCGGCGATCATGACGATCGGGGTCGCGCTGCCGTGCTTCTGGCGCACCTCGCGGACGAAGTCCGCCGTGCTCATGCTGCTCATCCCCACGTCGGCGAGGATCAGGTCGACGTCCTGGTTCGCGAGCGCGCGGAGGCCGAGGAGGCCGTCCTCCGCCTCGACGAACCCGTCGATGCCGAGCTCCGCCTTGCGCAGTCCGCGCATGATGATCGAGCGCATGGTGCGCGAGTCGTCGACGATCAGAACGTTCGGCATGGCGGTGGCAGCTCCCCGGGGCGGCGGATGGAATTCCGCACCTCCATGCTTCGGCACGCGGCCCGTCGGGGCCTGAGCGTTCCGGGCTCGTCCCTGCGCTAACGCCGCTGGGGGCGCGGGTTCGCGGTCGCGGGGATGGTCTGCTCGAGGTATGCCACGAGGACGTCCGCGACCTCCCGGTTCGAGTCCGGGGTCAGGTGACCACCCGCGTAGATCGAGCGGATCGCGAGCCCGCGCGACCGGCTCGCAGCGAGCAGGTTGGGGGTGACGTCGAGGCATGGGACGCCTCGTGTGCGGAGCTCCTCCACGAGGGGCTGCCAGTAGAACCGGCCCTCGTCTTCGGCGGCTTCGAGATCGTCCGGCGCCGGGAACAGCACGACCGGTGCGACGGCGGCGCCGTGGATGATCGCCTCCCGGTGAAAGCGCTCGAGGATCGCGACCGTGACGCGAAAGGCCTCGCTCTCCGGATTCTCGATCGATCGCCGGTGATCCCGGACGGTGTAGGCGTAGAGACCGGCCAGGAGCCTTGCCGACACGAGGCTCGACAGCGGCGGCGACGCCGGGGTCCAGTGCTCGTGCTCGCGGAGCGTCTCGATCACGCTGCCGTCGTGCACTTCGCCCAAGAACTCGGCGAACGTCCGGAATGGCAGCGGCAGCAGCGTGAGTTCGTTGTCCGCGCCGAGGACGAAGCGCGGTTTCGCGTAGGTGACCTTGGTGTTGGGGTAGTAGAGCGGCCGGTACCGGTTCACGTTGCGATTGACGTCGTCCAGCATGATGCCGATGAACACGGCGTGGCTGCGGACCGAGTCCCGCACCTTGCGATACCGCAGAAGGGCCTGGTCGGTGCCGTACGCGCCGACCCCGAAGTTGATCGCTTCGACGTTCTTGCTGAGGGTCTCCATCTGCGCCGGCCACGCGTCTTCGTTGCCGACATCGCTGCAGAACGTGAACGAGTCGCCGAAGCAGAGCAGGCGGAACACGCCTTCGGGCGGATCCGGCTCGTATTCGCGCGGTCCGCGCGCGCGCATCGCGTTGATCGCATACTTGCCGTCGACGACGGACGGGCGCATCGTCCAACCGAGCACTTGGGAATACTCGCCTAAGCCCTCGTGCGCGTCGCCATTCGCGAGCCGTTCGCGCCACCGATCGACCCACGCACGCTGCGCTGGATTCGTGATCGTGCCGAACGGCGGGAGCGCGCGGCGGCCGAGGAACAAACCGTTCTCCATGCAGACGACACGGAGCCCGACCTCGGCGGTGGCGCCGGCGAGGAGGAGTCCGATCGCCAGCGCGAGGATCACGCGGCGGCGCCGCGGACGGTTGCCGGCGTCCGGCGTGGCGGGACGCGGCGTGGTCACGTGCTACTTGCGCTGTCCCTTGCGCGTCTTCTGGTTGCCCTTGTGGTACGCGTCGAGCAGGCGACGGTACTTCTCGGGCACGGAGGGGAAGCCGCCGCGCAGGTGGCGCGTTAGGTCGTACGTCGGCAGGTTGCCCCAGCGGGCCCGGTCCTCGGGGCGCACGACGCGCTCTTCGCCCTCGGGGACCTGTTCCCCGTCCGTGCGGTTCTTGGCGTCCTTCGGGTTCTTCTGGCCGTCCTTGGGCTGTTGGCCGTCCTGCGGCTTCTGTCCCTGTGGCTCCGGGGCCTTCTGTTCGCCGGTCTGCGTGCGCTGGCGCTGGGATTGCTCCTGGTCCTGCAGCGGGTCCTGCTGACCCTGTTGGCGATCCTTCTTCTCGCCTTGGCCGCCCGACTGGGATTGCTGCTGCGACATGTTGTTCAGCTCCTCGATGAGCTGGTCGATGCCGCGGACGACGCGCTTTTGCGAGCCCTGGGTCTCCTTGATCAGCTTGCGCATCTGGTCGGCGCTGCTGCTGCCGGACTGGCGGTTGCGAGACTGCATCAGCAGGCGGTCGATCTCCTGCAGCTCCTCGTCGATGGTCTCGAGGATCTTCTTGATGTTGTCCTGCGGACCGATTTGCGCCGGCAGCGTGCCGACGGTGAAGAGGGTGACCGCGAGCGCGGTGATCGTCGTGCGGAGGCTCATCGGCCCCTCCCTTCGTCCTGGTCTCTGTCTTCCGGGCCCTTGTCTTCGCCGTCGTCGAACGGATCGTCGGCGCCTTCGCCCTGCTGCATCTGCTGCTCGATGCCGGACTTGATCTTCTTGAAGATGTCGGTCAGCGCCGCGTGTTGGTGGGCGAGTCGCTCCGCGAGCGCGAGGTCGAATTCGGTCACGCCGTCCGCACCCGCGGCGGCGATGAGTCGCTCGATCTCCTCCGTGCGCTGCTGCATGTCCTCTTCCATGCGCTTCAGCATCTTGAGCTCGGCGATCAGCGGCACGAGCGGCTGCTTCTGGTTGCCGAACTGGTTCTGCTGTTGCTGCTGGCCCTGATTCTCGTTCTGACGGCGCTCTTGCTCACGCTTGAGCGCGGCCAGTAGCTGCTCGGCGCGCATTTCGACGTCGCGCTGCAGCATCACGGTGAACTCGCTGGGGTCGGGGCGCCGGCCGGACAGCCGGTCGGCGACTTCCTTGAGGTCCGCGACGTTCGCCTTGAGCGCGTGGGAAAAGACGAGCACGCCTTCTTCGACGAGCGCCTGCAGGATGAACTCGGTGCGGGCGATCAGCTCGAGCTCGCGCTCACCCACCTGGTTGAGCTTGCGGCGCGCGGGGCGGCTGAGTTTGCCCTTCTCGGCGTAGACTTCGCCCGCGGCTTCGGTCTGCTCGGTCAGCGGACGCTGCGCTTCGAGGAACTCGGTCAGCTCTTCGCCGATCTTGAACAGCAGCTCTTCCTGACGGAGATCGAGGTAGCGATCGCGCTCTTCCTCGAGCTCTTGGCGGGCTTCCTCGAGCTTCTGCTCGGCCTCGGCCTGCTGCTCGTCGGCTTCCTCGGGCTTGCCTTCTTCGAGTGCGCGTGAGGCGCGCTGCGACGCTTGCTGCGCTTCCTTGAGGGCTTGCGAGGCGCGGCGGTTCTGCCGCTCCTCGACGAGCTTCGCGAGGTCGATGATGTCCTCTTCGAGCTGCTTCTGCTTCTCCGCGACCTGCTCGAGGTTCTGCTTCTCCTGCTCGGTCAGCGGGCGGTTCTGCCGAATGCCTTCTTGCGCCTTGTCGAGCTGTTCGGCGGCCTGCGACTGGTTGTTCGAGGCGCTGCTCTGCTGGCCGTTCTGCAGGCGCTGCTCCGCCTGCTCCATGGACTTCATCGCCTGTTGGATCGCTTGCTCGGCGGCCTTGGCCTGCTCGGGCGAGAGGTCGCCCTGCTGCTCCGCGCGCTGCACGTCTTGCCGTGCGCCCTCGGCCCGCTGGCGCAGCTGCTGCTGACGCTGCTGGGCGGCCTGGGTCGACTGCTCGCGGCCCTGGGACGCGCTCTGCATCGCGGACTGCAGCGACTGCATTGCCTTCTCGAGCGCGGCTCGCGACGACTGGAGTCCGCTCTCGACCTTGTTCGCGTCGGTCGCGCGCTCGCCGGCGTCGTCCTGGCCGAGTTCGTCGGCGGTGTCCCTGAGGGCCTTGTTGGCGTCTTCGAGGGCCTTGGCCGCGTCCTGCTCGGGACGCTCGGAATGCGGGGCGTTCTCGAGGTCTCGTGAGAGCTGGTCCGAGGCGGCGGCCATGTCGGACGCTCGCTTCGACGGCGAGGGGTTGGCGTCGCGCTGGCGACGCCGGGCATCCGACAGCTTGCGCAACGCGGTCGACGACTCGGCCAGCGCCTCGCTCGCGCCTTGCTCCTGGGCCCGCTTGTTCGCGCGCTCCATCGAGTCGGCTGCCGAGTCGAGTGCGCGGCTCGTCGGCGTCTCGACCGGCTTGCCGTCCTTCTCGTCCCGGTTGGCGTCCGACGCCTTGCGGGCGCGATCGGCGAGGGACTTCTGATCGGTGTCGATCGCGGCGCCCTTGGCCTGGCTCGCCTGCTTCGCGGCATCGGAGACGCGCTTGGCCGCGGCCTGCATCTCGGCGCGGGCCTCGGCGTCGGTCGCGGCAGGAGAGAGGTCCTGCAGCTTGTCGAGTTCCTCGCTCAGCTTCGAGTTGCCGGACTTCGCGGCTTGCGATTCGAGCCGGGCGCGCAGGCGGTCGTACGACTCCTGCAAGCGCTCTCGATCGGTCGTGCCGGCAGCTTGTTCGAGTTCGTCCGCGGCCTCGGCGACGCGGTCGAGATCGCGCTGCTCACCGCGACGATCCATGAGCTCTCGCTGCTCGTTTTCGATCGAGCCGAGTTCGAACGCCTGCTCGCGCGCCTTGCTGCGGCCGCCTCCGAGCTGCTCTTGCGCGCTCTGTTCAAGCTTCTTCTGCGATTGCAGAAGGCCCCGCAAACGCCGCATCGCGGACTCGATGACGGGGAGGCGGAGGCCGGCTTGACGACTGTTCTCCGCGGCTTCTTCACGCTGCGCGCCCGCGAGGTCAGCGAGCGTTTCGAGCAGCTGTTGTTCGGCGGCGGACGTGCGCTGGTCGCGCGCCTCCTGGGCTTCCTTGCGCAGCTGCTGCTGGCGCTCGATCAGCGCGCTCGCCTGGTCCATCAGGCGCTCGGTCTTGTCGATCTCCTCGTCGATGTTCTCGATCGACTGCCGATCGAGGAGGATGTCGAGGAGCGCCTCGAGTTCGGCGACGACCGAAGCCTGGTCGCGGAGCGCATTGTCGAGCGCGCCGTTGTCGAGGTTGCCTTGGATCGCGGACGCCGACACGAGGAGCCGGGACTTCTCGAGGTGTTCGATACCACTCTTGAGAAGGCGGACTTGCTCGGTGCGGCCGTCGCGCTCGTAGCGCGCGAGCAGCCGGCCCATGAGCTCCTTGAGGCGCTCCGTCTTGCGCAGGATCTCGGACTGCTCGCGGCTGAGCCGCGAGACGGTCGGATCCTCTTGCGCGACGACGATCCCGTGAGTCGCCGGAAGGATGGCGAGCAACAGGGCTGCGATTGTCGGCTTCATTTGGTGCCTCGCTGGAGCGTTCGGGTCCGGTTGCGGATGTCCTTCTGCTTGTCGCGGATCGACCGCGTCTGCGTGATGACGTCCTGGAATTCGTTCCATTCGTCGAGCTTGCCGCGCAGCATTTCGAGCTTCTGCGTGATCTCGACCTGGGTTGCGGCGGCCCGTTCGACGGCGGCCGTCAGTGTACTACGATCGGAGCTGACGCCGGCGGACTCGACCTCTTTGACGGCCCGGGGGCACAGAGTCGTCGAAAGCTGGTCCGCGGCCGTCACCATCGCGAGGATCGGGTCGAGCGTCTTCTCCATGGCGCCGAGGGTTCCGGCCCGGCGCGCGTCCGCGACCTGGCGGTAGAACGCCGGCGGGAAGGCTTCGGTGCTCGGGTTGTCGGCGTGGAACTGCACGTACATCTGCACGACTTTGGGCGCGTGGAGGGACTCCTCGAGCCGGTTGAACAGATGAACGTCGAACGAGCGCATCAGCTCCCGATGGAATCGACGGGACTCCGCGAGGACCCGGCCCTGACCCACTTCGATCGTGATCAGCCGGTCGCGAATCGCGCGGACGTCGGCCGAGGCGAGCATCGATTCCCGGATCTCGTCGAGGCGGCCCCGGCGATCGACCTGGAGGCTCAGGGCCTTCTCGACGCGATCGCGGATGCGGCGGAAGTGGCTCGAGATCCGGCGCGCGAGGTCGGCGGTGTCGACGACGTGGACCTGGCGGTCGACGAGGTCGGTGGTGGAGGCCTCGGGCTCGCGGTTGTCGGTGCTCGTGCCGCTGACGAGGATCGTGTCGCCGACGCTGATGCGTTCGCCGCCGAGTTCGGCGACCTCGACGAGGCGCGAACGAACGATCTCGCTCGTCTGTGGCGCGCTCTCGGGATCGGCCTGGAACAGTTCGAACCGACGCTCGACGTCGTCCTTGCCGGCGATCGTCGTCGCGGTGATGTGCTCGACGCCGAAGTCGTCGGACGCGCTGATGTGGATCGGCAGCACGCCGGTGGGGAGGACCACGTTGAGATCTTCGGTCGCGGGCCGCAGCAGGCGTGCGATCGGCGCGTGGTCTTCGACGGCGACGATCGGATAGTTGCCCGGATGGGGGTTGCCGATGCCGTTCGGACCGACGAACTCGACCTGGTAGCGGTCGGACCGTTCGATCGACAGCTCACCGGTGTAGGCCGTGCCGGTGCCCGCGTCGTCCTGGATCGAGATGGGGGCGAGCTCGACGTATTCGTCACTGTCGATCAGGTGCAGTCGCGCGGTGGATACGCTCGACGTTGCGCGGATCGTCAGCTTCGCCTTGGAGCCGATCACGGCTTCGATGCTGCCGCCGACGGATTCCACCGGCTCCTTGCGAGTGTACGCCGGGAACGTGAGGTTCGCTTTGATCGTCGCGACGCGCGGTGGTTCGATGGTCTCGACCGTGACGATCGTGTCCCCGAACGGGTCGTCGCCGCCGCGCGCGTGGAACGTGAACGGTTCGTGCACGCGGCGGAACACGTGGCGGAAGCGATTCTCGCCACGCGGCGCCATGCTGACGGTTGGCGCGACGCCACGGCCGCCCTCGGTCACGAGCAGGACGTCGCGGGGAACGGTCCCTTCGACGCGCACGAGCACGGGCAGGTCACCGCCCGCCGGCATGACGACCGTCGCGACGCCGTCCGCGCGGGTGAGCTGGAAGGTCTCGTCCTCGATCGGCAATTCGACGAAGAGTCGGGTCTCGCGGGGGTACGACTGCGTCGAGCCGAGCATGCGGACGAAGAACACGCCGGCGATCGCGCTATTCCAGAACACGCTGACGCCCATCACGACCGCGATCGCAGCGGCGGCGGCCCAGACTCGAACGGTCCGCTTCGGATCGAGGATCTCGCGGACGGGCAGACGCTCGATCTCGGCGGCGGCCTCGTCGACGACTCGCGCGGCCATCGCGCTCGACTCGCCGCGCATGCTTTCCTGGTCCTCCATGCGATCCGCGAGCTGGATCGCGCTGATCAGACGCTGCTGGAGGTCCGGGAAGCGACGCTCGATCGCGAGCGCGACGTCGGCTTGCGCGATCTGCTTGCGGAGCGGGTAGAGCACCCGCCGGCGCATGCCGAACACCAGGTAGGTGACGAAACCGGCGCTGAGGATGACGCGCACCGCCGCTGGAAGGTCCAGCAGGCGGTCGAGCACGAAGTAGACCAGGATGCCGGCCGAGACGGCGGCCAGGATCCAGCCCGCGCCGTGCACGAGGAAGCGGCGCCGCACGCGGTCGACGAGTCGACGCAGGCGGGCGTCGATCTGACGGCCGTGCTGCTGGACGGTCTCGAAGATGTCGGGCATCAGCGTTGGAAGATCGGCAGGAACTGGAGCGGAATCTGCAGCACGAGCGTCGCGACCGCGGTCGAGAACTCATGGCCAGGACCGACGCGGCAGGGCCACTTGCCGTCCTTGTCCTGCATTCTCAACAACAGGTCGCGCATCGTGATGAAGTAGTTCCTGAACTTGTGGCCACCGGCGGTGTAATACGCCTGTACCGCGTAGTAGTGGCCGTAGTAGAAGAAGTAGTGGCCGCGGTACTCGGCGTTGAATAGCGGCATCTGGCTGTTCATGAACTCGAATGCGTCGCCGAGCACGGGGTGGTCGTAGCGACCTGCGGCATGCAGCGTCGCGACGCCCGCCGCGGTCAACGGGAACGTCGTGCGGCTGTGCGCCTGCATCTGGTAGCGGAACGCGCCGCCCTCGTTGATGATGTGCGAACGATGTCGGCGCACGCGGCGGCCGGTCGAGTTGCGCCGCACCGCGCTGTTGAGCACGTAGTTCTCGGCGTCCTTGATCGTGCGCGCGGAGACGGTGATGCCGACGTTGCGCGCCGAGCGCAGCGCGACGACCTGGCACACCGTGATCGACATGTCGGATTCGCGTGCGAACGGCTTGTACCGCCAGCCGCCCTCCGCGTTCTGCGAGTCGACGATGATGTTGACCGAGTCCTGCAGCGCGCGGCGCACGTCGCCGCGGTTGGTCATGCCGTAGACCTCGGCGAGGAACAGCGTCGCGAGCGCGTGGCTGTACATCCGCGTGCCGGCGTCGGTGATGTAGCCGTTCTCGCCGACGTTCGCGAGCAGGTAGTCGAGGCCCTTCTCGACGACCTTCGCGTAGCGGCCGCGGTTGGGCATGTGGCCACCGGCGAGGAAGCTCATGAGCGCGAGCGCGGTCACGCCGATGTGCGGGGCCTGGCGGGCCGTGACGCGGTAGTCGGAGTTGAGCTTGAAGCCGACGTTCTGCACCCAGTAGCCGTCTTCGTGCTGCTGGTTCGCGAGGTAGCGGAGGCCGTCCTCGATGGCGCGCAGGGTCTCGTCGTTGATCAGCGTGCGGCCGTCCGTGGACGTGCGCGGCTTCTTGGTTTGGGCGTGGCCGCCCGTCGTCAAGACGCAGGTCGCGGCAATCGTGGCGGTGGCCAGAGCGATGCGGCGAAAGACGGAGTGCGCGTTCATCGTGGTTTCCTCTCATCGCCGACGAACACGAGGCCGTCCGGCGTTTCGATGACCATCAGCCCCTCATGGGCCATGAGTTGGAGCGGTGCCTCGAACACCTGCTGCGCGCTCTTCACCTCGGTGGGAACGTGCCGGACCTTCCGGTCCAAGGGGTTCGAGAAGTCGATCCATTGCAGTCGCGACTGCTGACGCCGCCGACCCTGTTGTCGGCTGCGCGTCGGGAAGACGAGGAAGTCATCGCCGAAGACCGGGTGGCGGCCGACGTGACTGACCTGTTCGAGCGGCCGGCGGAAGTGCGGCTTCTTGTCGACGAGCGATACGCAGGTCAGCTGCGGCGACTCGGGCGTGTCGACGACCATCAGGATCTCGGGGCACGGCGGCGGGCCGCTCACCGAGCGACGCCAGTTGCGCACGTGCGCCTGACGTCCGCGCAGGGGAATCTCACGGACGACCTGGCCGTGCTTATCGAGCACGGTGATGCCGCTCGGGCCGTTCATCCGTCGCGTGGCGATGACCGTGCGTTCGCCGAGCGCGGAGACCATGCCGAGGTCTTCGCCGCGCTTGCCGTTCCACTTCCAGAGCGACTTGCCGCGGTGGTCGAGTGCGATGCACCGCGGCCGTGCGTCGTCGTTGTTCTCCGGATTCATCGGAATCACGACTTTGCGCGCGTCGGCGACGATGCCGGTCTGCAGTTGCACGTCGTGAATGCGGAACGTGTCGCGACCGTCGAGGCCGAGGAAGCGGCGCGCGTCCGCGGACAGCGGGATGCGAGTCGAGTCGGCGCCGGTCAGCGGATCGACGCGGACGATCACGGGATCCGGGGTGGTTTCCCAGTACCAGATGCCGGCGGGGGAGCGAACCGGGGGGAAGCTGTCGCGAGTCTCGGGCAGCACGCGGTGGAACAGCTTCGTGCCCGAGACGGGTTCGATGCCGAACAGTTCCCCGCCGTCGCCTCCGGTGAGGAGACGGGAGAACAACACGACCAGGCCACCGTTGACGCCCAGGTTCACGAACTGGCGACGTCGCTCGGCCTCGAGAGTCCAGCGCACGGTGCCGGTCTCGACGTCGAAGCCGCGCACGCGCTCGTGTTCGCTGACGATCGCGGTCTCGCCACAGATGATGAGGTCGTCGATCTCGAGACCGCGCACCATGAGGTCGTAGGACGCGTCCGATGCTCGGGTGGGCAGCTGCCGTGACAGGTCGAACGCGCGCAGCTCTCGGTCGTCGAAGACGGCGAACAGCGGCAGCGTCTTCGGTGCCGGGAAGCCGTCGGCGATCTTCGCGGGCACGAATTGGAGCGGCGAACCCGGTGTCGGCTTGAGCCGGGCGAGCACCTGCCGGGGATCGTCCTGGGCGGGTACTTCGCGCGGTACGATCCGGGCGAGTTCGTCCGCGAACTGCGCGAAGGTCTTGCCGTCGTCCGGTCCGAACTGGGCTGCGTCGGCCCCGTTCGTGTCGCGCAGGCGCTCGGCCAGGGCGTGTGCGAGCGGCAGGTTGCCGCCGCGCTCGGCCGCGAGCATCAGTCTCAGCAGGATCCCGGGGCCGCGCGAGCGCGTCGTCGCGAACACCCGAATCGCGCTATCGAGGTCGTTGGCTTCGATCGCGATCTCGATCAACCGGGACGTGGCTCGGCCCGCGGCATTCGCGTGCGGGAAGCGCCGGGCGACCGCGCGCAAGGCTTCGGTGGCCGTGCCGGCTTCGGTCAGCGCCCTCTCGGCTTCCTCCTCGACGTCGGCGTAGACGCCTTGGCCGTGCTTCTCGATCAAGAACGAGATCTTCTCGCGCGCCAGATCCGCCGCATTGGCTTCGCCGAACACGACCGACGGATACTGCTCCATGAGGTCCTGGCAGCGCCGGACCGCTTGCCGAGGACGCACCAGAGGTGCGCTTCGCCAGAGGCAGTAGGCGGCGACGGGCACGCGGCCGATCCGCGAGAAGCGGTGTTGCTCCCTGCCGTGGAGCTCGCGCATCGCGTCGAGCTGCTCGACCTGCTGACGTTGGCCCGAGACCGCGATGATGTCGAGCTGGACGCGGATCCACTGCTCGGGACGGCGCGCTTGATCCCGGCAGGCGCGGAGCAGCTGCAGTCCGCGCGTGCGCTCACGCTTGACGACTCGTTGCGCGCGCCGGAGCGACAGCTTGAAGTGGCCGTCCGCGAGGCGGCGGAACGCGGTCGAGCCCGCGCCGAGGCCGGCCTTCTGGGCGGCTTCGAGTCCGCGTTCGTAGATGGCGATCGCGCGTTCTATCTGCGCCGCATCCTCGGAGTCGCCCGCCGCCGCGAGGGCGATCGTCGCGAGTCGCAGGTGCGCGCTCGGATCGTCCGGATTGCGGCGCACGTCGCGTTCAGCCTCCTGCTGCAGGCGCGACAGGTTCGCGTAGACCGAGACGGACTTCGCGCGGCAGGTGACGGCGATGCCGTCGGCGAGCAGCAGGTTGCCGAGCTCGGCGACCTGGAGGTCATTGCGCCGGACGTCTTCGTTCCCGCTCTTGTCGAGGACGTGGAGCTGCCGGTTCGAACTCAGGAAGTAGATCCGGTCGTCGGTCAGCGCGCCACGCGGGATGTCCGAGATGCGGTAGCCGGCGTCTTCGCCGAGCGCTTCGGCGCTCGCCACGACGCGGGTCTCCGGATCGAGCGTCGTCGAGCGCCTCGGCCGGGCCTTGGCCGCGATGACGCCGAGCCCGCTGAAGACGAACTCGTTGTCGATGGCGCCGAGCAGCCAGCGCACGGACACGCTCGGATGCGCACCGGCGTGGTGCATGCGCCACATCGTCCGGCCCGACTCGATGTCGATGCCCAGCGCGAACGCGGAGTCGAGCGGGGTTACGGCGAGCACGCCGTCCGCGATGACCGGCGGGTTGTTCGCGAAGAACACGCGGCGCGGCTGCTGGTCCCGGAGGCGCGTGCGCGGCAGCGGGATCGGCTCGTAGCCGGTCACCCAGCGAATCGAGCCGTCTTCGGCGTTCGCCGCGAAGCAGACGCCGAGGTTGGTCGTGCCGTAGACCACGCCTTCGTGCAGCGCCAGCGGGGCGGCCGCGAACTCGTGCCGCGCGTTGCCGAACATGTTGACCTCTTGGCCGCTACTGCAGATCAGGCTGCGCCATTTGGGGGCGCCCGTGTGCAGGTCGTAGGCCGATAGGTAGTAGGCAATCGCGCCGGTTTGGTCGTGCGTCGGCACGTAGAGCGTGTCGCCCTCGATCAGCGGCGGGCCGCAGGCGTCGTGTCCGTTGAACCTGCGCGAGGTCGATCCGCCGCGACGATCCCAGTGCGACCAAACGAGTTTGCCGGTCGCGCGATCGTACGCGAACAGTCGTCGCGACGAGATCTTGCGGATGATGTTGATCGAGCCCTTGAAGCTCTGCGTCTGGCTCGCTCCGACGAGATCGTTCGGGACCATCAAGCTGCAGACGACGATGTCGTCGTCGACCGCCGCGGTCAGGATCATGTCGGGGTTGATCGCCGCCGCGACGTCGTCGAACTCCATCAGCGAGACGTCGACCATCGGGCCGTCGGCACGCCAGCGGACGCCGTCGCCCCGGCCGAGTGCGTCCAGCGCCCAGATCCGCGTGCCGTCGTTGACGAACACGCCGCCGAGGTCGCCGACCGCGTGCATCGGATAGGTGGTGGGTCGCGACGGGTGGTCGGCGAAGCCCGGGGCATTGATCGAGTGGCTCGCGAGCTGCGCGCATCGGCCGATCGGCGTCGGCATCGTCCGGGCGCCGTCGCCGCCGCCACCGTACGCGGGCCAACGTCCCGGCTGCGCGTCGGCGCGGAGCGTGCCGACTTCGGACGTGATCTCGTCGCCGCTGCCCCGCATCGCGGAGAGGGAGCGCGCGGCCGCGCGGCGCCGGTCGAGGGACGCCATTGCGGGGTCGACGTCGAGCGCCGCGCGGTAGTGGCGCAACGCATCGAAGCCGTCGCCGCGTTCGAGCGCCAAATCCCCGAGTCGCAGGCGAGCTCGGATGCCGATCTTCGAGACCGGATACGAGCGGGCGAGCTTCACGAGTTCTTCGCGACGCAGGTTGACGAACGGGCGCGCCAGGAGGTGTTGGGCCTGGCGCGCGACGAGACGTTCGTAGGCGGCCTTGCCGTCGGACGGCAGCTCGCGGAGCTCACGGATGACCGCGTGCCGGATGCCGTAGAAACGCTCGATCCCGACGGGCGTCGGCACGACGCCGGACCGCTCGTACTGGAGCAGTTCGTGCAGCCGCTGGACCGCCGCGTCGAAGGTGCCCTCCTCGATCTCCTGCCGGGCCCGCAGGAGTTCGGCGAGGTCGTCCTGGGTGCGCGGCAGGCTGTAGAGCCCGCTGCCTTCGGCTTGCGCCGGAGCCGGGGTCGGAGCGCAGAACAGGAGGCCGAGCAGGAAGGTGGCGACGGTGGGTGTCGGGCTTGGCTGCATCGCTACTGTCTATTTCGGCGTCAGGAAGGTCGGATCCGCTGCTCTTACCTAGATCATGGGCCCGGGCGGGTTCTCGGGAATCTCGCTCCGGCGTGAGATCGGGAGGCATGCCCGGTTTCGGGGGTCATACGAGCCTCGCCCGTTTCCGGAGGATCCACTCGAGGCCGAGGATCGCGAGGAGCGCGATCAGGGACCACAGCGAGTCCCAGATCGGCCGCAGCGAGCGGTCGACCTCGTGTTCGAACGGGCGCCGGCCGCCGAGATCGTCGGCCAGGTCCGCCGCGTTCGCGAGGAAGGTGTAGCGGCCCCGTTCCGTCTCGGCGGCGATCCGCGTCAGAGCCTCCCGGTCTTGGCTCGAGTCGGCCTGCTCTCGGTCGGGAATCTGGACGAAGACGTCCTCCCGGGCGAGCACCTCGGCCGACGGGTTGTCGTCCTCGCACACGAGGAAGCTGTACGTGCCCGGGGCGTCGAGGGTGAAGCTCCCGCGGTAGCGACCGATCTCGCCGGCTTCCGCCTGCAGCTGGCGCCGCTCGGGCGTGCCGTCGGTGCTGCGCAAGAACACCGTGGCTTCGCCGACGGATGTCGGACGGAACTCCTCATCGATCATCTCGAGGAACACCCGCACCTGCGAGCCGGTGTCGATCGTCGTCTTGTCGACGCGGAGCGAGACGCGGTCGTCGCGGCGGCGCAGGCGTCCGGTTGCCAGGTGCCGCACGACGTTGCGCCAGAACTTGTCGTGGTATTCCTCGCCGTAGACCCAGCGCCAGCGCCAGCTCTCATCGGTCGACAGGAAGAAGGTGTTGCCGCGCGGGAAGTAACTCGTTGCGGCGAGCACGCGCTTGCCGAAGCGGTTCTCGTGATCGGGGTGTTCGAGCAGCGACGTCGCGCCCGGCTTGAGCTGCTTGACCGGGTAGTAGACGAACAGCGGGTAGAACAGCTCGTGCCACAGCCGCCGATTCTGGTCCGGGTTGCGCTTGAGTCGCGTGATGTCGTGGGGGATCGCGGCGTTCGTCAGCTGCGCCTTGAACCCGGTCGTCCGGTCGAGCGCCATCGTGCGCACGACGCCGGCGTCTTCGAGCGTGACCGGGAGCAGGTCTTCGAGCGCGGTGCCGCGATACCGCTCCGGCATCGCGGACTCGCCGTAGGTGAAGCCGACGCCGCCGCCGTACTCGACGAACTCGACGAGCAGCGAGAGCCACTCGTCGACCTGCTCCTCGGTGGGCGCGATGCGTTCAGGCGGGACGTCGCCCATGAGCACGACGTGGTAGTCGAACAACTCGTCACGCGTGCGTGGGATGTCGCGCAGGGACGGCAGCCCTTCGGTCGACTCCTGGTCGAACGTGCCGCTCGCGGAGAACAGGTAGACCTGGACCTCGATGCTCGGGTCGACGCGTAGCAGCGCGTTCTTGACGTAGCGATACTCCCAGCGTGGGAACTCGTCGATGAACAGCACGCGGATCTTCTCGTCGGCGACGTGCAGGAAGCGCTTCGCGACGTTGTCTTCGTGTGTGGTCTCTTCCGGCAGCTCGCTGACCGCGAACTCGAGGACCCAGTCGCCCGACTCCTCGAACGCGTGGAACATCCGCACTTTGGTCGGTTCGTGGTCGCCGCGGAGAACGGCTTGCTCGCTGGCGAGCGGGCGCGGCGGGCCGCCGTCCTTGCTGCCGCTGAGGGTGACCGTGACTTCACGTTCGTCGAGTCCCTCGGCGTCGAGGGTGACCTCGAAGACGAGCTCTTCCTGACGCAGTGCCTCCTTCGGGCCGTGGGGGCCGATGAGGCGGATGTTGCGCGGCGGGTTCGGATCGCCGACGCCGACCGTGAAGATCGGGGCCTCGGTCAGGCGGTACTTCTTCGCGACCTCGGCGGGGTCGAGACCCGAGTTGTTGCGGCCGTCGGACACGAGCACGACGGCCTCGAGGTTCACGGCACCGGCGGTCGCGAGGTGCAGGTCGAGCGCGTCCCCGATCTGCGTGCGCGGTCCCCGACTCGTGAGTTCGGCGAGATCGTTGATCAGCAGCGGCTTCCGCACGAAGCGATACAGCCGCACGTCGTAGTCTTCTTCGAGCGACTTCAGCAGGCCGTCGGGCTTCTCCAACACGCGCTGCACGAGCTGCGCGCGCGACACGGTCGCGAGGTCGGAAACCCCGGACGCGGCCTGCAGGGCGTCGCGCTGCTCGGAATCCGGATAGGTGTCCTTGCGCTGCATGCTCGCCGAGTCGTCGACGAGTACGTGGACCTGCGTCTGGACCTTGCTGTAGCGGATCCGTTCGAACGCCGGCTGGAACAGGATCAACAGTCCGAGGATCAGCGCGAGCGCGCGCAGGCTGCCGAGCAGGATGCGCGTCGGGCGCTCGAGGCGGGAGATCCCCGCGTAGGACCACCAGGCGACGAAGATGACGCCGGGGATCAGGATGAGGCCGATGACCCAAGCCGCCGGCAGGTTCAGGAAGAGGAAGGTCTCCTCGGTCTGCAGCGTCGACTGCGCGCCGTCTTGCACGGCGGGATCTTGCAACAGCGCGATCACTTGCGCCTCCGGGAGACGAATCGGGCCAGCGCGGCCTCGCCGAGCAGCGCGGCGAGGGTGAGCCAGAGGAACAGCGGCCCGAGGTCGCTGAAGCTCGATTGGATCGCGGCCTGACTCGCGTTCGGCAGATCCGTCACGATGCGTTCGACGCCGAGGAATTCACGCGCGGCTTCATGGGAGAAGAACTCGAGTTCACCCTCGGCGGGGTCGGGGTTGACGGCGAACGACAGCTGGTCGCGCTCCTGCGCGCCGCCGCGGTCGACGAGCATCTCGATCGTGTAGAAGCCGGCATGCTCGGTCCGTCCGAACGGCGGCAGCGCGTAGCGACCGCCGAGCAGTGGTTGCGCGTCGTCGCCGATCGGGACCTTCGCCAAGCCGGCGCGCTCGGGGAGTACGGCTGCGAGATCGTAGGGGCGAGACTTCGTTGTCGCGGTCAGGGCCGTGCCGACCTCGACGTTGAACGGGTCGATGGCCGGGAGCGCGAGCCAGTGCGCGGCCTGGTGCAAGAACGGGAACGACACGACTTCGTAGTCGAGTTCGTTCCAGCGGTCCGGCCGGCGGCTGATCGCCGACATGAGATAGAGCGCCTTGCCGTAGCCGAACTCGTTCGCGACGAGCAGCGGCGTTTGGTTGCGCGTGCGCATCGACGCGAGGACGCGCGTGCGCGTGGGGGGCGGCTCGCCGTCCGCCGGGTTGGCGTCGATCGGCTCCGGCAGCTCCGCCGGGACGTAGCGGTAGATCGGCAGCGTC
Source organism: Planctomycetota bacterium (assembly GCA_028281765.1). Taxonomy (GTDB): domain Bacteria; phylum Planctomycetota; class UBA1135; order UBA1135; family UBA2386; genus JANQJF01. Next base: position 72,553 of record JANQJF010000058.1, on the reverse strand, counting down.
TCGAAGATCTGGAAGAAGACCTTCTCCGCGAAGTCGGCGTACACCGGGTGGTCGTCGCCGACGATCTCTGCGCCGTAGTGCTGGCGCCCGCCGCGCGTGTTGCGGACCTCGTCGGGATTGGTCAGGTAGACCGGCATCAGGTCGTCGCCGCTGCCGTGCAGGTGCAGGTTGTAGCTGTCGACGTTGACGCGATCGCCGAGCATCACGAGGACGCCCGCGCCGCCGCGCACCGCGGTGCGGAGCTCCTCGGCCGCGGTCTCGTTCACGCGCGGGACGTTGGCGAGCACGATGACGTCGTACTCCTCGATCCGGCCGCGGCCGCCGAGGAACGTCACGGTGTCGATCGTGTCGAGGCGGAACGGCGTGAGCTCGGGCGAGCCCTCACCGCCGGTAGGATCGAGGATACGGCGCATGTGCGTCGCGTCGCGGAGCTCCGGCTCCTCTTCGTCCGAACCCTCGACCAGGAGCACGCGCAGCTGCTCGCGCACGTCGACGATCGTGTGGCGCGCGTTGTCTGCGGCGAGGTCGTCGCCGTCGATCGACACGCGCACGCGGCGCTGGCCGGTCGTCCGGAACGTCACGTCGAACGAGACCTCGGCTTCGGCGCCGGCCTCGATCTCCGCGGACGAGCGGAGCGGCTGTTCGCCGTCGATCTCGAGCGTCGCCTGCACGGTCCGGGTGAGTCCCGAGCGGTTGCGCAGCATCGCCCGGATCGGCACTGCGGTCTTCGCGATCGCGTGGGGGAGGCCGAGCTCGAGGCCGATGACCTGGAGGTTGTCGTGCACGTCGCCGCCGCCGCCGCTGCGCACGTCGAGCATCGTCAGGCTCGCGCGTTCTTGGATCCGGGCGATCGCGTCGACCGCCGAGTCCTCGAACATCTTCTGCGTCGGCTCCTCGGGCGTGGTCACTGCGGGCGCCGCCGGCTGGTCCCCGTCCTGGCGGAACGGATCGTCACCGAACGCGCGTGACTGCAGGTCGGTGAACACGTAGACGTGGATCGTGCCGTCCGTCGACTCTTCGATCAGGTCCGCGACCTGCAGCAGCGCCGGAGTCAGCTCCGCGCCGGCGTCGGTCGGGTTGCCGAGTGCCGCGATGCGCTCCTTCGCGCGCGACAGGTTCAGATCCTCGCGCAGCGGCATCTGCGGGCGCAGGCCGTTGACGACCATCGTCGCTTTCTGCCCCGACTGGCTGCCGAGCCCGTCGATCATCGCGGTCGCGAGCTGGCGCGCGCGTTCGAACGGCGTCGTGCCGTTCGGGAGATCGAGCCCCATGCTGTAGCTGCCGTCGAACACGAACACGTGGTGGGCCGACGTGTTGTTCAGGCCGCCGAGCGCGGAGGAATCGCGCAGGGTCGGGCGGGCGAGCGCGAACGCCAGGAAGACGGGGATCGCGCAGCGCAGCAGGAGCAGCAGCAGGTTCTCGCGCCGGAGTCGCTTGCGCTGCTTCTGGTAGGCGCGGAGCAGGAACTCCATCGCTGCCCACGGCCGCTTCTTGTGACGCCGCCGGTTGAGCAGGTGGATGATCAGCGGCACGGCGAGCAGCAGGGCGCCGAACAGGAGCGCGGGATTCGCGAATTGCAGCACTGGGAACGCCTAGCCGGGACTCATGCCCGTCTCACTTCGACCGCTTGGCGCGCGCCGTGCGCGCCGCGAGATACGATGACAGCGCGACGTCCAGCGGCTCGCCGGTGTCGAGCTTGATGTAGTCCACGCGCTGGCCGTGACAACCCTTGCGGATCTTCTCGCGGAACTCGTCGACTTCGGCGAGATACGCGTCGCGTAGCGCGCTCGGATCGGCGAGCAGCTCCGGCATCTCCTCGAGACCTTCGAACAGCGTCATGCGCTCGAACGGGAACTCGAGCTCGTCGCGGTCGAACACGTGGAACACGATGATCTCGTGCCCGCGCTGACCGAGCGCACGCAGTCCGCGCATCACTTCCTCGACATCGTCGAAGAGGTCCGAGAACAGCATGACGAGCGAACGCTTGCGAATCTTGCCGGCGAGCTCCTGCAGCACGCCGCCGATCTTGGTCTTCTTCGTCGGAGACGCGGTCTGGAGGCTCTGGAACACGTTGGCGAGGTTGCCGCGCGTGTTGCTCGTCGGGACCGTCGTCGAGATCTCGTCGTCGAACAGCGTCAGACCGACGGCGTCGGCCTGCTGCTGCATCATGTAGGCGAGGGACGCCGCCGTCGTTGCGGCGTAGTCGAACTTTGACATGCCGCCGTCGTGGCCGTAGTCCATCGACTCGCTCTGATCGACGAACAGGTACGCGCGGAGGTTGGTCTCTTCCTCGAACTCCTTGATGAAGAACCGCTCGGTCTTGCCGAAGATCTTCCAGTCGATGAAGCGGGGGTCGTCCCCGGGCACGTATTCGCGGTGCTGGGCGAACTCTACCGAGAAGCCCTTGTACGGCGACTTGTGCATGCCGGAGATGAAACCCTCGACGACCATGCGCGCGCGCACCTCGAGCTTGTCGATCTTGCCGAGGACTTGCGGGTCGAGGTAGTTCTTGCTCGTGGCTTCAGCCATGCGTGCTCATCCGTCCAGTGTTCCGACGGGGATCGGGAATCGGAGCTCGGGGATCACTGGCTGATGACGCCCGGCAGCTTGCCGTCGTTCAGAGCCTCGGACTGGTTCGGCGGGCACTCCTCGAGCAGACGCGTGATCACCGTGTCGCTCGTCACGCCTTCGGCTTCGGCCGTGAAGCTCGTCACGAGGCGGTGGCGGAGCACCGGGTGCGCGACGGCACGGATGTCGTCGGCGGAGACGTAGAAGCGGCCCTCGAGCAGCGCGCGCGCCTTGGCGCCGAGCACGAGGAACTGGCTGGCGCGCGGGCCGGCGCCCCAAGCGAGCCATTCCTTGATCCAGTCCGGAGCGGAGTCGGTCGTGAGGCGCGTGCTGCGGGTCAGGCGCAGCGCGTAGTCGAGGACGTGGTCCGCGATCGGCACGCGGCGCACGATCGCCTGGAGCTCCTGGATGTCGCTGGCCTCGAGCACGGATTCGACGGTGACATCGCGCGCTTCGGTCGTGCGGCGCAGGATCTCGCGCTCTTCCTCGAGGTTCGGATAGTCGACCTTGACCATGAACATGAAGCGGTCGAGCTGAGCTTCCGGCAGCGGGTAGGTGCCTTCCTGCTCGATCGGGTTCTGCGTCGCGAGGACGAAGAACGGCTCCTCGAGTTCGTGGCGTTGGCCGCCGGCCGTGACGTGCCTCTCCTGCATCGCCTCGAGCATCGCGGCCTGCGTCTTCGGCGGCGTCCGGTTGGTCTCGTCGGCGAGGATGACGTTCGCGAACACCGGGCCTTTGAGGAACTTGAAGACTCGCTCGCCGGAGGCCTTGTCCTGCTGGATGACCTCGGTGCCGGTGATGTCCGACGGCATGAGGTCCGGCGTGAACTGGATGCGGTTGAACGACAGGTTCAGGATGTCGGACAACGTCGAAATCATCAGGGTCTTCGCGAGTCCGGGCACACCGATCAGCAGGCAGTGGCCGCGGCAGAACAGCGCCATGAAGAGCTCGTCGACGACCGTGTCCTGGCCGACGATGACCTTGCGCATCTCCTCCTTCATCCGGGCATAGGCGGTCTGGAGTCTTTCGACGCGCTGGAGGTCTTCTTGACTTGGCTGGTTCTGGGAATCGCTCATGAGGGGTCCTCGATTCGGTTGGTGGCGGTCCGAACTCTATTCGGTCTCAACCCACCGTGCTGGCCCACCGGGCCCGGGAATTCGGAAAAAATACATACCCGAGGACGTTGCCGCGTCGGGGCTCTCGGGCGCGGTTCGAACGAACGACTCGAGTCGGACGCCGGTTTCCTGCAAAAACTTCGGTACGGTTTCCGATCACCGCCCGGACCGTTCCGATTCCGCCATCTCCCGGACCTCCGGATCGTCGGGGTGCAGGTCGTGGCGGTCGAGTTCGACCATGATCCGGTCGCCGCTGCGGGGGAGTTCTTCGCGCGCGTTGCGCAGCCCTACGGACGCGTCGAGATACGCCTTGGCGCGGGCTTCCATCGCATCTTCGGCGCGCTGGAGCTCGTCGCGCTCCTGCACGGCGACGACCGTGCTGCGCAGGAAGATCCACACGCCGATCGCGAGGCTCGCGATCGCCACGAGCCACGGGAACCGATCGCCGCCGCCCGCGGCTTCGGGTTCTGAGCCCTCCCAGGTCATGTCCCAAGGCTACGGGATGGGAGGCGGCTGTGCTCGGCTTTTCTGTCCTCGTCCCCCGGGTCACGATGGGGTCGACGCTCCCGCGCGGACGTGCAAGACGACGCCACCGACCAGGGCGAACAGCGAGAGCTGACTGACCCACGAGCGCAGCATCGGCTCGTCCTGCTCGACGAAGAACGCGACGACCAGGCCGGTCGTCGCGACGAGGGTCAGCGCCGAGCCTGTGGTTTGCGTCTTGGCGCGGCGCGACGGCCGGACATACGCGGCGAGGGCGCCGTGCACGAGCGTGCTGAGCAGGATGTAGATGTGTCTCGATCGGGCGAACGCGCGGATCGCCAGCGGCGTCTCCTCGTCGAAGCTCATCCGCATGACGGCGCCGGTTGCGCAGAACACGAGGAACCCCGAGATCGCGATCCACAGGTGCAGCCGTCGCATGAACGCGAGCGTATCTTTCCCATGCGAAGAGCGGAACGGCGCGACCGGGCGCGTTTCGCCGGATTGGTTGAGGAACTCGCGGTTTTCGCGGCATCCATCCCCTCGGCATGAGTGAGCCAGCGTCCGTTCCAGAATTCTGCCTCGAAGACCTCGAGTGGCTTCGCGCCTTGGCGCGGCGCCTGGTCTCCGATCCGCACCGTGCCGATGACGCCGTCCAGGACACCGTCTTGCACTCACTCGGCAAGCGACCGCGCAATCCGGGTTCGTTCCGAGCATGGCTCGGCTCGATTCTGCGCAACACGGTGCGGCAGGAACGACGTGAGCGCGGGCGACGAATCGCGCGCGAGTCGCTTCAGACGCCGGGTGAGCCGACGCCCTCGACCTACGAGGTCGTGGAACAGCTCACGGTGCATCGCGAGCTCGTCAAGCACGTGCAAGGGCTCGATGAGCCGTATCGAACGACGATCGCGCTTCGATTCTTGCACGGTCTCTCGGTGCGCGAAATTGCGCGAGACTTGGAAGTTCCGCGCAAGACCGTCCACACGCGAATCGAGCGTGGCATCGCCAAGCTGCGCGACCGCCTAGACCGTGACTTCGACGGTCGGCGGGGAGTCTGGGTGGCTCTTCTGACTCCCCTCTCGAACCAGGCACGCAGCGTGGCTGGCATGACGATCAGCAGCCTGGTGGTACCCATGAACTCCAAGATCCTGACCGTGTCCATCGGCGCCCTCTTCGTCGGTGCGCTCGCTTGGCTCCCTTTCTCGAATGACGAGCGGCCGAGTTCCAAACCGAACGCCGAGATCGATTCGTCCGGACCACGGATCGCGGCGCCCTCGAACTCCGATCCGGCCGCGACGCGTGTGAACGTCGATGTTCGAGAGCGTGCGGAAGCGCCGCTGCCGAGTTCGACCGATCGGGTGCAGGTCCGCGGCGAGGTGCGGCAACTCAGTGGCTCGGCCGTCGGCAACCTGAGGATCGAGTTCGAGCGTCGGGACGGCGGTGTGTTCGTCGCGGACGCGGATACGCCGAACGCGATCAGCGCGTCGGACGGCAGCTTCGCGATGGCCGTGCCACCCGTGCCCGGAAGGTTGGTCGTCGTCGATGACGAGTTTGCGTCCGTCACACGCCCTCGTCTGACAGGCTCGCTGCCGCAGGAGCCTCCGCTCGTGGTCGTCGCTCGGAGCCGCGACTACTGCGGTCGTGTCGTCGACGAACACGGCCAGCCGATAGCCAGAGCGGACGTCGAACTCTCCATCGATGGCTCGTGGCTGCAATCGATGTCCCTCGGGACACCCGGGTTCGACATCCGTGCCGTGCACCTGTTGCTTCCGTTCTCGGAGACGCGAACGGACGACCTCGGGCGCTTCCGGTTCGAGGGCGTAGGAGTCGTGGCGGGCACGCACGTCGAAGCCCATCGGGATGGATTCGCCCGGGCTCGACTCGAGTTGCCAGGACACTCGACCGACGACCTCGAACTCGTGCTCGACCGAGAGCGGCCGACGGGACGCGTGATCTACGGTGTCGTGCTCGAACCCGGTGGCGGCGTAGGTGTGGCGGATGCCCATGTGTCGCTCGGTTTTCGATCCGTCACGACCGGGCCGGACGGCAGCTTCTCTCTCGAGCTCGAATCGTGGTTGACCGGTGGAACCCTGATCGCGCTCCGGGTGGGACGACTGCCTGGAGTCCACCAGTTCACTTGGACGGGCCACGGTGACGGATCGCGACCGGATCGTCCGATCGTGATGACGCTGGGCGGAAACCCCTTGTCGATCTCGGGCCGCGTGCTGGACCTCGCCGGCGACCCGGTCGCCGGAGCGATCGTGTGGTCCCCGCAGACGACGACCTTTGGCGATATGGTCTACGAGCGCAGCGGAAAGTCGGTCTCCGGCGAGATGACCGTCGAGCAGATTCTCTCCGGAGCGCGTGGGTCTGATCCTTCCTCACGTTGCGTGCGTGCTACGACGGATGCCAATGGCGCCTTCGAACTGATCGGCCTGCAGCGCCGGGACTACGCGGTCATGGCCCTCGTGCCGGAGACTCTCGCGAGCGTGCCGCCGGTTTCGATTCCTGCCGGTTCGGACGCCGTCGACCTGGTCTTGGTCGACGAGCCGCGCCGTCGGGTCGCCGGGCGCGTCGTGTCGAACGACGGAGCGCCGATCGAGCAGGTGAAGGTCGCCGTAGGACGGTCCCTGGAATGGCGACCGCCCCAAACGAAGCGGCGCGGCATGCTGCCGCCCCCCGGGGCGTCGCTGCTGCTGTTCGAGGAGCGGTTCACACACACGGATGCCGACGGTCGATTCGAGTTCTCGAGCCTGTGCACGGACCGCACGTCGTTGTTCGTATCCGGACAGGCGATCGTTCTGGGAAAGAGCTTCCAGCTTGCGGATGCACCCCATCCCGAGAAATGCGAAATCGCTGTCGATGTCGCGTGTCGATTCCGTGTGAAACTGCGAGGTGACCCGAACGAGGCCGATGCGTTCGCGATTTGCACCGCGGACAAGCCGGCGCCGACCCTGTTCGTCGAAGTCGAGTCGCACACGGTGTCGACGGCCCAGGTCGACATTGTCGACGGGCGTTCCGGGGTGGCGCTGATCACGGCGGGGGACCACTCAATTTGGCTGCTCAAGAACGGGGAACGGGTGCGGCGTGTGCCGGTCACGTTCTCACCCGGTGGGGTGCACGAGATCGGGGTGTAGTGGGGATTCGGGGAGTTCGAGTTCGGACGGAACTTTCATGAACGCCTCGAAAATGTTCCTGGCTGGACGGCGACATTCGGATCGCGTTGCCCCCTTTGGCGACGCGGTGATTTCGCTAGACTCGCGGATCGCGGCCGTCCAAGCGAGGCCCCCAGGCACCTCATGGCGATCTGTTCCAATTGCGGATTCGAGTCCGAAAAGGAGTTTCGATTCTGCCCCGAGTGCGGCTCCAAGTGGGTCGAGACCGAAGTCAGCGGCGACCCGATGCTCGGTCGGACGCTCGGCGGCAAGTATCGCATCCTCGAGCCGATCGGCGTCGGCAGCATGGGGCGTGTCTACCTGTCCGAGCACACGACGCTCAAGAAGCAGGTCGCGATCAAAGTGCTGCACCGGGATCTGCAGGTGTCCAACGAAGCGATCGCGCGATTCCAACGCGAGGGCATCGCGGCGGGGCAGATCAACCACAGCAGCGTCGTGCAGATCTTCGACTTCGAGCGGACCGACGACGAAGTCTGCTACCTCGCGATGGAGTACGTCGACGGGGTCGACCTCAAGCAGTGGCTTGAGGAGCACGGTGCGCTCGACCCCGAACGCGCGGTTCGCCTGTTCCGGCAGATTCTCAGCCCGCTGGCCGAGGCGCATCGCCATGGCGTCGTGCACCGGGACTTCAAGCCGGAGAACATCCTCGTCGTCGAGAACGCGACCGGGGGCCTGTCGGTCAAGGTGCTCGACTTCGGTCTGTCGAAGCTCGTCGACAGCCGCGTCGATCTCAGCCAGGCGACGATCCCCGGCCGTCTGATGGGGACCCCGCTCTACATGTCGCCCGAGCAGTGGCGGGGGGAGGCGGCGGATCCGCGCTCGGACCTCTACGCGGCGACGCTGATCTTCTACCAGATGCTGGCTGGTCGATTGCCCTTCGAGGCGAGCGACATCACCTCGGCGATGGTGCAGACGACGACGCACGAACCGCCCGCTCTGTCGGAGTGCGAGACGCCGCACGACATCGCGCCGGGTCTGGAGGCGCTGGTGTTGAAAGGGCTCGCGAAGGCGCGCGAAGACCGGTTCCAATCTGCCAACGAAATCATCGCGGCGCTCGACGCGATCGCGGCTGGTGCGGAGCCGGTGGCGCCGCGTCGCCGCGCGCGGTCGCGCGTGCGTGGCACGCGTTCGTCCGCGGTTCCGAGCCGCACACCCTGGATCGTCGGCGGCGGAGTCGGCGTTCTCGCGTTGGTCGGTCTCGCCTTCTGGATGGGCAGCGAGGACGCGGGTGCCGGTGGATCCGCGACGTTGCTCAGCTCGCGGTCCGAAGCCGAGCTCTCGCCGTCCGAAGCGAGCTACGTGCGATTGCTTGCGGACGCCCGCGATCGGCTCCGCTTTGGCGACACGTCGAGCGCGATGTCGTACGCCGAGCGCGCGATGGACATGGAATGCGCGGACGCGGAGTCGCTCGTCGTGCGCGCCGAGACCTTTCGAGCGCGCGATGACGACGACGCCGCGCTTGCGGACTACCGTGACGCGTTGAAGCGCAAGGAGGACTTCGCCGATGCCGAGGCCGGCATCGGTTGGATTCGCTTCGACGCTGGCGACGCGAACGCCGCGGCACGCCATTTCGACGCGGCGCTGAAGATGGATGCGGTCGCACCGGCCGCTCTCGCCGGTGCGTGCGCCGCGCGCCTGCAGAACGGCGACGCGACGGCGGCCCTCGAAGTCATCGACAGCCCCGCGGCGCGCGAAGTCGAGAGCGCGTTGGTGAAGCTGTGGCGCGGCCGTGCGCAGTTCGCGGCCGACCGCCTCGACGCGGCGCGCGAGTCGTTCGTGGACGCCAAGCGCCTGGACTCGCGAATGGCCGCAGCCTACGACAGCTTGGGCGACGTCTACCGCAAGCAGGACGACACGGAGTCCGCAATCGCGCAGTATCGATCGGCGCTCGAGTATGCGGCGTATCCCGAGACCTACCGCAAGCTCGCCGAGCTGCTGATCGCCGACGAGAAGTACGACGACGCCGAGACGCTGCTGACGAGGGCGAGGGATGCCGCCAAGGCGGTCGCCACGAACCCCGACGTCTTGGTCTTGACCGCGATCCTCGCGCAGCGGAAGAACGACCTCGACGCCGCGATCCAGGCGCTCGAGGCCGCGCTCGAGAACGGCGTCGGTGAGCGCCTGCGCACGCTCACGTTGCTGGCGCAGCTGCGCGCCCAGAACGGCGACCCGCGCGGGGCGATCCGCGCCTGCACGGAGGCGGACGAGGCGGGGGATGCGCCCGCGTCGGTCTTCGTCACGTGGGGGCTCGCCCTGATGCGGACGGAGGACTTCTTCCAGGCGTCCGAAGTTCTCGAGCGCGCGGTCGAAGCGGATGGTGAGAACTTGCTCGCGCGCTACACGCTCGGCGTGCTCTACCTCGAGTACCTGGGCGACAAAGACCTCGCCGAGGAGCAGTTCCGCGCCTACGAGACGCACGGCGGCACCGACCCGCAGGTGCGCGAGTGGCTGCAGTCGATCGGTGGCTGAGGCCTCGCTGCTGCCGTACTAACGACGGAGTCGCAGTTCCTCGGTGCGCAGCTCGTTCTCGAGGTCGTCGCGGTCTTCTCCACCGCTGACCAGCCAGTGCAGCTCGTGCCGTGACGGATCCTGTCCGCGGAGGTGCAGCAGCAGATACTCGCGGAACGGCGAGGATTCGCCAGCGTCCCGGTTGCGCGTGTCGTCGCGGTACTCGAACAAGTACCAGAACAGGATGCCGAGCTCGAGCATTCGGCGGATCGGGTTGTCGGCGTACCTCGCGATCGGATCGCTCAGGAGTCGGCGAAGGGGGATGAACGCGTCGTCGTCCCCGCGCCACGACTCGAACTGGGAGCGGGCCCAGCCGAAGTTCATCGAGTCGCACATCGAGAAGTACGCCGCCAGACCCTCGTCGACGCACACCGGAGGTGTTCGACCGGGAAACGCCTTGGCGAGGAACTGATGGCACGCGCTGTGGATCAGGTACTGACGGCCCCAGTTGGAGTCGTGGACCATCGCGACGGGCTGCTCCGGGTGATTGTTCGCGTAGAAGCTGCCGTAGAACGACGAGTGCTCCTCGCCGTGGTCGTCCCCGAACTGTCGATACGCGGCTTCGCTCGGCAGCACGAAGACCTTCATGCGCTCGGTGTTCGCGGGAAGGGAGACGCCGAGCGTGGTTTCGAACCTCGCGAGCGCGCGCTCGAGCGTGTCCGCGGTTCCCTTGGCCTGGACGTAGCTGCCGACGCGTCGCACCTCGTAGTGTTCGGTGCGCACGCGCCACGCGGTTTCCCAGGTCGAATGATCCTGCCAGATGTCGAGGTCCGCTTGGAGCTTGGTCTCGGCGCGTGCGATCGCCGCGTCGAGCAGCCCTGCGAGCGGGGACTCGTCCTGCGCTTGCGCGGGCGCCGCGGCGGCGAGGATCAGGAACAACCGGCGAAGCAGCATGCCGCGAGTGTAGCGTGGTCGGGGCCGGCTGCTAGCCCACTAGCGCTGCACGACGGTCGTGTCTCCCGCGCGCAGGGCCAGCGGCTTCCGGGCGACTTCTTCGCCCTCGCGCAAGAACACCAGAGTCTGCGCGCGCTCGCTCACGGAGAACACCCCGGTCCGGCCGTCGGAGACTCGCATGTGGAGGTAGGCGTTGATCCCGTGGCCGCTCTGCACGATCACGTCCAGCGGCTGTCCCTCGGCGTCGAGAACGCGCACCGCATCCGCGTCGGCGGCGTTCTCCACGCGGAGGTGGCAGCGAGCCGGCACGCGGATTTCGATCTCGCTGTCGCGTGCTTCGGGTCCGACGTGGTGCGCGTGCTCGAGGATCGAGTCGCCGTTCATGGAGACGAATACGCCTTCCTCCGGGACTCGTCGCAACGTGAAGCGCCCCTCGTCGTCACTGCGGGTCCGCGCGCCCTGCGAGAACATGCCGAAGTCGAACTTCGATCCGGGACGCCGCAGGATGGACTCGAAGCTCTTGCGCAGGAGCTGCAGTTCGATGCCGGCGAGTGGCGCGCCGCCGAGCGAGAGCACGCGGCCGCGGACCTCGTCGATCATGCCGTCGTCAGGCAGCGTGATCTCGATTCCCGCAGAGCCGGCCTGGATCGTGTTCGAGGTCACAGACTGCAGAGTCTCCCGATCCAGAATGCGGATTCGATAACTCCTGTCGTCGAGGCCCTCGAGCGTGAACGCGCCGTGTTCGTCCGTGGTCACCCAGGACCAGCACGCCGTCGGCGCGTCCTGCGGCAACGTCAGATCGGACGTCCCGAGATCGGCTCGGAGGAAGTTCGACGCCGAGCCGCTGCGCGAGGCTCCTGCGATGCGGGCGCCCGCGGAGACGTTCTCCACCTGTACGGGCAGGCCGTGGACGACACCGAGGAGCGTCGGGTCGGCGATCCAGACGTCGACGCCTTCGCGCGGCTGGCCCTCGGCGTCGAGGATTCTTCCTCGAATCGACAATGCGGTGCCCGCGAGGCGCAGCTCGATGTAGTCGGGCCACGGACGCGACCCTTCCGCACGCGCGAGCTTGGCCGGCAGGTAACCGGGATGGATCGCGACGATGCGATCATCGACCGCGACTCTGTAGCGGTCGATGCGGAACTCGCCGCGCTCATCGGTGACGACGGTGGCCATGCCCATGCCAACTCGTGCTCCCGCTGCGGGGACGCCGTTCGGGAGCACGACGCGGCCGAGGAATTGGTTCGTCGTCGACTCCGGGCGCGCGAGCTCTATCCACATCGACTCGTCGGATTCCTGCGGGATCGGGATGCGCGTGGTTTCGTACATCGGGTGCCGGATCTCGATCGACGCTCCGGTGATCGCGGGGAGGCCGGGCAGGCGGAACGTGCCGTCAGTGCGACTCTTGGTCCGCGCGAGGTTCAGCGCCGAGCCCTCGAGCAGCTGGTCGAATCGCGCGCCGAAGTCGTCCGGAGGCAGGCCTATGAGCGCGACGCCTTCGATGCCGCGTCCGTCCGCGTTGACGATGTGTCCCCCCAGGTCGATAGGTCGTGCGACGACGACGATCGGCGGCACGTTCGAGTTCGGCTTCACCGTCCCTTCCATGACGGTGACGTAGCCGCTCGGGCCGGCTGTTCGGAAATCGCCGACGGTATCCGGAATCGACGCCTCGAAGCGTCCGCCAGGGCCGCTCGTCACCGCTACAGCTTCGCCCGCGCGGGGAGAGAACTCCAGCGGGACGTGTGCGACCGGGAGTCCGTCCGAATCGAGAACGAGGCCGTTCACCTCGCGGAGTGCGCGCGCGTCTCGCGTTCGCGCCGTGTTCGGCGTGTCGACTCGAGAGCGCTCGGTTCGTCGGCCGGACGCGCCACCGCCTGTGCCGCCGCGACCGCCACCCGCCGAACCACGATGGGTGTTCGGATCGCCGGCGGTCGTCGGCGGCTCGGTTTCGGCCTCGGTCGGCTCGGGCCAGAAGAGCGTCGCGCCGATCACGGCGATCACGCACGCGGAGATCAATTTGAGCTTGGTTCCCATCACAGTCGCTCCCAACGTGGTCCACGAAGCGATCGAAACGCCCGCCGCGGTCGGCTTCGCGGCCGCGAGCGAAAGCAGGGCCACGGCCCATTGGTCGCCGCCGCCGAGATCCCGCCGCAGCCGGTCGCGCAGCATGCGCCGCGCACGATGCAGCCACGAGTCGACCGTCTTGACCGACACGTCGAGTCGCGTCGCGATGTCGCGGGGCGGAAGGTCGTCGTAGTAGCGCAGCCAAATCGCCGACCGATACGGCTCGGCGAGGCGTTCGACGGCGTCGACGACGCGGCGGTGGGTCTGCAGGCGACTGACGACGTCCAGGGTTGGCCCGGAGGAATCCGAGCGCGCGCATTCCTGCTCGCGAACGCTCCGGCGTCGCGCGGCGCGCTTGCCTTGGCGCAGGCAGTTGGTCAGCACGGCCGAGAGCCACGCACGCCACGAGCCGACTCGGTCGGGACTTCGATCGAGCGCTGTGACGAGGGTTTCCTGCGCGAGGTCGTCGGCTTCCGTGCGATTCCCGACGAGTCGACCCGCGAGGGCGCGGACCCAATCCGCGTGCTCGAGGATCTTGGCCGTCGTGTCGTCCGTTTCGAAGGTGGACATTCGAACCGGAGATGCCGGGGGCGCGGAACTCACCGCAGGAATTGTGGAGGAATCCGTCCCGGCGCGGAAGGTGGGGGCGGCGGTCGCCTCCGCGAGAATCTGCGAAACTCGTGACTCCGAAATCGGCGCCGCGGTGTCAGTCCCGTGTCGCCATGTCCGATTCCATGACCACCACCGACGCGATCCTCGAGCAGACCGAATGGGTGCGGAGGTTGGCTCTGCAGATGGTGCGGGACCCGAATGCCGCCGACGATCTCGCGCAGTCGACCTGCGTCGCGGCTTTGGAAAGCCCGCCGCCACCGGGAGCCAACCTCCGGGCCTGGTTGACTCGGGTGCTGCGCAACCTGTGGTTGCACGACCGTCGCACGACCGTGCGTCGAGTCGAGCGTGAGAGGCGTGCGGCGCGTCCCGAATTCGAGGGCAGCGTCGTGGATCTCATCGCGCGGGCGCAACAGCAGCAGGGGATCGTCGCCGAGGTGTTGCGATTGCCCCAGCGGTACCGCGCCGTCGTGTTGATGCGTTACTTCGAGGGCCTGCCGCCGCGCAAGATCGCGGCGCGCGCGGGGATCCCGGTCGGCACCGTGAAGACACGGTTGCACCGCGCGCAGCGCATCCTTCGCGAGCGGATCGACGCGCGCGAGGGTCGCACCGGAGCGTGGCTGGCGGCACTGCTTCCACTGACGAGCGGTGGAGCGTTCCGTCTCGTGTCCACGGCCGCTGTGTCCATGAAAACCAAACACGTCTTGTTGTCGATCGTCGCCATTCCGTTCGTCGCGTTGGGGGGCTGGTCGCTCTGGTCTGGCGATGGTGCCGAGGGCGCGCGGCAAGCGGGGCCGTCGGCCGCCGCGCAGGCGAGTCCGCGGGAGGTCGTTGCGCAGGAGCGAGAGGTGTCGGCGCATCGCACGACGGTTCCGGTCGACACCCCGTCGATCGACGTGCCGCTCGACGCGACGGACGCCTTCGTCGGAGTCGTGCTCGACGCCGAGGCGCGGCCGCTGTCGGGGATGGAGGTGCGAGTCGGAGACGCGAGCGCGGTCAGTGGAGAGGACGGTCGGTTCTCGGCCCCGACGCCCCGTCGCACGACCTCCGTCGTCGTGGCGGGCGCGAACTGGATCACGGTGCTCGAAGGCGTGGTCGGTCCGGCGAGCCGGATCGAACCCGTGGTCGTCGCGGCGGCGCAGTTGGAACTGCGGGTCGAAGTCGTCGACGAGCGCGGCGCACCGCTCGACGGAGTCGACGTGCGCATCGCGTTGCCGAGCGACTTCGGTACGCGATTCGATCGGGTGCTCGATCGATCCGAGGGCGTACCCTGGGGCGGGAGATCCGGTTCCGACGGCCACACCCGGCCACTGAGTGTCGGTCGAGTGCGCGGCGCCGAGATCGTCGTGCGCCACAGCGGGTTTCTCCCCGCGAGAGCGCCCCTGCCGAAGAGTGGCGGCGTGCAACGAATCACGCTCCGTCGCCCGTCGATCGTGGACGGGAGTCTCCAGGGTCGGGTCACGGATCCCGCGGGGCAGCCGGTGGCCGACGCGCGCGTGGCTCTCTGCGACAGCGAAGCCGTGTGTGACGAGCACGGACGGTTCGCCGTGCTCGTGGCCGAGATCGGCACGAACCGCAACCTCGTCGCGATGCAGCGCGGCTACCAGCCCGCGTCGGTGCGGGTGGCCGACGACATCATCGAACGGGCGCAGCGTTCGGAGTCGACATTCGTGCACCTGCAGCTCGGTGCGGCTCCGCGGCGGATCAGCGGCACGGTCGTGGACGCGTCGGGTGAACCGCGGGAAGGTCTCATGGTCTGGACCGCGCGTTCGATGACGTTCGGCAACATGGGCGGTCGACTCGCCGCCGTGGAGGCTTGGCTCGCGGACGGTGACGATCGCTCGTGGAATCGAACGGATACCAACGTGTTCGGGGAGTTCGCGCTCGAAGGTTTGCTGGACCGGCCCTACGAGCTCGTGGTACTCGACCCTTCGACCCTACGGCGCACGACTCTCGGACCGTTCGCGGCCGGCACCGAAGGCCTCGTTTTGACGGCGCCTTCGGACGGAGTGCACGCGCGCGTCGCGGGGCAGGTCGTGACCCCGGACGGCACGCCCCAGGCCGCGGTGATTGTCACCGCGTTCTGCGATGCGCATCGATTGCCACACGAAGCGGGTGGCTACGCGACGAAGGGGCTCCGCGCGGGTTCCGTGCGAACGGACGGCGACGGGCGTTTCGAGTTCGCGAACCTGGCGAGCGAGCACGTCTACCTCCGCGTCGATGGGGACTCGATCGTGCATCGCTCGTTCGGCCGCGACGATCCGAATGGATTCGCGGCGGTCCTGCCCGGCGCGCCCGAGAACCTGCGCCTCGTCGTCGAGCCTCGGGTTCACCTGCGCGTGGAGCTCGACGACGCCGCACGCGCCGATGGAGTCGGGATCGAGAACGCGGCTGGCGAGGCGATGATCCTCGATCTGATTCGCGGCAACTCGATGACCAGCATGCACCGTTTCCCGCTCCACGAGGGGCGGTCGGAGACGTTCACGACGACGATGCAGGCGGTGACGCTGGTGCTGTACCGCGGCGAAGAAGCGATCGAGCGCGTGCCGATCCGACTGCGGGTCGGGGAAGAGACGGTCGTGCGGTGAAGCGCCGGTCGTCTCGGTCTTAGGTCACGCCGTACACCGAGCCCTCGCCGAGCATCTCCTCGATGCGCAGCAGCTGGTTGTACTTCGCGACCCGGTCGGTGCGGCACGGCGCCCCGGTCTTGATCTGACCGACGCCGGTCGCGACCGCGAGGTCCGCGATCGTCGTATCCTCGGTTTCGCCCGAGCGGTGCGACATGACGGCCGACATGCCGTTCTGATGCGCGAGCTCGATCGCCTCGAGTGTCTCGGTCAGGGTGCCGATCTGGTTGACCTTGATCAGGATCGAGTTCGCGGCTTTCTTCTCGATGCCCTGCGCGAGGCGCTCGGTGTTCGTGACGAACAGGTCGTCACCGACGAGCTGGACGCGATCGCCGATCGCCGAGGTGAGCGCGGTCCAGCCGGCCCAGTCGTCCTCGTCCATGCCGTCTTCGATCGAGAAGATCGGGTACTCGCTGCTCCATTCCTGGTAGAGATTCGCGAGCCCGTCGGCGTCGAGCGTCTTGCCTTCGCCGGCGAGGACGTACTTACCGTCCTTGTAGAACTCCGCACTGGCGGCATCGAGGGCGAGCTTGATGTCGTCACCCGGCTTGTAGCCGGCCTTCTCGACGGCCTCGAGGATGATGTCGAACGCCGCGCGGTTGGACTCGAGGTCCGGCGCGAAGCCGCCCTCGTCACCGACTGCTGTCGCGAGCTTCTTGTCGCGCAGCACGGCCTTGAGCGCGTGGAAGATCTCGGTGCCCATGCGCAGGCCTTCGGCGAAGCTATCCGCGCCGAACGGCATGATCATGAACTCCTGGAAGTCGACGTTGTTGTCGGCGTGTGCGCCGCCGTTCAGGATGTTCATCATCGGCACGGGCAGGCGACGGGCCTGCACGCCGCCGACGTAGCGGAACAGCGGCATTTCGAGTTCGGCCGCGGCCGCGTGGGCGCACGCCAGACTCGTGCCGAGGATCGCGTTCGCGCCGAGCTTGGACTTGTTCGGAGTGCCGTCGAGCTCGCACAGCACCGCGTCGATCGTGGTCTGATCGAAGATCGAGTGGCCGAGCAGCTGGCTCTCGATCTCGCCGTCGACGTTTGCGACCGCTTGCTGGACGCCCTTGCCGAGATAGCGCGCGTCGCCATCGCGTAGCTCGCAGGCTTCGTGCGCGCCGGTCGACGCGCCGGACGGCACGATGGCGCTGCCGATAGCGCCGGACTCGAGTTCGACGTCGACTTCGACAGTCGGATTGCCGCGGGAGTCGAGGACTTCACGTCCGTGGACGGAGACGATCGTGGACATGGGGAGGATCTTTGCGGAGCGGGTGGAGCAAAGGAAGGACAATGCCGGTGCGGGCGACCGACTTTCAGCGCGGGCTCAGACCCACGAGTTCGTCAGCAGCTCGCCCATGCCGCCGGCGCCGGGGACGATGTACTGGACGTCGTTGAGTCCGCGCTCCCGGTCCGCGTGGAGGCCGAGTTCGGCCTTCAGGACCTCGGCCGGCGAGAGGCCGCGGTCGAGTCGGCTCGCGAAGATCTGGAGCTCCGGAGCTTGCTCCTTCAGGCGGACGATCGCCTCCGGTGTGACCATGAGGTTCGCGGCGACGATGGCCTTCGGTGGTCCGCCTTCGAGCTCGCGGTAGATCTCCGTCGCGCGGGCGAGCGTGCCGCCGGTCGCGCCCATCGGGTCCGGGATCACCACGATCGCATCGTGGACCGGACCGCCGATCTTGGAGCCGTCCATGCGCACCCCGGTCACGTGACCGTTCTCGTCGGTCTCACGCGAGAGGTTGAGGAAGTCGATCCGGACGTTGGCCGACGGCAGCACTTCGAGCGCGGCCTCGTAGCAGACCTGGGAGGGCAGGATGCCGGCGCGGATCACGGAGCAGATCACGAGCTTCGTGTTCTGGCAGAAGCGCGGGCCCTCGTAGAACGCCCGCGGCTCGGTCGCCATCATCCGCGTCGCGACGCGGTCCTGAACGACCGGAAACACGTCGTTGAGCAGCAGCCGCATCAGCGACTCGTACGCCGAGCGCACGAGCCCCGGCACCGATTCGGTCGAGGTGTCCGGCGATCCGACCCGCGCGAGCAGCGACAGCAGGTACGGGGTCTCGCAGAGATGGACGTTGGGACCGTAGTGGTGGGGGCGCTCCATACCCTCATGGTAGCGTCACATCACCTGCATCTCTCGCAGCAAGTGATGGGCCGGCTGCACCTGCTCCAGCACCCACAGCACGTAGCGGATGTCGACCGAGATGTTGCGCGAGCGGTCCGCGTTCCAGCCGTAGTCGCCTGACACGTTTTCGAACACGCGGTCGAAGTTGAGGCCGACGAGTTCGCCCTTGCCGTTGATGACCGGGGACCCGGAGTTGCCGCCGGTCGTGTCCCCATCGGTCAGGAAGCACACCGGGACGTCGCCGATCCGCCAGTCGAAGTAGCGGCTGTCGAAGCGATCCTGCGCCGCCTCGATCAGCTTGCTCGGGCTCGCGAACGGCTCGGCCCCGGTCTCCTTCGCGAGGATGCCGGCGACGGTCGTGTGCGGAGTGTAGCTGACGCCGTCGCGCGGCTCGTAGCCCTTGACGCTCGCGATCGAGACGCGAAGCGTGCTGTTGGCGTCGGGGTAGAACGTCGAGCCGCGCCACTTCTGCTGGGCTTCGATCCAGCGGGTGCCAACGGCGATGCGGCGTCCGGCGCGCTCCTGCTGGCGCGTCGCGCGCTTCTGGCGCTCTTCGGCCAGGCCCCGTGCGACGACGATCAGCGGGTCCGTGCTCGCGGCCATCGCGTCGGCGCCACCCTTGGCGAGCGCGAGGCGCGCGTTCGCGTCGAACATCTCCGTGTCCGCCATGATCCGCTCCACGTCCGACGCGTCGCGCAGCGACTCGGTGCCGGCGAGGCGCTGGTCGTCCGGAAGGTGCGCCGCTTCCTCGAGCATGATTCGCATGATCGGCTTCTGCACGAGATCGAGGTCCTGGTTGAGCGACTCACCGAGGAACTTCGCGAGCCGCGGCGTGACGTCGCGGCCGGCGTTCGCGGCCATCGTGATGACGCCGGCCATGATCGGACAGATGAACTGCGAACCCATCAAGCCGCCGACCAAGTCCTTCTCCTGCGTCTCACGCGCGGCGAGGTCGATGCTCTTCAGATCGTCGAGCACGCCGGCGTAATGGGTCTGGCGTTCGGAGCTCGCCGAGACCCACGCCTCGAATTCGGACTCTTCGCGCAGCTTGCGCGCGACGACGGCGTTGCGCGCGAGGCCCCACACCATGCCTTCGGCGTTCTTCTGCACGTTCGCGAGCGACTTCTGCTTGCTCGCGTATCGCAGGTCGGTCTCCACGTCTTTCTTGCGCGCGCGCTTCAGGACGTCGATAACGCGCGTGAACAGGTCGAGGCGCTTCGGATAGTAGAAGCCCTGGCGATCTTGGACGGCGATCGAGGTCTCGTAGCGCTCGGTCCGGCCGGGGTAGCCCAAGATCATCGCGAGGTCGCCCTCCTGGACGCCGTTCGACGACACGCGGAGGTAGTGCTCGGGCTGGAACGGCACGTTTTCCTCGTTGTACGCGCGCGGCGACCCGTCCGGCGCGGCGTAGGCGCGGAAGAAGCAGAAGTCGCCGGTGTGGCGCGGCCACTCCCAGTTGTCGACTTCGCCGCCGAACTCGCCGATCGCGCTCGGCGGCGCGTAGACCAGGCGCACGTCAGGGAGCTGGGTGCGGTAGTACATGTGGTACTCCCGACCCTCGAAGAAATCCGCGATGCTGCACGTGGTGTTCGGCTCCTTCTCGCCCTCTTGGATCAGCTGGCGCTTGATCGACTCGGTGATACGGAAGCGATCGATGTCCGTGCGCGCGCGGGCCTGCGCGGCGAGGATGCGGTCGGTGACGTTCTCGATGCGGCGCACGACGTAGACCGTCACGCCGGGAGCGGGCAGCTCCTTGTCCTTGGTCTTCGCGACGAAGCCCTCTCGGAGGTAGTTGCTCTCGGGAGAGCTGAGGGCGTTGACGGCGCCGTAGCCGCAGTGGTGGTTGGTGACCACGAGGCCGTCCTTCGAGCAGAACGAGGCGGTGCAACCATTGATCTGCACGGCCGCCGACAGCACGCCACCCTTCGTCGGGTGCCAGAACTCGTCTTTCGAGAGCTTCATGCCGCGGGCGCGGAGCGCATCCCAGTCCATCGCGAGGACTTGCTGTGGCAGCCACTGGCCTTCGTCGGGTGTGGTCGCGAGGAACAGCGCCGCGAAGGCGCAGAGGGTCGTGCGTCGGGTCATCGGGTGAGTGGGGTCCGCGGAACGGGGTCTTGGTGGGACGCGAACGATACCGGACGCCCGGCGGCGCGACTATGATCCAGCGATGCGCAGACCGAACTCGTGGTGCGTCGCCGCCACCGCCGTGTGTTGTTTGTCGGTTTCCGCCGAGGCCCAGAACTCGCGGAAGAAGATCCGTTCGAAGCCCTCCGCGCAGGCGTCGCGTGCCGGTACCGCGGTGCAATGGCGAGACGACTTCGCGGCCGCGCAGAAGGAGAGTGAGGAGAGCGGCAAGCCGGTGTTCTGGTACGTGCCGACGCTGCAGGGCTCGCCGATGGACCGCAAGCCGGAGGTCGACCGCTACATGATGGCCGGACCGTTCTCGTGGCCGTCGACGATCGCGCTGCTGAACGAGTCGTTCGTCCCGATCAAAGCGCCGGCGAGTCGTGAGATGCAGAAGCAGTTCGGGCTCGCGCGCATGAGCTTCATCGAGCCGGGTTGGGTCGTGCTCGATCGCGACGGCACGGAGCTCGGTCGGCTCGACAAGATCACGACGTTCGAGCGTCAGTGGTTCGAGCTGCCGCTGCGCAAGCTCGTGAACGCGCGGTCGAAGGTCGCAGTAGCGACGAAGGTCGAGAAGAGGTTCGCCGAGGGCGCGCACGCGTTCGACCGAGGCGAGCGCGATCGGGCGCTCGAGATCTGGGCGGACGTGGCGAAGCGCTATCCCGAAGATCCGCTCGGGTGGAAGGCCGCAGCGGAAGTCGAGGGGCACGGACCGTACGCGTTCGGCTTCGAGGTGCGCGGGCCGCTCAAGGAGGCCGCGATCGATGGATCGACCGACGGTTCGCGTGCGCTCGCCGGCGCGTACACCGAGGACGAGCTCTGGAAGCGCGGCGTCGAGTTCCTGCTCCGCATGCGCACCGGCGACGGCGGCATCGAGGACAGCCGCTACGACTTCGGTGGCACGGACAGTCTGCCGAACGTCTACGTCGCGTGCACCGCGATCGCCGGATGGGCCGTGCTCGAGCACGCGATCGCGCACGACGACAGCCTGCTCCCCGAGGTCTGGTCGTTCTACGACTACGCGAGCGACGACGAGAATCTCGCGATCGACGACTCCGACGAGCTCGTCTGGGCGCACATCTACCGCGGGCGCTTCTACTGCCGGCTGTTGGACAGCTTCCCCGAAGCGGCGCAGGTGCGCGGCGTGCGCGAGGAGCTGGCCGGAGTCGTGGACGCGCTGAGCGAGATGCAGACGAAGAAGGGGGCGTGGCACCATGAATACGCCAACCCGTTCGTCACCGCGTCCGCGCTCGTGACGTTGCGTCACGCGGAGGAGCGTGGAGTCACGGTGCCCGTCGCCGTGCGCGACGCGGGCATCAAGGCGCTACTGTCGACGCGCGGCAAGGCGGGTGGCTACAGCTACAGTATGCGCCGCCGCGGCGAGCCGGGCATTCCGGCGTCGATCGGCCGCATGGCGCTCGGCGAACTCGCGCTCGATCTCTGGGGTCAGGCCGAAGTGAAGAAGCTCCGAGCCGCACTCGACGCGTCGTTCGAGCACCACCAGCACCTGGAGTCCGTACGCAAGTACGACGACCACGCGAACCGACTCGGGCACGGTGGGTTCTTCTTCTGGTACGACATGCGCGCGCGCAGCGAAGCGATCATGCGCGTCACGGACAAAAAGCTGCGCGCGCACTACGTGAAGCGCCAGCGCGACCTGATCCTGTCGCTGCCGGAGATCGACGGGCGCTTCATGGATTCACACGAGCTGGGGCGGAGCTATGGGACGGCGATGGCGTTGTTGTCGTTGCGTGAGTTGGATGGGTAGGGGCGGCGGTGGGTGCCGTTGATCGTCGAGTTTCCGAAGCCGACCACCGCCGGCCCGAACCCTCTCAGCGAAGCTGCAGTTCGACCGGACGTTCCCCCGCCGCGTTCTCGATCTCGATCGACGTCGAGCACGTCAGCTCCTTCGCCGATCCCCGAATCCGATACTGGCCGGGCGCGAGCTCCAGCGTCGTCGAGAGCGAGCCGTTGTCGCGCACGTAGACGGATCCCATGCGAACGACGGGCTGCCCACGGGCGTCGTCGATGTCGAGGCCTACGCGTCGCGGGCGCTTCGCGCCTTCGGCGACCGTGACAGAGAACTTCACAGGCGTGCCGTTCCCCGCCTCGACTTGCACCGGTGTCTCGCGCTCGGTGTGGATCGCGATCGGGATGCAGCGGGCGACGACTCCCGCGCCGCGGACCTGTAGGCGGTAGCTGCCGCTCGGCAGGCCGCCGGCGACGCCGCGTCCCTTGCGGACGTTCACGCGCTCGACGTAGGCGCCGCGCTCGTCGTAGATCGAGAACGTCAGCTTCTCGGGAATCTCGCCACCGGTCACGGTCACGACGAGCTTTCCCGGGCGCTCGAGTCGCACGTTCCCGAGGTCCGCGGATTCGTGCGGGCCCAGCTTCTGCCACGGCGTGCGGACGTTGGCCCAGCCCTTGGCGCGGACGATCAGGCGGTACTCGCCCGGCGGATATGGGCCGTAGTCGAAGCGGCCGTCGTCATCGGTTTGGTATTCCGTCGTGTTGCCGTGGCCGCGTCGCTGTGGCGACAGTCGCGCCTGGGTGACCGGCTCCCCGCGCGGTGACACCAGTCGTCCACGGATCCGGATCGAGGGCATCTGCGCCTGCGCGATGCGGAGGATCCATGTGCCGCCCTTCGTCGGTGGAACGCCATCGAACACGTCGACTGGGAAGAACTGCGCGAGTGGGCGGGCCGTCAGGCGGAGGCGCTCGCCGGGGATGACGTTCTCGAGTTTGAAGCGGCCGTCGTCGTCGGTCGCGGTGTGGAGCCAGCCGGTCCCGACGTATCCCTCGATCATCGTGTTCGGCACCGGTCGATCGTCGGGGCCGACCAGTTGCCCTTGCATCTCTACCGTGTTCGGCAGCTTGACGTCCCAGCGGATCGTCTGCCCCGCGATCCCGACGAGCTTCGCGGTCTTGCGCAGTCCGTTGCCCTGGACCTCGATGCGGAATTCGCCGATCGGAACGTTCTCGAAGCGGAACGATCCCTCGGAGTCCGTGCGCGTACTCCGGGTGCCGAGCCGTCCCGGCCCCCCGACCATCAGCCAGAAGTCCACGAACGGGGCGCCGCTCTCGTCGCGCACGGTGCCTTCCAACCGGGCCGCGGGTTCCAGGCGGATCTCGTGGGTGTTCTCTCGGTTCGCGATCACGTCGATCGTGTCGCGCCATGCGGAGTGGTCGCTCGCGCTCGCCGCGAGTGGGAGTCGGCCGGCGGCGACGCCTTCGAATCGCACTTCTCCGCGATCGTCCGTGAGCCGTTCTTGCGGGATCACGAGACCCCACGAACCGTCGTCGAGTTTCTGCGGCTGATGCTGTCGGCCGTCTTCTCCGGCGCGCACCGTCGCGCCGGACACGGGTTCGCCATCGGAGCCCAGCACCGTGCACACCAGACTGCCGCCGAGTCCCGGAAGCACGATTCGTAGCTCGATCTTCGAGCCGTCCCGCTGCGTCAGCTCGTGGAGCAGGGACGGCGCGTGGTGCCGCGCCCGCGCGCCGATGGCGGCGCCTGGTCCGATGCCGGGCAGTTCGAATCGTCCGTGTTCGTCGGTGGTCGTCAGCGGTTGGAGTTCGGTCCGTCCCCAGCCGGAGACGACGATTCCCGCCCCGGCGACTGGGTGGTCGGCCAGATCCACGACGATCCCTCGAACGAGGACTCCGACCGGCAGCGTGATGCCGAGGTCGACGGTTTGGCCCGCGAGCACCTCGATTCGGTGCGTGCCGTTCGGCGTGCCACGGTTCGCCGTCACGCGGTGCTCTCCGGGCGCGAGGGAATCGAAGATCGCAATGCCATCTTCGTTCGTGCGCTGAGAGAGCAGCGGCGCGCGCGGCGTGCCGCGGCGCACAGTCCGCACGAACACTGGCACGTCGATGGCCTTTTCCCCGTCGGCCTCCCACGTGACGTGCACGTGAAGGCTGCCTGTGGTGGCGGCATCGCCTCGAACGGTGTCGCGCTCCGCGAGAGATGCAGCATCTGCTTCGGGCTTCGAAGTCGACGCGTGCTCGGCTGCACGGCCGTCACCGTCGATCGCGGGCGTGTTGCCCCCCGTGTCCGCGGGAGTCGATGTTTCCCCGTTCCCCATCGCGAGCCATATCAACGCCGCGATGGCCACGACGAGCAGAGTCATCGCCCATCTCGAGTGCATGGAGTGAGTGTAGCGGCTCGCCTCGCTCGGTGTCGACGCGCCCGATTCGCAGGGTGATGGTACCGCGAGAGCCGGTGTGGAGCACGGGGACGCTCATCACTCGCGCCGCCAGGGTGCCGAGCGCGGTGGACGACTCGCCGTCGCGGTTGCTGATCCAGCACATGCGGGGCCTCACTCGGTCCAGGAGTCGGCGCACGCTCCGTTCGTCGCCGCGACCGTGGTGGGGAAGCACGAGAACGTCCGCGCCCCGCGGGCGAGCGCTCAGCCACCACCGGATGCCCTCCTCGTCGGCATCGCCGGGAAACACACACGTCGTACCGTCGACGCCGAGCTCGACCCACAGGCTTCGCTCGTTGTCGTCGTCCGTCTCGATGGCGGGCGCGGAGACGAAGACGCCGCCCGACGGATTCGTCGAGCGGCCCGGCTGCAGCCAGTGGATCGGCGTTCCGTGGAACGTGAGAGCGGCGTCGACCGGGGTCCCTCGCGCGTGCTCGGGCAGGATCGCTCGTCGGACGCGAACGCGTCGGCACAATTCAGGCACGCCACCGGCGTGATCGAAGTCGTCGTGGCTGACGATGAGAACGTCGATGACCCGACGCTCTTCGAGCGCGCGTTCCACGGCGACCGCCGCGCGGCGCGCGTCGCCGATCGAGCCGCAGTCGATCACGATCGTCTCGGCGTTTTCGGTCGTGGCGACGGCCGCGAGTCCATGTCCGACGGCGAGCAAGCGCAGAGTGTCGGGGGCGACGGGCCACGGCACGAAGTGAGGCAGACAGAACAGCAGGCATGCTCCGGCTACCGAGCTGCGCCGCGGTCGGAGAAGGATCCACAGCGCCGCGAGAAGACCGACGCCGACGAACCCTCCGGCGGGAGGGTTGGAGCTGGCGAAGATCGGAGATCCCGGCAGCGCGGCGCACAGCTCGACACCGCGGACGTAGACTTCGCCGCACCAGGTCGCGATCGTCGCGGTCGCGTGCGCGATCGGAGTGGCGACCGCATCGAGCAGCACCGCGAGGATGCCGAAGCCGAGCATGCACGCGACCAACGGACTGAGCAGTGGCGTCGCGACGATCGTCCACGGCGCGAGCTGCCCAAAGTAGTGCAGAGTCAGCGGGGCCGTCAGGAGGGCCGCCCAGAACGACGCGCGGAACGGCGCGGTCCAACGGCCGCTCGCGAAGAACCCGTCCGGGCGGAAGGCGCCCGCGAGCCCGAGCCCGATGACCGCGGCGTAGCTGAGCGCGAAGCTCACAGAGCCGAGATCGTCCGGAACGAGCAGCGCAGTCAGCAGCGCCGGAAGCGCGAGCGCGGCCGTCACCGAGGGCGTCCGTCCGGCGGCGGTCGTCGCGAGCACGAGCGCGAACGCGACGAGCGCCCGGAACATCGGCGGGTCGAATCCCGTGACGGCGCCGTATAGCATCAGGAAAGCCCCGCAGAACCAGCGATAGCCGCGCGCACCGAACGGGTCGCGTCGTCCCGTCAGCGCGAATGCGATGCCGAGCATCCAGGCGAGGAGGCTTGCGTGGGCCCCGCTGACCGCGAGCAGGTGCGCGAGCCCGGTCGCGCGATGGGCCGCGACCAGGTCGTCGTCGAGCGCGGGGCCGCGTCCGAGCACGAGGTGGGACAGCAGCGCACCGACCCGTCCTCCGGTGTGTGCGGCCATCGCATCTTCCAGAACGTTGCGCGCGTGCGCCGTCCAGCGAGGAACGCTGATTCGTTCGGGGCGGCAGACGACGGCGTCGATGTCGGTAGCGATGCGCGGGCGTCTGGGTCGCTCTCGAGCCTCCGCGGGCACGAAGCGCCCGACGCCGGTGAGTCGGTCGCCCGGCAGCACGCGCGCGCTGCCGCGGACGATTCCGAGGACGTCCCGTTCGCGCTGCCGCAGCTGCACGACGGTCGCTTGCTCGCGCACGTCTCGCCGAACGACGCGCGTGACGGTCGCGTCGAGCGCGATCGGCCCCGCTCGCGGCCACGTTACGTCCGTGGCCGGAAGCTGCAGCGCGCCCAGCGCCGCCGGCACCGCGCACAACCAGGGGCCGGGACGCACGAGGCAGCCGAGCGTCACGACGAGGCAGAGCGAGATCGCGACGCCGACCATCCCGCACTCACGCGCGGCGAGCGCGCCGGAGGCAGCGGCGAGCGTCGCGAGGACGAGGCCGCGAGGTTCGAGCCATTCGGGCCAGGCTGTGGGGGAGAAGGTCACCACACACTCGTGGCGGGGAATCGCGAGCGGTTACGCGGTGGGTTCCTCTTGGATCGCGCTACGCTGCCACGCGAGACCCATGTGCCGAGCCCTCGCGATCCTGCTCTTCTTCTGCACCAGCGCGTGCGGCACGATCCACGCGGTCACCGGGGATGGCGTCGGTCTCAAGCGGGTGCCGGGTCCGTTGTTTCCGCACTACCTCGAGTATGGCGAGACAGTGCCACGGGTCTTCGCCGGCGTCTGGATCGACTCTGTGTTCATCGCGCGTGGTCGGCAGCCTGGCTGGCACGCCGTCGACCTCCCGCTCAGCCTCGTCGCGGACGTCGTTCTCCTGCCCTACACCCTGGTCACCCAGTTGGCCTGCGGTTCCTATCGAAGTGAACGCGGACTGCCGCCGCGGGTCAGCCTCGGCGCGTTCGAGAGCGTGCACCTCCCGGGTCGCGGATTGCTTTGGTTCGAGTTCCGGAAGCCCGTCGGGCACGTGTTGGTCCTGGAGTCGGGAAACGTGAGTCAAGTCGTGCCGATCCGAAACCGTCTCGATGCTGCGCACCTGAAGCGGTGGATTCAAACCGGCAAGCCGCCGGGTTCTGCGCTCGGCTTGTCCGACGACTACATCGAGTTCGTGCTGCAGACGAGTGACGATTAGAGGGTCGTGCCGCCCCGCCTCGCGCTAAGCTCTCCGCATGGTCCGCGCGCTCTACCCCGGCAGCTTCGACCCCGTCACCCTCGGTCACCTCGACCTCGTCGAGCGCGGCATCGCGTTGTTCGACTCCGTGAGCGTTGCCGTCGCGGAGAACAGCCAGAAGTCGCCGGTGTTCTCCGTCGGCGAGCGCATGGAGTTGTTGCGGGAGGTGCTTCCGGCCGGCGTGGAGGTCACCTCGTTCCAAGGGCTCGTCGTCGACTACTGCACCCAGCACGACTACGGCGTGATCCTGCGCGGGCTCCGCACGATCGCCGACTTCGAGTTCGAGTACCAAATGGCGCTGACCAACCGCCACATGCGGCCGGACGTCGAGACGGTGTTCGTGATGCCGAGCGCGGACCACTCGTTCGTGTCGTCGTCCTTGATCAAGGACATCGTCCGAAACGGCGGTGACGTCGGGAGTTTCGTGCCGGAGCTCGTCGAGCGGCGCCTCCGCGAGAAGTTGCAGAACTGACCCTTGGCAGCGGGAAGATCCCGCCTCGCGACGAATTGACCGCCGTCGGTTCCAGCGGGACCGCACAACTGGTCGACGTGACACACGGCATCCAAGGCGCGTGGTGCGCGAGAGGAGAGGTGTGGTCATGGTTCATCGCAAGACTTCGGAATCGGGTTCTGCCCTCATTCTCGCGCTGTTCTTCGGGATCGTCGTGGTCGGCCTGGTGATCTCGGGCTCGATCCAGATGCGTTCTCATCGCCAGACGACGTCGACGCAGTTCCAGCTGTACAGCCAGGCGACGCAGTTCGCGCGGTCCGGTCTGACCGAGGCGCTGTCGTGGTTCCGTCGTCAGCCCGCGCAACCGGTGACGACGTTCGAGCCGGTCGTCGATCTGACCGCGAACCCGCCGGTGACCGACACGATCGATCCGGACATCGGCATCGTGCGCGAGTTCCGGATCTCGGGCTCGACGTGGGGGCGCTACGAGGTCTGGAAGGAATGGGCCGCTGATCCCGACCCGGACCGCGCCGCGTGGCGGGCGCAGATGCAGTCGACTGACGTGTCGACGCAGCTCGGTCTCGGCACTGCGGGCGCGTCGTGGCGCATCCGTGGCGTCGGCTATCTCTACCAGCTCAACGACGACTCGATCCCGTTCGACACCGCGCCGAACCGCGTGCTCGCGTCGCGCATTCTCGAGTCGGAGCTCCTGCGTCTGAAGATCTCGCCGCCGGCGCAGGCCGCGCTGTCGATCCAGACGGGCACGAACGCGACGGTCAACTCGTACGGCCGCATCGATGGTGGGGCGACCGGCGCCGGGATCTTCTACTCGAAGTACAGCGGCCCGGCGAACGTCGGCGAATGGTGGGAGGGTCGCGTGACGGGTTCGCCCGCGCAGTCCGAGGGGACGTACGACGCCAGCTACAAGTCGGTGTTCGGGATCACCTACGAAGAGCTGCGCAGCATCGCCGACGCCTACATCACCGACCAAACCGCGTTTCCGAACCCGGTCCCGACGAACACGATCACGGTCGTCGAGTCGCCCGGCGTGATCTTCGACGCGACGCGAGCGCTCAAGGGCACGGGCCTCGTGGTGATCAAGGGTGACGTCGCGATCTTCGCGGGTAGCGCCTCGAACTTCACCGGGTTCCTGTACGTGGATGGCAACCTGACGATGCTGTCGCCGTGCTCGATCACGGGCGCAGTGGTCGTGACGGGGACGTTCGCGTCCGGTGGGACCGGGGACTATGCGACGATCACGTTCGACGACGACGCGTTGACGTCGCTGCGGCTGGAGATCGGGCAGTATCGGATGTCCGGGGCGATTCGGCCGATTCACTCGAGGGAGTGATCCGCCGCGCTGCGCGCGGCGAGTCTTCGGGCGGTCGGGCGCGGGCGATAGGCGCGGGCGCGACTCGCCTACCGCGGTTGGTACGCCGTGCCCGTTCCCCTACCCTCCCGCTCCATGCGCGACATCCACACCGACGCGGCCCCGGCCGCGATCGGGCCGTACTCCCAAGCCGTCCTCCACAACGACGTCCTCTACTGCTCCGGCCAGGTCGCCCTCGATCCGGCGAGCATGGAGATCGTGGAGGGGGACGTGGCGGTGCAGACCGAGCGCGTCATGCAGAACCTCGGCGCCGTGCTCGAAGCCGGCGGCTCGAGTTTCGATCAGGTGATCCGCACGACGATCTTCCTGACGTCGATGTCGGACTTCGCGACCGTCAATGAGGTCTACGGGCGCTACTTCCCGAATCGTAAGCCGGCCCGGGCGTGCGTCGCGGTGCGGGAGTTGCCGAAGGGTGTCGACGTGGAGATCGACTGCATTGCCGCCGTCGGCTCCTGAGAACGTCGCGGCGCGGCGCATCGTCGGCGCCGTCATCACGCTGCTCGTCGTCCTGCTGCCGGGGCTGGTGTGTGGCGTGTGGCTCGATACGCCGGTTTCGATCGGCGAGGTCGAGCGTGTCGAGCTCGCGATCGAGGACCCGCGCGGCGAGGAGTATGGGCCGGCGCCGCTCTACTACGGATGGATGCTACCCGACGAGCTCAGCGAGAATCGCGCGGACGACGTGCCGAGTGCGCGGCTCGCAACGATTCTCGGCATGGTCATCATCTCGGCGATGACGTACGTGCTCGGAGCCGTCGGTCGGTCTCGGGCGGTCGGCGTGCTCGCGTGTCTCGTGCTCGCGGCGCTTCCCGTGGCGCGGGATTGCACGCTACGTCCCGAAGTGGCGGCCGTCGTGTTCGGCATGCTCGCGGTGCTCGTGCTGATCGGCGTGCCCGCCCAGCTGCGACAGCGGCGACTGCGCTCGATCGGCGGCAACATCGCGGTCGTGACCTCTCTCGCCGTGTGCGTCGGGTTGGCGTGCGCGCTCGCGGCTTCGACGATGCGCGCCTACGGCGTCTATCTCCTCGTGCCCGCTGGGTGCCTCTTGCTCGCGATCGTGCTCGCGCTCATCCGGTTCGTGGTGGTGATGAAGCGGCGGCGCGTGCAAATCGAGGCGTTCGGTGGGTTCAACCGCCGGACGGTGCCGTGGTTCGCGATCTCGTTCGTGCCGCTCGCGTGCACGATGTGGATGCTGCAGATGGTCGGCGAGACGGCGGATCCGACCGTGACCGAAGTGGGGCTCCTGCCGGCCTCGCCGTGGTTCGCCTGGCCGCTCGTCGGGCTCGCGGCGCTCGGCGCCGTCGCGTGGATCCTGCGGCTCGGCCTGACGATCGGCCGGCGGCGGCGCGTCGACGCGGACACGGTGCTGTTCGTCTTCGTGTTCGCGCTGCTCACGCAGCGCATGCAGTTCGACCCGGCGACCGACGCCCTGGCGGCGGCCCCTGCGCTCGCAATCGCGGTCGCGGTCGGGGCGCGGCTCGCCCTGCAGTGGGCGATCGGTTTCAGCGCAGCGTCTTCGCGATCGTCTCCGTGACGTGCGCGATCTCCTCCGCATCGTGGAGGAAGAGGCGGAGCGCGGCGACCTTTCCCTCGCCATCGATCAGCAACATGTGCGGCACCTGTTCGGCGTTGGATCGAAGCGCGTGCGGGCTCTCGAAGCTCTTGCCGTCGTAGAGATTCCGCCACTTGCTCGGACGCTGCTGGAGGTAGCTCGCGAGCTCGTCCCGCGTTTCGTCGAGCGACACGCCGAACACCGCGAGCTTGGCGGGCGAAAACTTCTCGACCATGGCCTCGATGTGCGGGATCGCGGCGCGGCACTCCGGCGACCAGGAAGCCCAGAACCAGATCAGCGCGGCCTTGCCGCGCAGGTCCTTCAGCGCGAACGGCTTGCCGTCGAACGCGGTGCCGCTGAGAAGGACCGCGTCGTCGCCGACTTCGTATGCCATCGCGCGGAGTCGATCGCGGGCGATACCGCCGAAGAGGGTCTTCGGGTACTGCTTCGCGAGCGCGGCGAGCGACTTCTCGTAGTCGCCCTCACCGCGATCCTCGCGCTCGCGCGTCGCGGCGGCGAGGTGCCACAGGACCTCGGCGCGGTGCTCGTCGGTCTTCGCCGACTGGCGCGCCTTTTCGAAGAGCGCGAGCGAGCGCTCGGGTTCGACGAGCCGTGTCATCAGGATCATGCCGGCTTGCATCTGGTCCGCGAACGGTGCGTCCTTCGCGAGAGCCTTGTCGATCCACGCGTTCCGCTCCGCGTCCATGCGCATGCGGGCCGCGAGGTCGGCGGCTTCGAGCAGGTCGAGCATCGACGCGCGTGCGGGGTCGACACCCTTCAGGGCCTTCTGCGCAGCGGTCTGGTCGCGGACGTTCAGGTAGGTGGTTGCGAGCGTCACGCGTGCGAGCGTGTGGTCCTTCGCGTTCGGCTTCGCGGTGAGATACTTCTCGAGTTGCGCGGCGAACCAGTCGGACAGCTTCGTGTGGTCTTCGTAGCTGATGATGCCATCGGTCTCGGCGGACAGCTTGGTCTGGCGCTCGTCGTAGGCGCGCTCGATCTCGGCCAGCGAAGACTGCGAGGGGAGTGCGGTCGTGGCGAGGAGGGCGGCGGTGAGGGTTCGGATGATCATCAGCGGCTCCATGCGGCGAATCTCAGGCTGCATCGTCGGTCGAGTTCTCTCGACGCGCAACGGTCGAAATGCCTCCGAACTGGCCGGGCTGGATGGGCATGGGTGATCCGCTCGTGGCATGATGCGATCGTGCAGTCCGAGGCGAATTCCGGAGGCGTCCCGAGGGACCGCGGCATGCTCTATGCGGCCGGCGCCGCGAGCCGCCCGAGCGCGGGCTTTCGGGTCGAGATTCCGGAGTTCGCGATTGGGGCGGGCAGCGCGGTGGCCCTTCTCGGCAGCTCGGGCGTCGGCAAGTCCACGCTGATCCGCGCACTCTGTGGCCTCGATGGACACGGGGACGTGCGTTGGGAAGGGCAGCGATTCTGGGGTGGCGTGCCGTTCCCGGAGACGGGGACGACCGCGCATCGCTCGCTGCTCCGCCGGGATATCTGCGTGCTGCCTCAGGACGCGCGCGCGGCCTTCGACCCTCTGCAGCGACTCGGGGATCAGGTGCGGCGCGTCGCGAGCCCGGACGAAGGCGTCGACATCGCGACCGCGCTGCGAGAACTCGGCGTCGACGACGGTGCGGCGCTGTGCCGGCGCTACCCGCACGAAGTCTCGGGTGGGCAAGCACAGGCCATGCTGCTGGCGATGGCGCTGCTGCGGCGCCCGAAGCTGCTCGTCGCCGACGAACCGTCCACGGGCCTCGACCCGGCGCGCGTCGACGAGCTCGCGCGGCAGCTGCGGATCACGTGTGAATGCGGATCGGCCCTGCTCGTCGCGACGCACGATCACGAGTTCGCCGCGTCGATCGGTGCGCGAGGGTGGGGGATTCGTGCGGGGCGGCTCGAGCCGGTCGGTGACGACGTCGTCGCGTGGCCTGGCAGGCCGCGAGCGTCGATCGAGTCGTACAGTCCGATCCTGCGCGCGCGCGGAATCGGGATCCGGCATGGCAACCGTTGGATCGTGCGTGACGTCGACGTCGACCTGTGCGCGGGTGAGTCCGTCGGTTTGGTCGGGCCGTCCGGTGCCGGCAAGAGTTCGATCGCGCGCGTGCTCGCGGGGCTCGAGCCCGCAATCACCGGACGGGTCGAGATCGACGGACCGCGCGTCGCGGTGCAGCTGCTGTTCCAGGACGCGTACGCGTCGTTGACCCCACACCGCACGATTCGGGCGCAGGTTCGCGAGTGTGCGCGCCGTGGCTTCGACGTCGACGCCGAAGCGGCGGCCCTGGCGCTCGAGACGGAGACGTTGGATCGCGTGCCCGCCGAGCTGTCGGGTGGGGAACGTCGACGGGCCGCGTTGCTGCGTGCGCTCGGGGTCCGACCGCGCATTCTCGTTCTCGACGAGCCGACGGCCGAACTCGATCGGGCGACCGCGGTCGACGTCGTGCGTACGCTACTCTCGTGCCAAGCCCGGGATGGGCTGGCTATGCTCTGGATCACCCATGATCGCGGTCTCGCTGCCGCCGTCACCGATCGGACCATCAACTTGCCGGAGTCTGCATGATCGCGCTTTTCGCGCTGCCCTTGGTCCTCGCGTGTCAGGAACCCGAAGCGACCGAGCCGTTCACTCCGCTCGAGTTCCTGACCGAGGAGAGCACCGGGACCCGCTACTACTCGGCGTTCGTCGAGGGTGCGTCGCATGTCTGTCTCGTCGCCGGCGTGAAGTTCGGGTTCGACCACGACCCCGCGGGTCGCACGGGGTTGGCGCGCACGGTCGCGACGACGCTTCGCATTCACTTCGCGCAGGCGCCGAGGCGCGAGCTGGGGGTCGCGGTGCGGACGATCGGACCGGGGACCGTGATGGCGGCCACCGTGCCAGCAGACGCGGCGCGGCGCGTGCTCGGCGAGTTCGCGGAGGTGCTGGACGGGGATTTCGCGGTGTCGGACGACCTCGCAGCTCGGGCGGTCTCGCAGGTCAAGCTGCGCTGTGACGACGAAACCGAGCTGTTGCCGGGGCCCGTGCTCTACTGGCGCGCGCGTCGTGCGATGCTCGTGGGGGATCCTCGTGGGCGGCAGGCGCCGGGAATCCCGGGCGAGCTCGAGACCCTCAGCGCGGCCGAGATCGAGGCCACGATCGAACGGCACTTCGCGCCGGCGCACGCATTCGTGACCGCCGTCGGCGCGACGGACGATGTCACACTTGCGACGGACATCGCCACCACGTTCTCTCCGCCGCGTGACGGCACCGTCGCAGCAGATCCGATGTCGCACGACACGGCGAAGCCTACGGAAGACATCACCGAGCACGGGCTCGTCGACGCGCCGTTCGTGTCGGCCGCGCTGCGCGCGAAGTCTTGGGGTGATCCCGGCTACCTGCCGTTCGTCGTCGCGATGGGCATCGTGCGCGCACGCGCGGCGCGGTCGTTCCAGCCGTTCCGCGGTGGCGAGGCGAAGGCCCGGTTCGAGTTCGTGAACTACTCGTACCTCGACGAGCCTGGGGTGGTGATGATCAATCGCCGCGGGCGCAACGGCGACTCCGTCGAGCGCGTGCAGCAGGAGATCCGCGGACTGCTCGCCGACCTCCGGGAGCACGGCGCGACGTCGACCGAGATCGGCTACGCGATCCACGAAGTGTCGCAGAGCCTCTCGCTGCCGCCGTACGGGTCGAATTTCGCGCGTATCGCCGCGCGGAGTCCGCAGGCGCTCTACCCGCGCGCTTGGGTGCTGGCGCTCTACGAAGTGTTCGAATGGCCGGCAGATCTGCCGCAACTGTTCAGCAAGACGACAGTCGGGCAGGTCTCGAAGGAGTTCGAGACGGCGCTGGCGGTCGATCGCGTGCGCTGGTTCGCGCTGCGGCCGGATCCGGACCGAGCGCCGTCGAAAGGTCGGTGATCCCGGCGCAAGGTGATGCCCATTGCGTGCCGATCCAATGAGCACGCATGGGTTTCATCAACCTCGCAGAGAAGACCATCAGCGCCAAGCTGGTGTACTACGGTGTCGGGATGGGCGGCAAGACCACGAGTCTGAAGGCCGTCCACGAGATCATGTGTCCCGAAAACGAGACCCAGTTGGTCTCGATCAACACGGAGGAAGACTCGACGCTGCTGTTCGACTTCCTGCCGATCGATCTCGGGACGATCGAAGGCTTCAAGATCCGCATCCAGGGCTTCACGGTGCCCGGACAGCCCAAGTATCGGCGCATGCGCAAGTACGTGCTGTCGGGCGCGGACGCGGTCGTGATGGTGATCGACAGTCAGACGAGCCGGCTCGAAGAGAACCTCCAGTCGATGGAGTCGCTCGTCGAGAACCTGCGCTCGAACGGTCTCGATCCCGACACGATTCCTATGGTCCTGCAATACAACAAGCGGGACCTCGGCGACGTGCTGCCGGAGAGCGAACTCGACGCACAGTTCAAGTTCCGTGACGACCTCGCGTCGTTCCCGAGTGTCGGCACCGAATCCGCGGGCGTGTTCGAGACGTTCGTGCACGCGGCCGGGATGCTGGTCGCCGAGAAGGTGCGGCTCTACGGACTCGGTCGCGGCTCCGTCGATCCGGACGGCGTCGCGGACGCGTCGATGAAGCGGCTCTGGCAGATCGCGGACCGAGAGAAGGTCGAGCTGCCGGAAGACATGGTCGGAGACCGGCCGGAGATCCGGCTGCGATTCGACGAGGAAGGCAAGCCGGCCGCCGGCAAGGCGACGCCGCGCGTCGAGGCCGACGCGCCCCAGACCGAGGTCTGCGACCAGCCGGTGCTGACGGCCGAGGACCTCGACATCGACCTCGACTTCGAGGAGGACTCGGCCGAACTCTTCGCGCCGATCCATCAGGCGCCGCTCGAAGAGGCGGACGACAACGGCCTGCTCGACGTCGCCGTCGAGTCGAACCTGGAGATCGCCGAGCGACTCGGGGAACTCGACCGCTACGTGACGCTGCTCGAGCGCAAGAACAAGGAGCTCGTGCGCGTGTCGCAGAACGTCGTGCACGACCTCAAGCGACCGCTCTCCGCGATTCGGCTGATGCTGTCGTCGGTGCGGAAGGGCATCTTCGGGCAGATCGGTGGCAAGGTCGGCACGGCCGTGGACACCGGCCTCGACGCGATCCGGCAGATGGAGCGCTTGATCGGGGACCTCATCGACAGTTCGCGCCTCGACTTCGACGGCGTGCGGATGAAGTTCGAGCACGTGGACCTGGCTCTCGTCGCGACCGAGGTGGTTCGCAACCTCCGCTACGAGATCGAAGAGAAGGGCGTCGGGATCCGCGTCGAGCCGATGCCGGAAGTCGTGGCGGACTCGTGGGCGCTCACCAAAGCGTTGACCAACCTCGTCGGCAACGCGATTCAGTATTCCGCGCCGGAGCGTCCGCCGCGGATCTGGATCTCGTGTCGTGACGACATGGACTACGACCGCTGGGTGCTGATGGTGCGTGACAACGGCATCGGCGTTCCGGAAGAGGACCTGCCGCGCCTGTTCCATCGCTTCGAGCGAGGCACGAACACGGGTGGCGTCAGCGGCACCGGTTTGGGACTGCACATCGCGAAGGAAGTCCTGCTCGGGCACGGCGGTGGCATCTGGGTCGAGAGCGAAGTCGACGTCGGCACGACGTTTTTCCTCGCGATCCCGAAGGAACCAGTCCAGCCGCCGCACAGCACGGTCGAGGCCTGAGGCCAGGCTCCCGAGCCCCCCGGCGAGTTGTTGCGCGAATGCGGCTGCGTCGCCTTCCCGAGTCCTAGTCCGTGAGCACTTCGCAGGACGGCAGGGCCGCGCGGAGCACCTCGAGCTGCTCCGGTGAGGCGCCGGTCGCACCGCGCAGATCGATCAACCGCAGGCTCTTGATCGCGCCGAGCCGCGCGAGCAGATCGTCTTCGACGCGATACGCCTTGCGGAGGTCGATCTCCCGCAGCAGAGGCATCGCCTGGAGCGACGCGCCTTCGAGAGCGAGCACGTCGGAGCATCGGAAGTCGAGAGACGTCAGGCTCGGCGTCGACTCGAGGAT
Organism: Planctomycetota bacterium; assembly: GCA_028281765.1. Taxonomy (GTDB): domain Bacteria; phylum Planctomycetota; class UBA1135; order UBA1135; family UBA2386; genus JANQJF01. The sequence continues at coordinate 35,864 of JANQJF010000058.1, read as the reverse complement.
CGGGTTGATCTCCGGCGCGAGTCGGAATCCGCACAGCGCCAGGTGCTCGAGGCGGCTGTCCTCGAGGAGCGTACGCAACGTAGCGGGTGCCGGTCCGGCCTGGGGTGGCTGCGGCGCGCGGGCCGGCATGTGGCACTGCATGCAGCCGTCGGGGCGGCCGAACAGGTCGTCCGGCTGGATCGCGTGCAGGCCGAGACGGCGCAGTCCGCGCGCGCCCGCGATTCGGTCGACGTGGACGTTCGCCTGGTCGGGGTGCACGACGAGAGAGGTCAACGCGGGGAGGTCGAGGACCTGTCGGATCCGTGCTTCGCTGAGGTCGCCCGCGGCCGCGGAGACGTCGAGGTGTCGCAGCTGGCGGAACTGCGTAACCGCCGCGAGGTCGTCGTCGCTCAAGTTCGCGATGCGCAGCGAGCTCAGGGTCCGCGGGAGGGCGTCGCGTTGCTCGGCGGCGATGTCGGACGGGCGGAGCACGACACCCTGCGCGAGGCGCGAGCGGGCCTCGGAGCGGTCCACCGCCGCGCGGAGGGCGAGCCAGCTCGCGCGCGAGATCGAAACCGTTTGGCCGAGCGCGGCGATGCGCAGCTGTTGCGGGTGGTGGACGAGCACTTGCGTGTGCACGGCGCGGCCCCCGTCGAGCTCGAGCCACACGTCTGCGAGCGGCATGTCTTCGCTCGGGCCGACCAGCGTCGCGCGGGACAGCTCGTCGCGGAGCTGGGCGCGCGACGTCTCGTCGAGCGTGATCGTGCCGGCCGCGACCGGCTCGAGCGCGAGCATTGCGTCGAGGCTCGTGCGACTCTCGATCGTCATCGCGGACAGCTTGGGCAGGGCGTTCTTCAGCTCCTGCAGGCTGGCCGGTTCGAACTCGCGTCGCGGATCTTGGCGCGCGTGCCGCGTCGGCGAGAACGTCGCCGCGATGACGATGACCGTGCACACGGCGTACGCGAGGAGGCCGGCCGCGAGGACGCGCGTGCGGGGGCGACGTTCTTCGGGTTCGTCCGCCTCGATCTCCGGGTCGCGAGCTGCGGAGACGATTCGGTAGCGCATGTCCGGGATGCGGACGGCGCCGAGGTGCTCCTCGAGCGCGATCTCGAGTCGCCGTTCTGCGGGGTTGATCGAATCACGCATCGTCGTTCCTCCGTTCGATGCAGGCCTTGAGGCGGCGGCGTGCGCGCTGCAACAACGCCTTGACACCGCCGAGTTGGAGGCCGAGAGCCTTGCCGATCGCGCGCCGCGACTGGCGCGCGCCGTAGCGGAGTTCGAGCGCCTGACGCTCGCGCTCCCCGAGGGTCGCGAGGCAGTCGTGCAGCGCCTCGAGCATGTCCTCGAACGGTCGGGGTTCGCACTCCCAAGCCATGACGAGGCGGTCGAGCTGCTCGAGGTCGACCCGACGGCGCTGGCGGCGCAGTTCGTCGACGAACAGGTTGCGCGCTGTCGTGCGCAGCCAGGACATCGCGGCGCTCGGCTCGCGCGATCCGATCTCGTGTTGGATCGCACGGAGGAACGTGTCCTGCGTGAGGTCTTCGGCGAGCTGCGGTTCGCAGCCGAGGTAGCGCAGGAATCGCCAGACCTCGGTCGGGCGGTCCCCGACCCAGGCGGCCGCGTCGACGCGGGGCTCCGGGTTCTCGGAGGCGTTGGGTTGCATGTGCATCAGACGATCGCGCGGCGCGGCCGGGTGCCGGAAATCCGGATCATCGGCGAAGGGTTTCGCGTTGGAAATCGCCGGACCGCGCGCTAGTGTCTGGCGCCTTCCCAGGCCTCCTTAGCTCAGTTGGTTAGAGCAACGGATTCTTAATCCGTGGGTCCAAGGTTCGAATCCTTGAGGAGGTACCAGATCCCCTTCGGGGACCAGGGCCGGGCGCGGTTCTCCGCGACCGGCCTTTTCGTGTCGGCGGTGGCACGTGCGCGGGAGTTCCCGGTTGACCGAACCCCATTTCCGCGCCAAACTACCGCGCCCCTGTGGTGGGTATAGCTCAGTTGGTTAGAGCATCGGTTTGTGGTACCGAGGGTCGCCGGTTCAAGTCCGGTTATCCACCCCACTCTCGGCCTCCGGAGACGGAGGCCGTAGTTTTTTAACCGGCGATGTTCGAACAAGAGACCCAGCCCGAACTCGGCGACGAGCCCGTCGCCGCCGTCCCCCCGGGGCACCCCGAAGTCGAGCGACTCGACCCCCGGGTCGTGCCCTACTGGCTGATCTCGAACTTCGTCTCGATGCTGTTCCTCGCCGGGATCGGCGCGGGGGTGTTCCTGGCGTTCCGCGAGGAGCTGCTCGGCGACTGGTTCTGGGCGTTCCTCGCCGGGAGCGTGCTGTTCAGCGTGTGGCTCCTCTGGTCCGTGGTCGAGCCGAGCCTCGCGTATCGCCGCTGGCGGTTCACGATCGACGAGGAGCTCATGCTGATGCGGTTCGGCATCATCTTCCACGCGGAGAAGGCGATCCCGATCTCGCGCATGCAGCACGTCGACCTGACGCGTGGGCCGATCGAACGCCTGTTCGGCCTCGCGACGCTGGTCGTGTTCACGGCCGGCACCGAGGCCGCGTCGTTCCGCCTGCCGGGCGTCGCGGTCGGCCGCGCGCACGAGCTGCGCGATCAGATCCTGATCGCACGGGGCGATGACGTCATCTGAATCGCCGGAGTTCGTCGGACCTCCGGTTCCGCCCGACCTCGAGTCCGCGGCGCCGCCGCCCGTCGAACCGACCGTGGTCGCGGCGGGGCACCTGCACCCCGGCGTGCTGTTCTTGCGGCTGCTCGACGGTCTTCGCAACGCGATCCTCCCGTTGGCCGTGGCGCTCGTCGCCCAGCAGTCGTGGCTGATGTGGTTCGTGCTCGTCATGTTCGTGTACGGCATGGCCTACTGGCTCGCGCGCTACATGACGTTCCGCTACGTCCTGACCGAGGACGAGCTGATCACCACCGAGGGCATCCTGCATCGGCAGGAGCGACGGATCCCGGTCGATCGCATCCAGGACCTGAACTTCGAGTCGAGTCTGTTGCGTCGCATGACCGGGCTTGTCGTCGTTTCCGTCGAGACGGCGTCGGGCAAGGGCGCGGAGGCGAGCCTCGACTCGCTCGGTCGCTACGAGGCGGAGCAGCTGCGCGAGGTCCTGCTGGCGCTGCGTCGGCGTTCCGGGCAGGTGCAGGTGGATGCGCCTCCGCCAGAAGAGATCCCGATCTTCTCGACGAGCGCGATCGAGCTGACGGTGCTCGGGCTGACCAACAACCGGGTCGGCGCGATCATCGTCGGTCTGTTCGCGATCTTCGAGTTCGCCGACGAACTCGGGTTCGGCGGTGTGGTGTTCGGCACCGGCTCGGATCTCGTGCAGCGGCTTGGCACGCTGAGTCCGCCGGTGCTCGTCGTGATCCTCGCCGCCGGCCTGTTCCTGTTCTTGCTCGCGGGCTGGCTGCTTTCGATCGCCGCGAGCTTCGTGATGTTCCACGACTTCCGGCTGACGCAGCGCGACGACGTGATCCTGCGCCGGTTCGGTCTGATCACGACACGCTCGCAGTCGCTGCCGAAACGCCGGATCCAGCGGGTCCTGCTCGAAGCGTCGCTGCTCCGCAGGCTCCTCGGGATGGTCGTGGTGCGCGCCGACTCGGCGGGCTCGGGCATGGACGCCAAGGAGGAGCTGCGCAGCGGACGCGACATCATCGCCCCGGTCACGCAGCGTCCGGTGGGGGAGGCGATCGTGCCTTGGCTCCTGCCGGATCTCTACGTCCAGGATCTCGATTTCCAGCGGGTCTCGCCGAAGGTCGTCGGCAGGATCTTCGCGGAAGGGCTGCTGCTGACCACGCTCGTCGTCACGTTCGGCTGGCTCGCGATCGGGCCGATCGCGCTCGTCGCGCTGATCCTCGTGCCGATCGCGTGGATGTTCGGCTTCCTCGCGTACCACAACCTCGGCTACCGAGAGCTCGAGGACTACTTCGCGTTGCGGTGGGGAATCCTCGGCCGATACCGCGCGTTCGTGCCGCTGCACAAGGTGCAGGCCGCGCAGCTCGACGCGGGTCCGGTCGATCGGTTGTTCGGCCTGGCCAGTCTCGTGGTCTACGTCGCCGGCGGTTCACCGACGCGGCTGAGTTACCTGCCGCGCCGCGAGGCGGAGCGCCTCAAGTCCGCGATTGCGGCGCGCGCCGCCGAGAGCCGATTCGTCTGGTGACGAGGGTCACCGTCGTTTCGCCGCGACCTGGAAGTGACCGGCCATCCCGAAGTACTGCGGCAGCTTGTGCACCGATTCTTCGGCCTGCATGAGCTTGCGCCTCTGCTGGGCGTCCTCGAGCCACGCCTGGTTGGAGCGCTGCACCACGCAGGTCTTGGCGATGCGGGACACCGGCTCGAATCCGGCGTGGACGAGCAGTCGGTCGAGCTCGTCCGGATCGAACATCTTCATGCCGAAGCGCTCGCCGTCGCCGGTCCACTCGGTGCGCCCCGTCCTGAGCAGGTCGAGCGCGGCGTCGGGCTTCTTGTTCTCGGCGAGCTTGCGGACGCCCGCGACGCGGCTGTCCACGGACAGGACCGCGTGCCCTTCGGGTTTGAGAATCCGTCGCAGTTCGCGGAGCGCGAGAGCGGGGTCTTCGCAGAACGAGAGCGGGTCGCCCTGCGCGGTCGCGAAGTCGAGGGACTCGTCGGCGATCTCCGACATGTCTTCGAGCTCACCGTGCACGAAGCGGGTTTCGCGACCTCGCGTGCCGGTCTTCTCGACGGCGTCCTGCGCCCGCGCGAGCATCTTGCCGCTCGGGTCGAGGAACGTGACGTCGAACCCGGCCTTGAGCAGCTTGAGGCCGAACCAGCCGGTGCCACAGCCCAAGTCGGCGCCGTGCACGGGACGGTGTGCGGGGAGGAACGCCTTGAGGTGGCGCCACGAGACGTCACGGTAGAAGCGCCAGTACGGCGTGTCGTAGACCTGGTCGTAGCGGCCGGCGACGCGGTCGTGATATTGGCGATTGGCTCGGCGAACCATGGAAGAACAGAATAACCTCGGGAAAGCACCGAACGCGCCGCCCGATTCCAACCTCAGGAGCACGATGAACCCCGGAGCCGTGATTGCATCCTCTCTCTTCCTGTCCCTGGTCGGCGCCTACGGCGTCGTCCAATTGACCTCCAGCCCGGCCGACAGTGAGCTGACGCCCGCGACGGCCGACCCGACCGCCGCGTTGCAGGACGAGATCGAGGCCCTGCGACAGGAGATCCAGGAGCTCAAATCCGCGCGCCCCTCGGCCCCGGCCGAGCGCGCCACGGTCACCGCCGACCTCGACGCCCGCATCGCGGCCGCGGTCGCCGAGGCCCTCGCGAACCGCGGCGCTGGCGCGACCGACGCCATCGATCCGTCGAAGGACCTCAACGTCGACGCGATGGTCGTCGAGCTCGTCGAATCCGGAACCGTGAACCCGCACGTGAACCAGGTGGCCTGGGAAAAGATCGCCCAGGCCGGCAAGGTCGACGAGGTCGTCGAGGCCTTCAAGCGCCGCGCCGAGGAGAACCCGGAGTCGGCCGACGCCCACGCCGACTACGGCGAGGCCATCGGCGCGAAGCTGATGCACGCGGAGAGCCAGATGGACCAGATGAAATTGGCCTTCGCCCAGGACTCCGCTTACGACAAAGCCCTCGAGGCCGACTCGTCGCACTGGCGCGCACGCTTCAACAAGGCCGTGAGCTACACCTTCTGGCCGGCCATCACGGGCAAGCCGGCCGAGGCGGTGACGCACTTCCAGACGCTGATGGATCAGCAGGAAGCGAACCCGGCGGCGGGGCACGGTGGTTACGACCAGACCTACCTGATGCTGGGGAACATGTACAAGCAGCAGGGGAAGGAAGCGGAGGCGAAGGAAGTGTGGCAGCGGGGTCTGCGGCACCATCCGGACAGCGGGGCGTTGAAGGGTGTCGCGGGGAACTGAGGTCTCGCGCGCCTTTGTCCCCTTGCTCCCTGTCCCCCTCGCCCCTCCACCCAACTTGCCTAAGCGCGCCGCAGGCGCGCGCTGCCTAAGGGAGCGTAGCGACCAGCTGACTAGCGAGCGAAGCGAGCGGTTGCCTGTGTTCGCCCGGGCCCGGGCACGGCGGTCCAAGAGCGGGGGGCGACATCTTGTGGCGCCAAGCGCCACAAGATTTCGCCCCCCGCTCTTGGACCGAGCACGACATCTAGATAAAAGAATGGAGCTTTCCCCCACAGGAGAAAGCCGTTGGATCAACTCGTCGGCGAAGGCCTGACCTACGACGATGTCTTGCTCGTTCCGCAGCACTCCGACGTGCTGCCGAGCGGCGCCTCGACCGAGACCGAGCTCTGCCGTGGGGTCCCGCTGCACGTCCCGATCGCGAGTGCGGCGATGGACACGGTCACGGAGGCACGGATGGCCGTCGCGCTCGCGCAGCAGGGTGGCATCGGCATCATCCACAAGAACCTGCCGATCCAGCAGCAGGTCGCCGAGGTCGACACCGTCAAGCGCAGCGCCAACGGCGTGATCATCGACCCCGTGTCGCTACAGCCCGATGCGACCGTCGGCGACGCGAAGGATGTGATGTCCGCGAGCCGGATCTCCGGCCTGCCGGTCGTCGATCCGCAGAATCGCGTCGTCGGGATCCTGACGCGGCGGGACCTGCGCTTCGTCGACAGTCGCGAGACGCTCGTCCGCGACGTCATGACGAAGGACCACCTGATCACGGCGCCGCCCGAGACGACTCTCGAGGAAGCGCGCGCGATCCTGAAGACCCAGAAGGTCGAGAAGCTTCTCCTCGTCCATGACGATCGGACCCTCGCGGGCCTGATCACGATCAAGGACATCAACCTGCTCGAAGAGTACCCCGTGGCCGCGCGCGACCAGCGCGGTCGCCTGCGGGTCGGCGCCGCGATGGGCGTGCGCGAGTTCGAGCGCGCCGCGGCGCTCGTCGAGGCCGGATGCGACGTGCTGATCGTCGACACGGCGCACGGTCACACGAAGAACGTCATCGACACGCTCGTCGAGGTGAAGCGCGCGCACGACATCCCGGTCGTCGCCGGCAACGTCTGCACCGCGGAGGCCACCGAGGCGCTCGTCGGTGCGGGTGCCGACGCCGTCAAGGTCGGCATCGGACCCGGTTCGATCTGCACGACGCGGGTCGTGACGGGGGTCGGGATGCCGCAGTTCACCGCGGTGCACCAGTGCTCGCGGGCGGCGGCCAAGGACGGTGTGCCGATCATCGCCGATGGTGGCATCCGTTCTTCCGGTGACATCGCGAAGGCTCTCGCGGCCGGCGCATCGACGGTCATGCTCGGCAGCCTACTCGCGGGTCTCGACGAGTCGCCCGGCGAGACGATCCTGTATCGCGGCCGCACGTTCAAAGCGGTGCGCGGCATGGGCTCGATCGGCGCGATGAGCCAGGGTAGCGCCGATCGCTACGGCCAGGGCGAGGTGCGAGACACGATGAAGTTCGTGCCCGAAGGCGTCGAGGGCATGGTGCCGACCAAGGGCGCGCTCGCGAGCTACATCTACCAGCTCGTCGGTGGCGTCCGTTCGAGCATGGGCTACTGCGGCGCGGTGACTCTCGGTGAGTTCCGCGAGAAGGCGCGCTTCGTCCGCGTCACGGCGGCGGGCATGCGCGAATCGCATCCCCACGACATCCAGATCACCAAGGAAGCACCGAACTACACGGGGGACAGCGAGTGAGTGAGCAAGCGAACGCGCCGACGCGGGGCGGAGTGCTGATCGTCGACTTCGGAGCGCAGTACTGCCAGCTGATCGCCCGGCGGGTCCGAGAGCTCGGTGTCTATTCGCGGATCACCGTGCCGGATCGCGCCGAGCTGATGCTCGACGCGATGCAGCCCGACGCGATCATCCTGTCCGGTGGTCCGTGCTCGGTCTACGCGAACGACGCACCGGTGCTGTCCGCCGACGTCGCGAAGCGTGGGATCCCGATGCTCGGGATCTGCTACGGGCTGCAGTGGCTCACGCAGGCGCTCGGGGGCGAGGTGACGCCGGCGAGCGATGGCCACGAATACGGCCGCACCGAGATCGAGCACGGCGGCGACAGTCCCCTGTTCGACGGCGTGAACGCACGCACGACCGTGTGGATGTCGCATGGCGACAGGGTCGCGAACCTGCCCGAGGGATTCGTGTCGATCGCGAGCAGCGGGCCGTGTCCGGTCGCGGCCGCGGCGCACGTCGAGAAGCGCATCTACGGCCTGCAGTTCCATCCGGAGGTGACGCACTCTGAAGAAGGGCAGCAGATGCTGCGCAACTTCGTGCTCGGCATCGCCGGTTGCTCCGCAGATTGGCAGCCGGGCGACATCGTCGAGCGCAAGGTGCAGGCGATCCGCGATCAGGTCGGCGACACGGGCGAGGTCGTGCTCGGGCTGTCCGGCGGCGTCGACTCGTCGGTTGCGGCCGTGCTGATCCACCGCGCGATCGGGGACCGTCTGCACTGTGTGTTCGTCGACAACGGCTTGCTGCGGCAGGGCGAACGCGAGGGCGTCGAGTCGCTGTTCCGCGACGACTACCACATGGACGTGCACGTCGTCGACGCGAGCGAGCGGTTCCTGACGCAGCTCGCCGGCGTCGAGGATCCCGAGGTCAAGCGCAAGCGGATCGGCCACGAGTTCGTCGAAGTGTTCCGCGAGTGCGCGAAGGGCTACACGAGCGCGCACTTCCTCGGGCAGGGCACGCTCTACCCGGACGTGATCGAGTCCGTCGCCGCGCACGGCGGCGCGACCGCGACGATCAAGAGTCACCACAACGTCGGCGGGCTCCCCGAGGATCTCGAACTCGACCTCGTCGAGCCGCTGCGGGACCTGTTCAAGGACGAGGTGCGTGCGATCGGTCGCGAGCTCGGCCTGCCGTCGAGCCTCGTCGATCGGCAGCCGTTCCCGGGGCCGGGTCTCGCCGTGCGTTGTCTCGGTGAGGTGAACACGACGAAGCTCGAGCCGCTCCGTGCGGCCGACGCGATCGTCCGCCACGAGATCGAGTCGCGTGGGCTGCAGGAGAACCTGTGGCAGTACTTCGCCGTGCTGCTCCCCGTGCAGTCGGTCGGCGTGATGGGCGACCAACGCACCTACGAGAACGCGTGCGTGATCCGCATCGTGTCGAGTGACGACGCGATGACCGCCGACTGGGAGCTGCTGCCGACCGAGGTGCTTCGGATCATCAGCAACCGGATCATCAACGAGGTCCGTGGCCTCAACCGGGTCTGCCTGGACATCTCCAGCAAGCCGCCCGCGACGATCGAGTGGGAGTAGCTCCGAGGAGGGGTTGATGAATCGGGCGGAGTGGAAGAAGCGACTCTACGACTACCGGTGGCCGCTCGGCGCGGGGCTGTTCCTGCTCGCGCTGACGTTTGTCACGCCGGCCGAGGCAGTTGGCCCATTCAGCCACGACCAGATCCTGGACGCGATCCGCATGGTCGAGAGTGGGGGCCGCGACGACTGCCCGGACGGCGACGGGGGCAAGGCGATCGGCCCGTTTCAGATCCACGAGATCTACTGGAAGGACGCCGTCGCGGCGCAGCCCGAGCTCGGACTCAGCGCGGGCTTCGGCTACCAGGACTGCCGTCGCCGCGAGTATGCGATCCAGGTCATCGAGGCATACATGACGCGCTGGAAGCCGGATGCGTGGCGTCTGCGTGACGCCGAGGTGATCGCGCGCGTGCACAATGGAGGTCCCCGCGGCGACGAGAAGCGCGCGACGGATCGCTACTGGGAGAAGGTCGAAGCGCAGCTGCGGCGGTAGTTAGCGATCTCTCAGGTCCTCCAAGGTGGCTTGGAGTTGCTCGAGCTCCGATTGAGGAATCGCAACTTCCATCACCGTGTCGCTCGGCTTGTCCGGCAACTCGACGCGAACCGAGAACCCTGCCATGCGGAAGCGCCGCTCTCCGGTCGGAACAGCGATGTTCAGGCGGAGGTCGTGGGCTCCCGCATCGTCGCTGAAGATGCGAAGGATGCCGTCAGTTTCCGTGATCACGGAGGCGCTCGAGCGCGCGAACGGCGCGCGACCACGCTTCGGTGGTGTCGCGTGTGCGCTCCACCTCGGCTTCGCTCCCAGGAGATCGGGGAGGTTGGAGACGCGGAAGCGGCCTTCGGCCTTTCGTTCGAGGGTGATCTTCGAGTCTCGGAACGGTGGTTTCACTACGACCGGCCGGCACTTTCGATGGCGGAACACCAGGCGACTCTCGGTCGGGGATGCGAACGCGGTGTACCGCTTGTCCGTGGATCGTTGGAGGCCGCCACCGCTCCATGCCGTGTCGTTTCGCGGCATCCAGTGCTGTGCCTGGACGCGGGATGAGCGGACTCCGTCGGGAACGACGACTTCGAATCGGTAGCAGCCGCAGAACTCGGTCCAGTCGACGACGGGATCGATTTCGATCGTGCCTCCGCCGGGCGGGACGACAATGGACCGAATGTGTGAAGCAGTGCGCGCACCCGATAGGAAGACGCCGAGTTCGTAGCTTCCAGCCGCGACCTTCGAGAAGCGAAAGGCGGTGGCTTCCTGGACTGCTGGCAACGCGGACTTCGCGTCGCGATCCGCTCCCTCGGGCCAGAGAAGGATCTCTCCGCCCCACTTGGAGACTCCATCGGGGAAGGGCGCAAAGCTGCCGCGCAACTCGGAAGCCATGGACATCACGATGCGGAGACCGGATGCGCGCGGCGCGACCTCGATGGGTCCGGATGGCAGCGCATGCGTGTCGTGGCTGATGTTGAGCGCGATGGACTCTGGCAGTGCGCCCATCTCGCGCAGCTCGAACCGGCCGTTTTCGTCCGTGCAGACGCGATGCGAGAGATGAGGCACGTCCCCGAAGATTCGGCCGTCCTGCGGCTTCGCGTACGACGCCGAGCAGAAGACCGTCGCGTCGGGAAGTGGCTTGCCCGCAGCGTCGACGACGTGTCCGGTGATGAGGACCGGCTCTTCCTGAAGTGCCACTCGCTCCACTTCGACCGTTTGACCTTCGGAAAGCGCCGGCAGATCGATTTGGGCTGCGCCCAGATACCGTCGTGAGAGGTCGCGATCCTCACCTCGTCGCACCACGTACAGGCGCGCGCTGTAGAATCCTCGGGGGATGCGTTGCTCGAGTTCTCCGTTCGGGCCAGTTTCGACTCTTTGGGACCAGACCTGCCCGGGTTTCGCGAGCACAGCGACGACGGGTTGTCTCGTCAGGGCGCTGCCCTTGCGGTCCACCAACCGCATGCGAATCAGCGGAGACGGGTTCGCACAGTCGCCCGAAAGGACCTTGAGTTCTCGTTCGCGGGTTGGCCCGGTGCCCTCGATCGAGAACGACTCTTGGGCCTCGTGGATCCGGAGTCTCGCGGAGACACGGAGGTCGAGCTCGACGAAGCCGAACGTGGCGCTGTTGTCGTCATGAGCCGTGGGGCGGACTTCGGGCTGCGCGCGTGCGTCGAAGCGCTGGTTGCGTCGGTTCGCCAGGGAGAGTCGGGCCGATCGCATCTTCCTCGGCTCGCCTTTGCTGTCTTGGGCGTACACCCTCACGGATCCGAATGGCGGCAGCGCGAAGCGCAGCGATTCCGGGATCGCGCTCAGGTCGCTTGCGGAAAACTCCTCGACGATCGGTCGCGCCGTCAGGATGCGGGGTGCAATCCCGATCAGAGAGTTCTCACGCATTCGGGGGATTTGCACGGAGGCCTTCCCGTTCGCGTCGGTCGCGATCGCTGTCGTGTGTGAGTCCTCGATTCGGCGGGTACCGAGTGGACTCAGTCGTGACACCACGATCGGCACGCCGAGCACAGGCTTCCCGCGGTGATCGACCACCTCGATTTCGACGGTCCGTTGCGAAGGGGACGGTGCGGCGAGGACGGTGGCCAACGAAAGGATGAGTGCGCGCAGGGCGAGTGTGGGCGGCATGACTCGGGCTTCTCCTCTTGCGGGGAGTATGCCGGCATCGGGTTGCGAACTCCCGGATAGTCATCCAGAGACCTCGATTGTCTTCCGGATCGCTCGGGGCCGTTTGCGGAGAGATCGGGCGTCGTCGCGGTGTCTGGGGTGCTTGGGCCCGTTCGGTCTGATTGCGGTCGGACGCGATTGCATTGCGGCATTCTGAGCGCGCCGCCGGGTTCGCACTTGTGGTGTCAATGAACTCCCGATAGCGTCGCAATGTTCGCCGAGCACGCCCTCTCGCCTCGCTCGCCGCTCCCGAGCCTGTGCAACGTGCCCGGACCTCCAACAACCCTACGAGGTTTGATATGCGTTCTCTTCTCTCCGTGGGAGCTTCGCTCCTTCTTCCCGCCACGTTGATCGCGCAAGACTTCACGATCACGGATGGCGCGAACGCCACCTACAACCAGCGATTTGCCGGCACCACCGCTGGGGGGGTGAGCTCCTGCAACATTGGTGGGGGCTGTGACAGTGACAACACCTGGCAAGCGACCTGGTGCTACAGCGTCACCGGCACGAACGTCGGGAAGCCGTTCGACGACATGGAGCCCCACGGTGCCTACATTCAGACGCCGCTGCCCCCGAACGGCTTCGTCCAGGATTTCCTCAACACCGATGGTCTCGGTCTGTTCGATGCGAACTGGCTCGACACGATCGCCGAGACCGGCGGTGGGTCGGGCTCGACGCTCACGAGCATGATGACGGTGACCAACACCAGCGCCTCGCAGCTCGACATCAAGTTGTATTACTTCGCGGATGTCGACGTGCACACTTCGTTCGGCAACGACTACACCGGGCCGGGATCGAACCCGACCCGCTTCGTCGTTCTGGACAACGAGACCCCGTGCGGTGGCTGCATCGAGGTGTCGGCGCCCGGCGCGACCCACTACCAGGTCGATACGTTCGGCAGCGCTACCGGCCCGAACGACAACATCAACGCGGGCAACGATCTGCCGGATACGGGATTGCCGTTCGGGAGTCCGAGTAGCCCGCTCGACTTCACGGGTGCGTTCCAGTTCGACTTCTCCCTGGCTCCGGGCGCGTCGGGTTCGGCGACCATCGAGTTCAAGGTCAACATGAGTGGCGTGGCCGGTTCGAACGCGGTCGTGGGCGCGGGCGTCGGCGGCCTGATTCCGACCGTGACGAGCACGACGGTGCCGCGCGTCGGTCGTGAACTCGTTTTGGACGTCACCGGGGGGACCGGGCCCGTCGCGTTGCTGTTCGCCATCAGTCCCGCTCCGACACAGATTCCGGGATTCGGCATCATGGCCGATCCGGTTGTCGCCACCGCGCAGGTGGCGATGGCGGGTGGAGTCGGCTCTCTGACGCTTCCGGTCGGCTGTTCCTCCGGTTTGTTCGGTCTGCCGCTGGCGACCCAGGGACTGGAGATCGACGCGACCTCTCCGGTGAGTATCGGTGGCATTGGGTACTCCGCCAGCGCCATCCTGGTCTCGACGGTGGGTGACTGATCGATCTCGATGGCCACCAAGATCGCACCTGCGGTTGTGGCCCTCGTCTGCGCCGCCGCCAACGGATCGGCGCAGACGTTCGTCGATCGTACTGCCGCCGCGAACCTCGTGATCCCGACGGCGGACTGCCTCGATTCACGCGGCGCCGCGACGGCGGACTTCGATGGGGACGGCGATCTCGACATCGTCGTCCCTGGCTATCAATCCGGAGTCTTCCGGTACTTCCAGAACGACGGCACCGGCGCGTTCGTCGATTCGACGGCGACTGCCAACCTGGGCCCGTCGGACCTGGCGCACTGCTTCGCGTGTGGTGACATCGACAACGACGGCGACCAGGACCTGTTCGTCGGTGGCGCGGGACCGGACAAGCTCTTCCTCAACGACGGCAGTGGTGTGTTCACCGAGGTCGCGTCCCAGTTCGGAGTCGGCAGCCCGTCCGACACCTACGGCGCGACGTTCGGGGACTACGATCGGGACGGGGACTTGGACCTCTATCTCGCGGTCCACAACTACGCGACGAATCTCCTGTTCCGCAACGAGGGCGGCGCCGGGTTCACCGACGTCACCGTGAGCGCCGGCCTGCAGTACTTCGACGAGCACTCGTTCGTCGCGTTCTGGATCGACTACGACGAGGACGGCTGGCTCGACCTCTACACGATCAACACGAAGGGCATGATCTCGACGCCGAACCGCATGCTGCGGAACAACGGTGATGGGACGTTCTCCGACATCGGCGTCGCCGTCGGGGCTCAGATCGGGATCGACGGGATGGGTGGCGACTTCGCCGACGTGTTCAACGACGGAGGGTCGGACATCTACGCGACCGACGTGCCGCCCGACCACGTGTTCTTGGTCTGGGACGCAGCGGCCGGGGTGTTCACGCACGAGCAGGCGACCTTCGGCCTCGACGGCGGCTGGATCGGCTGGGCGTGTCATTTCGTCGACTTCGACAACGACGCGTGGCCGGATCTCTACGTCGTGAACGAGGGTTACACGAACCAGCTGTTCCGCAATCCGGCTCAGCCGGTCGGCGCCGCGACGCCATGGAGCGACGTCACCGCGGCGTGGTCGATCGGGGGCGTGGCGACGCGAGGGCAGCACTCGGTCTGCGTCGGCGACTTCGACGAGGACGGCCGTCAGGACGTTCTCGAAGTGTTCGCGGACGGTCCGAACCCGAACCCCGGGATCGTGCTGCGACAAAACCTCGTGCCTGCGGGCAACTGGTTGCGTGTCGATACCGTGGGCACGGTCAGCAATCGCGATGGGCAGGGCGCCAAGCTCCGGCTGACGGCCGGTGGCGTCACCCAATACCAGTGCGTGCGATCGGGCGTCGGTTTCATGTCGGCCTCCGACACTCGCGTGCATTTCGGTCTCGGCGCTTCGACGGTCGCCGATCGCCTCGAGATCGAATGGCCGTCGGGTCAGGTGCAGGTGCTGTCGAACGTCGTGGCGAACCAGAACCTGTCGGTCGTCGAGCCGTCGTTCCGGCACGTGGGCGCCTTGGCCCTCGGATCGACGTCTTCGCTCGAGATGCAGTCGCGGTTCGATGCCGGGCTCGGATTCGCGATCGCGGTATCGCTGGACGGGACTCCGACGTCGTTGCCGAGCGGCCGCGTCATCCCGATCGGGTTCGACGACGTCACGGCCGCGGCACTGATGCCTGGCAATCCCCTGACGCCCACGCCGGTCGGGTTCCTGGACTCGCTGGGAGCAGCGCAGACGTCGTTCATCCTTCCGAACGACGCGAATCTCAGCGGACTGGTCGTGCACGCGACCGCGCTGAGTCTCGATGCAGGGGCACCCGAGGCGATCCGAACGATCCTGCCCGCGCTGCGATTGGTGCTTCCGTAGCGGGGCAGATCGTTCGGTTCAGTCCGTCGTTTCCTGCTTGCGCTCCGCGACCTGGCCGACGGGTGCGCGCAGCCAGCGCAAGATCTCGCTGACCTTCGGCGGCTTGCCGGTCATCAGGATGCCGACGCGGAAGACCTTGGCCGCGGCCCAGAACGCGATCGCGAGCGACACGATGATCAAGATCGTCGTCGCGACGTACTCCCAAGTGGGCGGCGGACCACCAGCGCGGTTCATCATCAAGAACGGCGTGAACAGCGGGATGTAGGTCAGGAAGCGCGCGACGGTCCCGTTCGGGTCCTGCACGACGAACACCATCGCGATCAGGGGGACGATCAGAATGATGAATACGGGCTGCATCAGGCTCTGCGCTTCCTTCAGGCTGTCGCATACCGAGCCGATCGCGACGAGGAACGCGGCGTAGAGCAGATAGCCCGCGAGGAAGTATGCGACGAACGACCCTAGGTAGAGCGGGTCCGAGATGATCGCCGTAAGGCCGAGCTCCGCGATCTTGCCGCTCATGAACTGCACGCCGATCAGCGCGCTGATGACCCAGGATAGAACGATTGTCAGGCCGGTTGCGCCGATGCCGATGACCTTACCCGCCATGAGTTGCATTGGTGACACGGAGGACAAGAGGACCTCGATGAGGCGGTTCGACTTCTCCTCGATCGTGTTTGTGAGGAGCATCTGCGCGGCCGTGAAAACCGCGATCCACAGTAGGTAGACGAATGCGATCGGTGCCAAGCCGCCGAGCTTCTCCTTGTCTTCGACGTCCTTTACCTCCCCGGTCTCCCCATCGAGATTTTGTTGGGCGAACTCGTAGCGTCCTCGAATCGAGGCAGCGTCTTCGGCGCTCAAGTTGAGGTTCTTGATGCGGCGGTCCCGGACGATCTCGGTCGCGTGGGAGGCATACCACTTGCGTAGTTCGTTGTCGGTGATGTTGTTCGAGACGTAGGCGCTCGTCTCGTCAGACTCTTCTGGGTCTGGACCGATGACGAAGTATGCGAAGATTTTTTCGTCGTTGAGCTTCTCGCTCAGGGCCTTTTCGGGATCGTCGCCGAGGTCGTCGAATTGCACCTGCCGATAGTCGTCCAGCGACAGACCGCCCGCGACCTTCGCGAGCTCCTCGATTTGGCCTGGTGCGAGCTGATCACGCCACTTCGACATCTGCTGCTTCTGCTGGTCCGACAGTTCCGGCGGATTTGCGATCATCGATAGGATGTCGAGTCCGAACTGGCGCTCGGCGATCCGCAGCGGGTGGTCTTCCGTGAGGGCGCTCCACCACTTCTGGACCAGCTTCGTGCGCTCGTCTTCGTCCTTGGCCTCGGTGACTTCCTCTAGGAGCTTCCCGATGTCGGCCTGGGTCGCACGGGCGGATACTGCGCGCGAAAGCCATTGTCCCTCCGAGCGGTCCAGCACGGCGTACTTGCGCACGTCCTTGCTGTCCGCGAGCAGCTTCTGCCCGAAGATCGCAAACACGATCAGGATCGGGAAACTCAGGATCCCGAGCCAGAACGTCTTCGTGCGCATGTTCTCCATGAACTCGCGCTGGGCGACGAGCATCGTCTTGCTCATGCGTCTACCACCTCTCCGCCGACGGCGCGCACGAAGATCTCGTGCAGCGACGGGTCACGCAGGTCGAAGCGTCGGATCGAGATTCGCTCGACGAGCTTCTTCAGGATCTGTTGGGGGTCCGTCCCGTCGGTCGGGAACATCTCGCAGGTCTTGCCGGCGTCGTTGACGCGGTCGACGAGTCCCTGCGACTGCAGCTCGTGGAAGACGGCGCCGTCGCCGTCGTAGTCGACCTGGATGCCGCGCTCGTGCGTCGACTTGACCTCGGCGAGCGTGCCGTCGAGGACCTTCTTCGACTTGTGGATCATGAAGATGTAGTCGCAGATCTCCTCGGCCTGCTTCATGACATGCGTCGAGAAGATCACGGTGCGACCCTCCTTCTTCATCGAGAGGATCGTGTCTCGCATCAGCTCCATGTTGACCGGGTCGAGGCCGGAGAACGGCTCGTCGAGGATCACGAGCTCGGGGTCGTGGATCAGCGTGCCGAGCAGCTGGACTTTTTGGCCCATGCCCTTGGACAGCGCCTGGCACTTCTTGTCGATCCACTCGCCGAGGCCGTAGCGCTCGAGCAGGTCGATTGCCTTGCGCTTGGCCTCGCCGCTGTTCATGCCCTTGAGCTTGCCGAAGTAGGCGACGATCTCGCCGAGGCGCATCGTCTTGTAGAGGCCCTTCTCCTCCGGCAGGTAGCCCAGCCGGTCCTTGACGGCTTCGGGTTGCGAGTTCCCGAGCACGGTGATCTCGCCGGCGTCGGGGTAAAAGATGCTCATCACCATGCGGATCGTCGTCGTCTTCCCGGCACCGTTCGGGCCGATGAATCCGTAGATGGATCCCGTGGGGATGTTCAGCGAGAGGTCGTCGACCGCGGTGAAGCTGCCGAAGCGCTTCGTCACGTGCGACAGGGTGAGGGCGTGTTCCACGGCGGGGAGTTTCCCCGCGGCTTCCGATTGATGCAACGCCGATCGGGGTGTCTAGCGGAATGTGTCCAATCGGTGTCGGAGTACGTCGTTGTTCGGGAAGAGCCTGGCACCTTGTCGCCAAACCTCCTTCGCGCGATCACGATCTCCTCGGTCCGCGAAGATGTTGCCGAGCCAGAGGAAGGGCTCCGCGTGCTTGGGTTCAGGCGTGCGGCTCTTCTGCTGTTCGATCAACGTCTCGAAGTGCTGGATCGCGTCACCGCGCATGTCCGCCCAATAGCTGTGCTGAGCGAGGGAATGTCGGGCGTCGAAATCGGTCGGATCGATGGCCAACGCCTTCTCGAACTGGGCGGCTCCCTTCGCGCCCCACTGGCCCCGCTCCGGGCCGGTCTTCGCCGCGAGCATGCGCTGTTGGTAGGCCCATCCGAGTTCGGTCTGCGCGTTCGCATCCCCGGGCGCGAGCGCGGCGAGGCGTTCGTACTCGGCGACGACGTCTTCGATTTGGCCGTTGTCGCGGACCTTCTCCCAGAGCGCGGCCTTCTCGGCGGGATCGATCAACGGGTTCTGCAGGTCGCGCAGGACCACGAGGATGTCGATCGGGGGTTCTTGTCGTTCGGATCCGTCGCCGACGAGCTCCTGGACCAAGCGTCGCACGGCGGCCTCGTCGAGGCCGTTCGAAGTGGAAACGTCGACGCGTCCGCCGCTTGCGATCGCATCCCGCAGCGCCGCGAGCTCGGTGCGGAGTTCCGCGATGTCGGCTTCCATCGCCGCCAGCTTCGGGTCGTCGTCGGGCGCCGCTGCGGGGGCGGGCTCGACCGCCGGCCGCAGGACGAAGCTGGTCGCTGCCGCCGCCGCCACGGACACCAGGATTGCCAACGCCAGCGTGCTCGTCGCGTTCATCCCGCCACTATGGCCGAATCGCCCGGGCGAGTGGCAGACTTTGCGCGCGTCAGCCGAGCAACTTCAGCAGGAGCTCTTCGACGACGGCCGGGTTGGCCTTGCCCTTCGTCTCGCGCATGCAGAGGCCCTTCAGCGCGTGCAGCGCCTTCTGCTTGCCCGCGCGGTAGTCCTCGACAGGCTTGGGGTTCGCGTCGACGACCTGCTGCACGATCGCCTCGAGCGCGCCCGTGTCGCTGATCTGTTCGAGGCCGAGTTCGCGAATCGCGGTCGCCGCGTCGTCGCCGGTCTCGAGCATGTGGTTGAACACCTTCTTCGCGGCCTGCCGGCTGACCTTGCCCAAACCCTGCGCGGCGATCAGCTCGCCGAGGCGGTCGGGGGCGATCGAGAAGTCCGCGATCTTCGTGTGGGTCTCGTTGAGCGCGCGCTGCACTTCGGTCATGACCCAGTTCGCGGCTTCCTTCGCGTTGCCGCCCTGCGCGGTGACCGCTTCGAAGTATTCGCCGAGCGCATGGTCCGCCGTCAGCACCCCGATGTCGTACTCGGGCAGGCCGAAGTCGCTCGCGTATCGTGCGCGCCGCGCGTCCGGCAGCTCCGGCAACGTGCGCCGAATCTCGTCGACGAACGACTGCTCGATGAAGAGTGGCGGCAGGTCCGGCTCGGGAAAGTAGCGGTAGTCGTGCGCGTCTTCCTTGCTGCGCATCGACGCGGTCTCGCCCTTCTCGTCGTTCCAGAGGCGCGTCTCCTGGACGATCTTGCCGCCAGCGGACAGGGTCGCGGCCTGGCGGCGCTCCTCGTACTCGAGCGCGCGCTGCACCATCTTGAACGAGTTGAGGTTCTTGATCTCGACCTTGTCGCCGAGTTCGGTCGAGCCTTGCGGACGTAGCGAGACGTTCGCGTCGCAGCGCAGCGAACCCTTCTCCATGTCGCAGTCGGAGACGCCGGAGTACTGGAGGATCTGCTTGAGGTTCTCGAGGAATGCCGCGGCATCCTCGGGCGTGTGGAGGTCGGGCTCGCCGACGATCTCGCACAGCGTCACGCCCGCGCGGTTGAGGTCGACCGTGCTGCCGGCGTCCGCGTGCATGTTCTTGCCCGCGTCCTCTTCGAGGTGGATCCGGTTGAGCGCGCCGTAGCGGCCATCGCCGAGTGGCACGCGGCCGCCGCGACAGAACGGCTTGTCGAACTGGCTCGTCTGGAAGCCCTTCGGCAGGTCGGCGTAGAAGTAGTTCTTCCGGTCGAACTTGGTCTCGTGCTGAACCTCGGCGTCGAGCGCGATCGCCGCGCGTACGGCGACTTCGATCGCCTTCTCGTTGACGACCGGCAGGACGCCGGGGAGGCCGAGTTCGACGACTGAGACGCGGCTGTTGGGTTCGCCGCCGAAGCCGACCGGAGAAGGCGAGAACAGCTTCGAGCGCAGGTTGAGCTGCACGTGCACTTCGAGGCCGATCACCGTTTCGAATCCGCTCATGACGTCGCCTTTCCGAAGCAGGGCTCCACGAGGTGGTGCCCGGTCGACTGCTCGAAGGCGTGCGCCGCGTGGAGCAGCTTCGCTTCGCCGAGGGCGGGCCCGATGAGCTGCATTCCGATCGGCAAACCGTCCGTGGTCGCGCCGCACGGCACCGAGATCGCGGGCACGCCCGCGAGGCTCGGCGCGACGGTCAGCACGTCGCTCAGATACATCGCGAGCGGGTCGTCGGTCTTCGAGCCGAGATCGAACGCCGGGAACGGCGACGTCGGCGCGGCGAGCACGTCGCACTGCGTGAACGCCCGTTCGAAGTCTTCGCGGATCAGTGTGCGCACCTTCGAAGCCTTCAGGTAGTAGGCGTCGTAGTAGCCGCTCGACAGGCAGAACGTGCCGAGCAGGATGCGCAGCTTGACCTCGCTGCCGAAGCCCTCGGCGCGCGTGCGCGAATACATCGTGTCGAGATCCTGGTCGCCGCCGGCGCGGTGCCCGAACCGCACGCCGTCGTAGCGGGACAGGTTCGACGACGCTTCCGACGTGCAGATCAGGTAGTAGGTCGGCACGGCGTAGCGCGTGTGGGGGAGCTCGATCGGCACGGTCGTCGCGCCGAGCTCGGACAGCTGCGCGATCGCCGCGCGCACGTGCTCTTCGACCACCGGGTCGAGGCCGTCGCCGAAGTATTCGGCCGGAACGCCCACGCGCATGCCGTCGAGCGAGCCGTCGAGTCCGGCGGTGTAGTCCTCGGCCGGATCGGCGAGGGAGGTGCTGTCGTTGCGGTCCATGCCGGCGAGCACTGCGAGAGCGAGTGCCGTGTCCGCCACGGTGCGGCCGAACGGCGACACCGTATCGAGCGAGCTCGCGAACGAGACGAGACCGAACCGGGAGATGCGACCGTAGGTCGGCTTGAGCCCGGAGACTCCGCAGAACGCGGCCGGCTGGCGCACCGAGCCGCCCGTGTCCGAGCCGAGTGCGAGTGGTGCGAAGCGCGCGGCCACGGCCGCGGCGGAGCCGCCGCTGCTTCCGCCGCAGGTGCGAGCCGGGTCGAACGGGTTCTTGGTCGCGCCGTGGATCGAGTGCTCGGTCGAGCTGCCCATCGCGAACTCGTCCATGTTCGTGCGTCCGAGCAAGATGGCGCCCGCGGCTTCGAGTCGAGCTACCGCCGTCGAGGTGTAGGGCGATACGAACCCGTCGAGAATCTTGGAGGCGCAGCCCGTGCGAAATCCCCGCCGGACGTAGTTGTCCTTGATGGCGACGGGCACGCCTCCCAGCGGGCCGAGGGCGTCGCCGCGCGCGCGCGCGGCGTCGACGGCTTCGGCCTCGGCCAGGGCCGCGTCGCCCCACACTTCGATGAACGAGCCCAGGCCTGTGTCGTGGGACGCGATCCTCGCGAGGAACGCATCCGTGACTTCCGCCGCGCGGAGGCCGCCGTCGCGGATCGCGGTGGCGAGCTCGGTCGCGGAGCGGGACGTGATCGGGGGAGCGTCGCTCATCCTTCGATGATCCTCGGCACGAGGAACTGACCGGCGCGCTGCTCCGGGGCGTTCTGCAGGACTTCTTCCGGGGGGAGCGTCTCGCCGGGCTCGTCCGCGCGCATGCGCAGGGAGATCGGCCGCGGATACGGCGAGGCCTCGACCTCGTCCGTCGGAATCTGCTGCAGTGCGTCGAAGTGCCCGAGCAGATGTTCGAGCTGCTCACGGGCCCGATCGAGCTCGGCCTCGGTCAGCTCCAAACGGCTCAGCTTGGCGAGCGCTCGAATCGTGTCGGAGTCCATTGCGAAAGTCCTGAAGTCCTCATGTCAAGGGGGTTGTAGCGGCAGATCCGGTGGAATCCATGGCCCGCGGCTTGGCGTCGGAGCCGGCGACCCTCTAGACTGACCCCCGGGCGGTTCGGAATCAGACACCATGTCGGTGGCTGCTCGGCGCGGCTAGATTAAATATCGGCCACGCGGTCCGATCCCCTGCACTCGGACAACTCGATGGAATCCTCTGAACTCGCGATCATCGGACTGACCTGCAATCTGGTTGGCGTCTTCCTCCTCGCCAACTCGATCGTGTTTCGTCGCCAGCGGAAGGTGATCGAGGAGTTCTTCGGCGTCGGTGCCGGCAGCCTCACGGTCATCCGCGACTACAGCCTCAACAAGGTCCAGGTCGTCATCGGCTTCCTGTTCTTGAACACGGGCTTCCTGCTGCAGGGATTCGCGCTGCTCGACGAGATCCGCGCGCACATGACGACGGTGTTCATCTGCGTCGGCATCGTCGTGCTGGCGGGGGCGTCCTACCTGATCGGCCTGATCTACTCGCGCCGCTCGTTTCGGCGCTACCTGCGTGAGTTCTTCCAGAAGCACCCGTGGGACTTTTCGGAGAACATGAACCTGACGAAGGACATCGGCCTGTATCTCGGTGTCCGACAGCTGCAGGACGAGTCGGTCGAGGACTACGTGCGCCGCGTGCGGGTCGAGCTCGGCCTGACGCCGGAGCACCAGATGCCGCCGGTCGCACCGCGCGTGGGCGGGGATCGTGGTCGGAAGCTCCGCGACCTCGGCGCGCTGACGGGGCGCTGAGCTTACGGGGAGATCTCCATGGTCGCGCCTGCGCTGTGCGTGATCGGGAGCCCGTAGATCCCGAGTAGGCCCGGGTCGACCTGCAGGATCTGGAACGAGAATCGGAGCCCGATCATGCCCGGGTCGTAGGGGATCGAGAGTCCCAGCGATGCGTTCCCGTCTGCGCTGGTGATCAACGGTACGGTCGCGAAGGGATCCACGAGCAGCGCCGATCCAGGAGGCCCGCCCACGAGGTCCAAGGGAAGGGGTGCGGCGGACTCGGTGCCCACGACGATGTGCGCGACCGTGCCGGGCAGGAGATGGGAGCCGAGCACGGAGACGTCGTCGTTGCCGATCCAGGGGAGGCTCGGCAGGGAGATCAGCGGGAGCGATCCGACGCTGTTCGGGATCGCGTTCCCGAACGTGCTGACCTGCGGCCAGATCAGCTTCGAGACGACGGCGTCGATCGGACCGCCGTTGATCGTCGTGTCGAACGACGAGGTCGTCGTCGGATAGTCGGCAGACTGCGTCGTGCCGGCCAGGAACCACGCGCCGGACGACGACCGTTCGAACGCGTACGCCACGTCGTTGCTGCCGCCGCCGAAGAACGTGCTGTAGACCGGCGCGGAGCCGGTGACGTTCAGGGTGGTCACGAAGAAGTCGTCGCCGCCGTTGTGCGTCGTGTCGTAGGCGCCCGTGGTCGTGGCCATGTCGGGCGACTTGGTGAAGCCGAAGGCGATCGCGTTGCCGTTCGGCAGTGCGACCACGTCCATGCCGCGGTCGTCGTCCGATCCGCCGAGGTAGGTGCAGTAGTCGAGGGTGGAGCCATCGGGGCTCACGCGAGCCGCGAAAGCGTCTTCGCCGCCACCCTGGAAGGTGGTCAGCCAGCTGCCGGCCGTGGTCGGGAAGTCGCTCGACTTGGTGATCCCCACGAACACGGGTTCGCCGTCGTCCGTGACGTCGATTCGTGTCGCGTAGTCGTGCCCCGAGCCACCGAGGCGGTGGGCCCAGAGCAGGTCGGCGCTGAAGCCTCCGGACGGGTTGATCATCGCCACGAAGGCGTCGAAGCCACCGCCGGTAGCACCGTGCGTCGCCGGGAAGTCGGGGGCGGCCGTCGAGCCGCTCAGGAAGACGCCGTCGCTCACCCAGGGATCGAGCCCGCGGACCTCGTCGTACCCATCGCCGCCGAGATAGGTCGAGTAGTCGAGGTCGGCGCTGCCGTTGCCGAGCGCGTGCAGGCGGATCAGGGTCACGTCCTTCGGTCCGGCGAGCGTCGAGTCGTACGCACCCGAAGTCGTCGGGAAGTCGTGGGACCACGTTTCGCCCGCGACGTAGACCGAGCCGAAGTCGTCTGCCTTGACCTGGAACGCGTTGTCTGCGCTGGCTCCGCCCACGTACGTCGAGTACTCGAGGGTGCCATCGCTCCCGTCGAGGCGCGCGACGAACGCGTCGTTGTCCCAAGCGTTGACGCTGTTGAACGTCGTGTCGTACGCGCCGACTGTGGTCGGGAAGTCCGTCGAGGTCGTGTCGCCGCAGATGTAGACGTCGCCGTTCGGGTCCAGGTCGATGCCGTAGCCGATCTGGTTCGAGCTGCCGCCGAGGAAGACGGAGAACAGGAGGGACGAACCGTTCGGGTCGAACTTGCTCACGAAGACTGAGTAGTCCGGAAACGCCGGGACGGGCGAGCCCGTCGCCGGAAAGTCCGGGGACAGAGAGGCGCCGACCACGTAGGCCTGATCGTTGTAGTCGACGACCATGTCGCCGAGCTGGTCGTAGGACGCGCTGCCGAGGTAGGTGCTGTAGGCCAGCGACGGATCGATGACGACGGGGACGTCGCGGTCGTAGGCGCCGACGATGCGGAAGCCGAACTCGCACGGTGCACGGAGCTCGAAGCGCACGTCGACGGGGACCTCGAGGCCGTCGCGGACCTGATACGAATACGGGGGCGCCTCGACGATCGTGTTCGTCTCGGTCCTCACGATCAGCGAGCCGTCGGCCTCGATTCCCATCGAGCGTGCGCCGTCGTATCGCACCGCGATCGAGGTCGCGTTGGCGCGCGGCCCGAGTTCGAAGTCGTACTTGATCGAGGTGCCCGTGCCTCGAAAGACCGCATCGACTCCGGGATACAGACCGCAGTATCGCACGGCCGCGAAGTTCAGCACGGACTCGTGCCACTCGGTCGGGTCCGCGCCCAGGTAGTAGTGCGTCCGATGTGGGAGGGGATCCTCGCCGGTGACTCGCGTTTCGGGATCGGATCCCACGAAGCGCGCGACCACGACTTCGTCCCGGAGGCGATGGCGAACGGCGTCGCGTTCGAAGACGACGGACACTCCCGGCAGCCTCGTCGTGAAGAGGATCGGCTCGGGGTGTTGTCCGGCGTTGTGCGCGAACGCCGGAGCGAGGCGGGGCGAGTCCTCGGATTGGGGGTTGCCGAGGCTCGCGAAAGTGGCCGCTGCGGCGACCCCGAAGGGTATCAACGTTCTCATCGTCGTGGCTCCAGTGGTCTTCACTTGGGAGCCACGCCGATCGTTACACGCCGACGACGGGATTCTGCTCAGCGCACGTCGAACTTGCCCTCGACCGCTCCGCCCGGCCCGAGCGTGAGCTGCTCCGGCGCGCGGTTGCCGTCGACTTTGACCTCGTAGACTCCTGGCAACGCGACGAACTCGAACCAGCCCTCGGCGTCGGTCGCCAGCATGTGCAGCCCGTTCCGGGCGCGCCCGCGAACCAGGCGCGCGGTGCACTCCCCATCGAGGGCGAACTCGCCGGACCGCCAGACCTCGCCGCCGACGAACACCCTCGCGCGGATCGTGCCGGGCATGAGGTCTTCGACGTCGACCGTGAGTTGCTCCGTGCGGCCGGATGCGATGGCGACGACCGTTTCCGTATGGAGCATGCCGAGACTCCGCATCGACGAGTTGCGGAAGATCCATGGGGTCACGATCACGTGCCACTCACCGGGCGGGACCTGGTCGATCGTGAATGCGCCGTCGGCGCCGATTGCGATCGGATCCGCGGGAAAGAGGCGCGGCTGGCCCTCGACGGGTTCTTGGACCAACTGCAGCCCGGGCTTCCTCTGACGCTCGGGACCACCAAGCGCCTGTGCGGCTTCGAGGAACTCTGCCGGGTTGACGGTCCCTTCGATGCGGCCGCCCGAAGTGACTCGGATCGTCACGGGCTCGTCCGCATCGAACATCACCGAGCGAGTCACCGTCGCGTGCTGGGTGCCGGTGGCCCAGAGCTCGAGTTCCTCTCCCAGAGGCACGGTCAGGGTGACGGATCCGTCCGGTTGTGTGGTTCCGCTGGCGAGTTCGTACGCCATGTTGCGTGCGCGCCCCATTCGCCACCCGGTATCGCGCCACTGCCAGGTCTCTCGCGTCATGGTGTTCCCCTTGGTTGGCGCGATCTGAACCGTAGTCGCGGCTCGAGCGGTGTTGCTCGAGGACACCGGCTGCGCGGGTGCGGCGCTCTCGACGCGACGGACGACGCTGACTTCTGTCCTGGAGATGGGCTCCCCGGCGGAGTTCTCTACTCGAACCGTGCACGGCACCTGGGGGGTCAGACGGACGGTTACGGATCGCGCCACGACTTCGGACTCCGGAATCTCGACTGCAGTCGACGGCGCGTGTTCGGTCGTCGCGGGTTGCACGAAGATCAAGTGCTTGCCATTGCCCAGCTGCAGCGCCATTCGACCGCCGTCGTGCGGCTCGACGTGGTCGAGCACGCCGTCGAGACGAACGCGCCAGTCGTGGATCGCATTGGCCGGTCGCTGAATCCGCACGCCATACCGCTCGATCGGTTCGTTCGTGATGGCGTCGACGACGAGCAGGTCGAGCGTCCGAGTCGGGTGGAGCACGAAGCGATGCCCCTTGGAGCTCCACGCGACCGGATCGGTCTCGAGCGAGCAGTAGTCCGGATGAGAGAGGTGAAGCTTGTGAGGTCGCGGATAGTCGCTGTCCCATCGCGCGATCGCGAAGCGCCCGTTCGAGTCGGTCAGGGGTGGGGTGCCCATGTACGACGCGCGGAACGCCGGCTGCACGGCCACGGATTCGATCGGCGTGCCGGTCGGGTCGACCACGGTTCCCTCGATGCAGTCGATGTCGTCTTCACTTCGCACGACGACGTCGAACGGCGCGCCGCCGGAATCGACGACCCACTCGCGGGCTCCGACGATCTCGCGCGTGCGGCACGTAACTCGCCAGCTGCCCGGCCACATCGTCTCGGGGAGCGTGAGATCGCCGAACGCGTCCGATTCGAGGGTGAAGCTCCTCGTCCGCCGCAGCCATTCGGGGTTGCGACCGTTGCTGGGACCGAGGAACGAGACTTTCATTCCCGTCTGGCGTCGACCTTCGGTATCGACGATGCGGGCCCGCATCTCTGTGGCTCCTCGCGTGAGCTCGATGTCGCCGAGATCGACGCGCTCTCCATCCGGCGCGAAGGACATCGAACCTTCGAGGGGGATGTGGCCCGGGGCGTGCACGACGAGGTCGTAGCGCCACGTCTCCGCGCGTTCACCGCGGAGTTCGAAGCGACCGTCGGACCCGGTCTGGGTCGACGGGGCGATCGGTTGAATCGTGCGCCCTTCGAGTTCCGCCAGCGTCGCTGGGCTCTCGAGTGGGATGTCGAGTTCGAACGCGACCTGCGCGCCGGAGATCGGTTCTCCGTCTTCTGCGGAGACGCATCGCCCGACGAACGTGATCGGTGGGAACGTTCGCCGTGGCTCCTCGCCGCCATCCGCAGGCATGCGCTCGGTGCGTTCCTGAATCGGCGCGGCGTCCGTGGGAGCGCTCTCGAGTGCGGGGGACTCATTCGCGGCCGCGACGCCCGCATCGTCGACAGGCGCATCGTCGTCGAAGGCGAACCAGATCAGGGGAGCGGCGACGACGGCAGCAATGAGTGCGATCAGCTTGACGTTCATCCAGAGGATCCAGGGGGGCAACACGACGGCGGGGCGACGCAATGCGAGGAGCGCGACGGCGCGGTAGGCACCGTTGCGCTCGAGTCGACCGCGGAGTTGAGCCAGACCGCGACGGACGCGGCTGCGCACGGTTTCGACGGGCACCTGCAATCGCTTGGCGATCACGCGTGGCGGCAGCCCCTCGAGGAAGCGGTCGACGATCGCGCTGCGGAACGGCTCCTCCAGGGCGTCGACCGCGTCGAGCAGCGAGCGGCTGGCGGCGAGTCGATCGGTCGTTTCGGACTCGATCGGCTTCGCGACGATCTGCTCTTTCTCTCGACGCAGGCGCTCACGGCCCGCGCGGGCGCGGACCAGATTACGCATGGTCACCGACATCCAGTTCCCCAGCTTGCGACGATCACGCGGTGGGTGTGCGAGCGCGGCAGTCCAGGCGTCCTGAACCAAGTCGTCCGCATCCGCATCACTCCGGACGAGCGAGCGCGCGAGCCGGTGCATCTGCACGGTCAGCGTCTCGAGTTCGTGATCCGCGATGCCGCCGCGGATCGGGACGTGGGGAGTTTCGTTTCGCATCGATGCAGGGGGGATCCCGGGACGGCCGGATCCGGTCCCGCAATTCTCGCCCTACTTGCCTTGCTGGCCGTGTCCCTCGGCGTAGTGCCGCCGCAGGGCGTCCTCGCCGAATCCGTTGTGCAGGTCGTGCCAGACGGTGTGGGAGTGATTCGCGCCTCCTTGGGTGTTGTCGTACTCGATGACGAAGCCGCGTCCGTGGACGCGGTAGTAGTGGGGTTCTTTCGGGTCCGTGCTGCCAGCCCAGGCGAAGCGCACCCCGTCGATGCCGGCGTCGCGGATGCGCTCGAGTTCGACGGATGCGAACTCGCCGCGGAGGTTCTCCGCATACTCGCGGATAATCGCGAGGAGCATGGCTTTCTGCTGTGCGGTCATCAGGACGGCGGGCAGGCCCTTGGGCTCGCCGAGCAGATCGGCCTTGCGGCCGGGGCCGAGGATGACGTCGCGTGGTGCTTCGACGGCCAGCACCACGAACTGAGCCTGTTCCGGCGTCAGGGTGTTCATGAGTGCGCGCGCGAGGTCTTCTTCTTCGCCGAGGACGCGCAGGCCGGCGCGGGGTCCCTGGCGCACCTGATGCGGGTTCGCGCCGAGGAACATCGGCGTCGGCGCGAACTCGTCGTCGATCGTCGTCCAGTTCAAGGACACGTGGTGCCCCTGCAGGCGCCAGCCCCATACGGCGTTCGGTCTTGGCGTGCCGAACACCGCGATCCAGTAGCGCTCGGGGTCGCGATGGGTGGCCGGTCGATCGGGCCGCGACTCGAGCTCTCGGAGAATGCCTTCGAGGGCCATGATCGACGTGACCTTGAGGTAGCCCTTCGAGCTCAGCGCCGCGCGCAGCAGGGAGTGCACGTGGGCGCGCTGCGCGAGGCTCAGGTCGCGGATCGCGACGCCGGGATACTCGCGCGGCACGAAGTTCCAGTTCTTGCGTTCCGCGTTTTCGAACGGGAACGACGCCTGCTTGCGTTGCTCGTCGTCGAGGGAAGCCAGCAGGACATCGGCGGCGTTGGTGACACGGGCCAGCGCTTCGGCGCGTCCGTCGTCGGGAACAAGCGTGACCGCGGCGCCGAAGCACGACGCGATCGCGAGGGCGATGGCGGTTCGTTTCATGGGATCTCCCGGTTTCCTCGATGATAGGTCGAACGGACGTAACCGGTGGGCATCTTCGGTCCACGAACAGACGGTGGAACCTCGACAGCGTCTGCGGATGGTGCGTCGACACGTCTCGGAGATCGGCCGAGCGGTGCTCGACTGCGTGACGGTGCGGCGCTGCGTCGCGTGTGGCGAGCTCGGAATGGAGCTTTGCGCGCCCTGTGCACGCTTGCTCGACGAGCGCCGCGCGCCGTGGTGCGACCGGTGTGGGGCTCCGTTGGCTCCCGGCGCGCGCTGCACGGCGAACCACCGGTGGATGCGCAACATCACGATCGCGCGCGCGCCGTTTCGCTACGCCGGGACCGCCGGCGCCCTGGTTCGGAGACTGAAGTTCGAGTCGGACCGCGGCGCGGGGACGATGCTCGCCGCGAAGATGGCGGCAGCGATGCGCGTTTGGGCACATCGAGACGGGCGCCGGGCCGTCGTGGTGGCGGTGCCGCTGCACGCGCGCAAGCGGCGGGGCCGTCCGATCGATCAGGCGGCGTTCCTGGCGCGGGAGGTGGCGGGCAGGCTCGGGCTGACGTTCGCGGATCACGCGCTGCGGCGCGTCCGCGCGACGCTCCCGCAGGGCGACCCCCGGGTCACCTCTCGGGATCGCAACGTCGAGGGGGCGTTTCGAGTCCGTCGGCCGGAGCGCCTGCGAGGTCGCGTCGTCCTGCTCGTGGACGACGTTACGACGTCCGGAGCCACCGCACGCGAGTGCGCTCGCACGATCTTGCGCGGTCCCGGCGGGGCGCGATCCGTGGCTCTCGTTACGGCGTGCGTTGCGCGAGGTTGAACTGGGGGCCGGTTGGTCGTCTGCTTCCCCCGTGGACGCCAACGCGATCGTCTCTGCGCTCGAAAAGCTGTCCGGCAACCTGGTCGCGACGCCGTTGATCGGTGCGTTGCGTCTGCCGGGCATCTCGTGTCCCGTCGATCTACGCGTCAAACCCGAGAATCTGCAGATCGGCAGCGGAATCTGGTTTCGCGGGGCGATGCACGAACTGGCGCAGCACTTCGGGTCCTGCAAGGGCATCGTCGTCGCGGGCTCGGCGCGGCGTGCCTACGGCGGGATCTGTGCCGCGGCGCTCCAGCGAGTGCCCGCGATTGCCGTCGTGCCGGCGGCGTCGATGACTCCCGAATTCGAGTCGCTCTTCGCAAGCCAGGATGCTGATCTCGTAGTCGTTCCCGAGGGCGAGGACGTCGACACTCGCGCGGACGCGGTCGGCCGCGAACGGGGCTATCAGAGGATGGGCGGGCTCGATGCGCCGCGCTACGCCGCGGGCATTGCGACGGTCGGACTGGAGCTTGCACGGGAGCTCCCGTTCGATACGGCGTCCGTGTTCGTCTCGCCGCCGGTGCTGGCCGGTCCGATCGAAGCGGGGCTCCGAGCCGGCAACCGTGGGTGTGCCGTGCACGGGATCCACGAAGACGAACTCTCGGGGCTCACGGATCTGATCGAGAAAATGCGTATCGGGGCGCGACTCGCGGTCGATGCTGCAGGGGCGGCCGCCCTGTACGCGGCCCTGCACCGGAGCGCTGGGCCGAGCCCCTGCGTCGTGATCTCGAGCTGATGCAATTCTCGGGAACGATTGGGCGTTGCGCGACGTTCTCGGGACCCGTGCCGGGTTGGAGCGAATAGTCTCCGCTGACCCGTGTAAGGGCGCCGATTTCCTCCCCGATCCCGGAGTCCAGGCCATGAATCTCCTCCGCTCGTCGTGCGCGGCCCTCGCTGCGTTCTCCTCTTCTTTGCTCCCGCTCGCGGCCCAGCAGCCGCTGGGTCACGCGGTCCCGGACGACATTCACATCTACGTGCACGGCACGGCGTCGCCGACCCCCGACCCGAGTGTCGTTCGCTTCGAGCAGGCGATGGCTCGGGTCATCGACAGCGGTCTGCACGAGGACCTGTTCGCGCTCGCGACGCAGGACATGTCCGACCGGCAGCGCGACGAGATCCGTGGCGTGATCACGCACGTCTTCGGGCTGCTCGACAGCGTGGACTGGGCGGATCTCGCGTCGCGCGAGATCGTCTTCGCCGAGAAGCTGTCGATGCCGATGCCGGAGTTCATGATGGTGTTCCGCTCCGGCCAGGACGAGGCGGGCAAGCACGTGTCGGCCGTCAAGAAGATGCTCGAGGGCTTCGCGGAGATGGCCCAGGGCGCGGCCGAGGTTCGCATCGTCGAACGACGCACCGGCGACGTGACGGTGTTCGAGGTCGACGGGGCCCCGGTGCAGATCGCGGCCGGTGCCGTTGGCGACGCCGTCATCATGTCGACCAGCGTCCACATGACCGCGTCGGCGATGAAGCGCATGCAGAACGACGGGGCCGGCTCGATCGTCGAGGACGCACGCTTCCGCAGGTCGGCTTCCGAGGTGCCACACGGCTCGGAGAGCACGGCGTTCATCGATATCCGCAGCGTTCTGGGAATGGTCGGTGGGACGCTGAACATGGCGGCTGGTGGCGCCGAAAGGATGCCGCCGGAAGCGCGCCGGCTGGTCTCGATCGCCGACGTCGTCCTGCAGGAGCTCGACGTGTTCGATCACGTATTCGTCTCGACGCAGTCGGACGGCAGGGCCGTGACCTCGACGTCACTGATGCGATTGAGCGACGACTTCTCGGACACGCGTCTGGCGAAGATGTTCTCGGGCCAGACGCCATGGAAGAACTGGCACGAGAGCGTCCCGGCGGACGCGACGTCGTTCGTGTTCGACTCCGGCATGAACATCGACGAATTCATGGAGATGATCGCGCACGTCGCGTCCGAAGGATTGGCGGACTTCGACGTCCATCCGTGGTGGGAGTCGCGCCGTTGGAAGGAGGCGCATCGCATCGCCGGGCATCTCTCCGGCGAAGTCGCGACCGTGTCGTTCCCGACGGCCGGCGAGAACGGCTGCACACTCGGCGAGACGGTGTTCGCGTTCAAGCTCGAGAAGACCGAGGGCGTCGCGAACTGGATCGAGGGTCACCTGCACGCGCTCGCGCGTTTTCTGAAGAGTCGCGGTCAGGCCGTCGAGATTCGCAGTGACGATGGCTTCCACGAGATGCGCTTGGAAGCCTTCCCGTGGATTCGCCCGACGATCGGCGTCTTCGAGGGGCAGGTCGTGCTCGCGACGTCTCCCGCCGCGATCGACAGGATCGATCGGGTCCGGCGCGGCATGGAGCCGAATATCCGCTCGAGCGATCGCTTCCGCGCGCTCGAGATCGATGACAACGACGGCTACTACGTGGACTACGGCCAGATCGACCACTCGCTCGGCGGCATCCCGGACCTCGTCAGCGCGGTAGGGTTCTTCCTGTCGGTCATGCCCGAGGACCGGGACACGCGCGAAGCGATCCAGGTCGGTCGGCTTCTGTCCAAGATCGGCCCCGTGCTGCGCGCGCTCGATCTGAGCATGGACTACGGCGGCGCGATCGTCGAATCGAAGAGCGAAGACGCGGTCGTCACGAAGCGCGTCTACCGCCACCACTAGCCCGGACTATGCACGAGGCGCCGTAGCAACCTCGCCGACCGCAATAGGTGCTTCGTGCATAATCCGGGCTAGTCGCCGGGGTGTTTCGAGTGGTAGTCCGTCTTGGACTGCCACGCCTGCGCGACCGCCATCAGCGCGGCCTCCCCGTACGGCTTCCCGGTGAAGCAGATGCTCCGCGGCGTGCCGTCATCGCGGAACCGGAACGGCGCGACGAACGTCGGGTGCCCGGTGAGATTCGTGATCCCGAGCGTGGCACCGCCGAACGTCGGGTGGACGTAGACGTCGACGTTCTCGAGCGCACGGTCCATGTCGCGCATCAGCATCGTGCGCAGTCGCTGCGCCTGGATGTATTCGACTGCCGGAATCAGGCGCGCGACGCGGAACTCGTTCGGCCACGCGTTCGCGATCTGGCGCACGAGTTCGTCGTCGCGGTTCGAGCGCGTCAGCTCGTCGAACGCGGCGGCAGCCTCGCAGTTGAGAATCACCATCATCGCGTTCGTCGGATAGTCCGGCAGTTCGATCGGGGACGGTTCGATGCCCAGTGACCGGAGCTCGTCGAGAACCGTCTTGTCGCCGGTCGTTCGCTCGAACGCGCGCGCGTCGTAGCCGACCCGAATGCCCTTCAGGCTGCGGTCGAAGCGCGGCGCGAATCGGTAGCCGTGCGGATGCGCGGCGACGAGTTCTGCGAACACGAGCGCCGCGTCGTCGGCGGAGCGGCAGATCGGGCCGAGCTTGTCCATGGTCCAGCTGAGCGCCATCGCGCCGCGCGTGTCTACGACGCCGAACGTCGGGCGCAACGAAGAACAGCCGCAGCGCGTCGACGGGGACACGATCGAGCCCAAAGTCTCGGAGCCGATCGCGAACGGCAGCGCGCCGGCGGCGGTTGCCGCAGCGGAGCCGGCGGATGAGCCACTCGAGCCCTGTTCGGGATTCCAAGGGTTGCGCGTTTTGCCGCCGAACCACACGTCGCCCCAAGCGAGAGCGCCGAGCGCGAGCTTGGCACACAGCACCGCGCCGGCGGCTTCGAGTCGTTCGATGACCGCGGCGTCTTCGTCGATGACCTGCGTCTGATACGGCTTGGCTCCCCAGGTCGTCGGCGCGCCTTTGGCAGACAGGAGGTCCTTCGCGCCGTACGGGATGCCGTGCAGCGGGCCGAGCCAGTTGCCGTCGGCGAGAAGGGCGTCGAGCTCTCGGGCGCGCGCCACTGCGCGCTCCGGCATGCGCGAGATCACACAGTGCAGCGCCTTGTCGGCGTCGTCGAGGCGCGCCAAGAACAGCTCCGTCAGTTCGACGCAGCTCACCTTCCGAGACTTGACGAGGCTCGCCAGCGTGCGGATGTCGGCGAACGCCAGGTCCCCGAGATTCTCCGGACGCTCCGTTTCGGGGAGCGGAATCGGTCCGGGCTCGGTCGTCGGCCACGAATCGATCGTCGGCTGGAACGTGAACGCCGGCGCGATCGAGTTGGGGATCTCGCGCTGTCGCATCCGGTGGAAGGACCGGATGTTCTCGCGCGCGCGGGCGAGCATCTGCTCGATCTCCGCCTCGGTGAACTCGAGCGCCGCGACCCGGCTCGCGGCGGACAGCTCGGCATTCTCGGGCTCTTGGATGGCGAGCAGCGAAACGGCGGCAACGGCGACGATCATGATTCGGAGGATAGCCCGTCGAACACACCCTCCCCAGGCTGGCCACCTTCCGCCGTGGCTCCTACGCTGTGGGTCATGGACACCGCCAAGATCAGTCGCTTCGTCGAAGGCGTCTGGGATGACACGATCACGCCGACGCTGGTCGACTACATCAAGATCCCCAACAAGTCGCCCGCGTTCGAGCCCGATTGGGAGTCGCTCGGACACATGGACAAGGCCGTCGAGCTGATCGAGGGATGGTGCAAGGAGCAGCAGATCGAAGGCCTGACCGTCGAGGTCGTGAAGCTCGCGGGCCGCACGCCGCTGATCTACATGGAGATCCCCGGGGATCGCAACGACGACTGCGTGTTGCTCTACGGTCACCTGGACAAGCAGCCCGAGATGGAGGGCTGGTTCGATCATCTCGGACCTTGGAAGCCGGTCCTCGAGGGCGACAAGCTCTACGGCCGCGGTGGGGCCGACGACGGCTATGCGGCATTCGCGTCGCTGACGGCGATCCGCGCGCTCAAGGAGCATGGCGGCAAGCACTCGCGTTGCGTCGTCCTCATCGAAGGCTGCGAGGAGAGTGGTAGCTACGACCTGCCGTACTACATCGATCACCTCAAGGATCGCATCGGCGAGCCGAGCCTCGTCGTGTGTCTCGACTCCGGCTGCGGGAACTACGACCAGATGTGGTGCACGACCTCGCTGCGCGGCATGGCGGCCGGCACGCTCAAAGTGCAGATCCTCGACGAAGGCGTGCACTCCGGCGACGCGAGCGGCATC
Organism: Planctomycetota bacterium; assembly: GCA_028281765.1. GTDB lineage: Bacteria > Planctomycetota > UBA1135 > UBA1135 > UBA2386 > JANQJF01. The sequence continues at coordinate 831 of JANQJF010000058.1, read as the reverse complement.
GTGCCTTCGTCGTTCCGGATCGCGCGTCAGCTCATCAGTCGGCTCGAAGACGAGAAGACCGGCGAGATCTTGCCGAGCGTGTTCCACGTCGACATCCCGCAGCAGCGGATCGACCAGGCCGGCGTGTGCGCGAGCGTGCTGGGTCAGGACATGATCGACCGATTCCCGTGGACGAACGAGACCGGGTCGATGGCGACCGAGCTGACGCAGGCCGTGCTGAACCGGACCTGGCGGCCGTTCCTCGCGACGACCGGCGCGGACGGCATGCCGTCGCTGCAAGATGCGGGCAACGTGCTGCGTCCCTACACGTCGCTGAAGCTGTCGATGCGCCTGCCGCCGACCTGTGATCCGGAGGCTGCGACCGAGGCGATGCGCGAGATCCTGACCAAGGATCCGCCGTACGGTGCGCGCGTCGAGTTCGAGGCCGAGCACGGCGCGGACGGCTGGAACGCACCGGAGCTCGCGCCGTGGCTCGGCGAGGCCATCGAAGCCGCGTCGCAGGAGTACTTCGACAAGCCCGCGGTCTACATGGGTGAGGGTGGCACGATCCCGTTCATGGGGATGCTCGGCGAGAAGTTCCCGAAGGCGCAGTTCATGATCACCGGCGTGCTCGGCCCGAAGTCGAATGCGCACGGTCCGAACGAGTTCTTGCACCTACCGACCGGCAAGCGTCTGACGGGCGCCGTCGCGCAAGTCCTCGAACATCACTACGAGACCGGGCCGCACGGCCGGTAGTGGGGCGTCGCTGATGTTCGTCACATATGTCGCCGCCCCTACGCTCCGCTCACTACGTCGCATCTCCTCAACTTGTCCACTGACAAGCCATGTCGT